>JBBQTR010000105.1:0-6523 GCA_038213095.1 Lysobacterales bacterium | reverse complement strand
GATCGTGGAGGCCTTCCGCCAGCGCCAGCCCGACGTGCGCATGCGCCTGCACAACGTCACCGGCGCCAGCGGCCTGGACCTGCTGCGCTCGGACGCGGTGGATTTCGCGGTGGGCTCGATGCTTGACGTGCCGGCGGACCTCACCTACGCGCCGGTGTATCGCTTTGAACCGATGCTGATCACCCCACTGGATCATCCGCTGGCCCACAAGCCGGAATTGAAACTCGAAGACCTGTCGCCGTACGGCCTGATCCTGCCGCCGCAGCGGCTGACCACCTACCGGATGGTGGACCTGGTGTTCCAGCGCAACCGCGTGCCGTACACGGTGGCGCTGGAGGTGGGCGGCTGGGAGGTGATCAAGCAGTACGTGGCCATGGGGCTGGGGATTTCGATCGTGACCGCGATCTGCCTGACCGATGCAGACCGCACGCGCCTGGCCGCACGCTCGCTGGCGGCGTACTTTCCGTCACGCAGCTACGGCGTGGTCATGCGCAAGAGCAAGCAGCTGTCGCCGCAATCACGTGCGTTCGTCGAGCTGATCCAGCCGGATCTGTTCGACCGTGATCGCGATCGCGGCGGTCATTCGCAGCGTTGAGCTTTACGCTCCTGGCGGAGTCAAGCTGTCCGCCGCGGCGTCCTGGGAAGCGCCAATATCGCTCCATTGAGCCCAGGTCGCGACGCCGACGCACGATGTATTCAAACGTACCTGCAATGCGGAACACCAGGTGCAGCTGGTGGAAGCCGAGATTGTCGATGAACGCGGCAGCCAGCAGCCAAAGCAGGTCGCGCATGCCGGTTGCGCGCATTCGCGTATGTTCCTGCAGCAGGATCGCCGACACAGACAAGAATGTCCCCAGCATGATCGCCAGTGCGAAACAGCACCAGCAGCGCCTTGAAGCTGATCAGACCCACCAGAGGCAT
Organism: Lysobacterales bacterium; assembly: GCA_038213095.1. Classification (GTDB taxonomy): domain Bacteria; phylum Pseudomonadota; class Gammaproteobacteria; order Xanthomonadales; family Xanthomonadaceae; genus Cognatiluteimonas. Next base: position 5,602 of record JBBQTR010000105.1, on the reverse strand, counting down.
GCTCGGGGTAACTTGGCCGTTTGGGATTCGTCAGCCTAATCAAGCCCGAAGTGGGCGGTATTTGACCGGATACAACGGATGGCGTCGATGCTGGAATCGCCGGAATGGCGACACCTGCGAGGCTGGGTCAGGGTGTCTGCGGGCAGCGTCCGGGGCTGAATTCGCAGAACCGGTAGCGCAGCTGCAATCCGACACTCGTGCCTTCATAGCGGCCGAGCTGGTTGAGCTGCTGGCTGTAAGCGGCGCGGGCGACCAGCTGCCAGTGGGTGAAGATGCCCCACGTGAATTCGGCATTGAGGTCCTCGGCGCGCTTCCAGCTCTTGAAGGTCTCGTCGCGCTGCGCACCCAGCGACGCCGACAGATAGAGCCCCGCTTCCTGGCTGAAGCTGACGTAGGCCGATGCCTGCGGGGCGACCCGGACATAGCGGTCGGGGCTGTAATACCCGTTGCCGGTATTGCGCGAGTTGTGCTGCCACTCGATTTGCCCACCCAGGTCAACCAGGACCTTGTCGCCGCGGTACGTGGCGTGGCGGTAATCGCCGAGGAATGCTTCCCGACGATTGTCGTCGTCGTAGTTGCTGAACGCGACCCGGGTGGCCAGCGTGTCGCGCAGGTTCGGCGTCCAGCGAACATCGGCCGCGACGCCATCGCGCAGTACCGCAAGCGCGCGCGGGGACGCGTCGACGCGGTCGCGGTCGGCGGTAATCACATAGGCCAGGTTGTCGTTCACGTGCTGGGCGAGCGACACATGGCCGATCGCGGCATCGTCGGTTGCGGGCGTGTGGTCAGCCAGCGTGGAACGTCCGAGCCAGGCTTCGAACTCGGTGTCGGGGGAGAGTGCGAACCGGATCCCGCCGCCGATGCGCGTTTCATCGACTGAATCACCACCGCCCAACGGTGTGAATGGTCCACCTGCGCGTGCGGAATATACGCGCCGGGTCCCACCAGCGAGCAGGCGCCAGCGATCACCAAGCCGAAGGTCGGTCTCCACTCCTGTGCTGCGGATTTGGATGTGGTCCGAATCGCTGTAGAGCGACACCGGCATGCTGATCGAAGAAAACAGGGGCAGGCGCACCGCGCGGGCCAGTGAAATCGTGTCGGGGGAATCGGGTTTCGCCGCCTGCACCGTTGCCAGCGCGGGGAGTGCCTGTTGCGGCCATTCGCGTTGTCGCAATGCGAGCGCCTGGGTCCAGGCGTGGTCGTAGTCGCCCGGCGCGGCGTCGTAGAGCGGCGTGTTCAGTGCCAGTGCGGTGTCGCGGCGATCGGCCCAGGCCGCAATGCGGGCACGCAGCGCAATGGCTTCGACATCGTCGCCGGAGAATCGCGCCAAGGCGTCCATAGCAGCGGCGTAATCGCCGCGCCACGCGTAGAAGCGGGCGCGGTCGAGCTGCGCTGCCCGATCGTCGGGATGTGCGATGAGATAGAGATCGATCCCGCGCAGCGCGTCGCCGTAACGCCCCGCCCAACCGGCTTCCAATGCCTGCTGGTAGCCCACGGCATCCTGCCCACGTGCCTTGGCTGCAGGAAACACGGAAGCCAGTGCACAGGCGATCGCCAGGCCCAATACCCGTGGAGAAGTCATTTGCGCCATTTGCGGTTCCCGGTGATCCAGAGGTCGGTGGCGAATCGCGCCATCGTCCAGGTGTCGGCAACCATCAACCCATAGCGCAACGGGGTGATGACGATGCCCTTGAGCAGCGTGGCCAAGCGAGCTCCGCGGGAGACGATGACCAGCACCGTGAGCGACACCACCAACTCGGCCACCAGCGTCACAGCCAATGCCTCCCACATGCGCAGGATCAGCATGATGATGATCGCGGTCGGGAAGGAGACTTTTTCCAATGCCGACAGGAACATCGCCCAGCCAATCGGACGGCCGTATTCAACCGTGTACTCCCTGCCGAACGGTTGTCGATACTGTTCCTCGACCTTGCGCATGTCCTGGATGCGTTGCGCTTCGCCACTGGCGATGTCGTGGCGCTTCTTGCGCCAGCGTTTGACGGTCTTGAACGGTGTGCGCAGCAGCGCGTCGAAGTAGTAGCAGCTTTGCAGGAACGACGAGGACCACAGGTAGATCTGCCGCGGCAGCCGCTGGACTTCGGGTTCCTCGGAGCGCGCCAGTACATCCTGCAGCTGGATGTTGCGGTAGCCCTCGTAGTTCAACGCGAAGCCGATGAAGATGTCTTCGGAATTGGTGAGGTCGTCGCCGAACAGCGGTTCATAGTGGTTGAACAGGTCCGCCACGTACTCGCGCCGGTAGGCCACGGCGCAACCCACAGGATTGGTGATGCTGCCGAAGAACACCATCTGGCCCTTGTAGACGAAACGCTGGAGGAACAGGTACAGGCATTCGCGATAGATGTTGGTGACCCACCACCAGACCGCGTGCAGGGCGCCGCGCCGCGCATGTGGGTCGTCATAGGTGGCTGCGCCATGCCAGCGCTTGAATGCCTCGGTCTGCGCCAGCGCATGGCGATCCTTCGGCCGCATCGGCAGGATGGTGCCGCAGGCGCTGGCGATGCCGATGCCCTGGTAAAGCTCCTGCACGCAGCGCTCGATGTAGTTCGGCGATTCCAGGAAGGTGTCGCCATCAAGGATGAACTCGACGTCCGAATCCAGTTCGCGTGCCTGCCGCTTGATCGTCGGCGTCTTGCCGATCGAGCGGGCGCGTTCGATCACCGTCAGTTCCAAGCCAACGGCAGCGGCATATTCGCGCGCACGTGGAACCGTCTGATCCTTCGCGCCATCCTCGACCAAGATCACGTGGCGCGGGCGCAGGCTCTGCCGAGCCAGCGAGGCCAGGCAATGGATGATGTTGTCCTCTTCCTTGTACGCGGGGATGACCACGTCCACGACGGCCTTGCGCCAGTCCTCGGCCGGGGTCGGGACGGTCTGGTCTGGACCGCGCAACAGTCCGATTGCGCTAAGCAGCGCGCTCGGACTGATGACAAACCAGGGTGCGGTAGCCATCTTTTTCCCCATGCAAGCGATGACGTTCGGCGGCGATCAGGTCGTCGATCGTCTGTTCGAGTGTGTGCTGGTGTTTGAACCCGGTCATTGCGCGCAGTCGCTCAAGGCTTGGGCGGCGACGGCGGATGTCCTCGAAGTCTTCCCCGTAGGCTTCGCGCAGCGGCACGTTGCGGATGGTGGAACGGCTGTTGGCACGCGCGATCACCAGCTCGGCCAATGCCGTCATGCTGATCTCCCGGTCGTTGCCGACGTTGGCCACCAGGGTGTCGCGGCCGGCATGGTTGGCCAGCGCATCCAGCGCGACCACCGTATCGCGCACGTCGCAGAACGAGCGCGTCTGGGTGCCGTCGCCAAACACGGTAATCGGGTCATTGGCCACCGCCTGGGCAACGAAGCGCGGAGCCACCATGCCGTAGCGGCCAATCTGGCGTGGGCCGATCGTGTTGAAGAAGCGCGCGATCACCGCCGGAATGTCGAAGCGCTGCGCGTACGACAGGGCAAGCGCCTCATCGGCGATCTTGCTCACCGAATAGCCCCAGCGGGTGCCGGCGCGGCTGCTGACGACCAGGTCCTGGTCTTCATGCAGCACCTGCTCGTCGTTGTGGCCGTAGACCTCGGAGCTGGAGGCCAGCACCACCTGCGGCTTCCAACCGCCGTCGCGGGCGGCGCGCAGCACTCGCTCGAATCCGGCGATGTTCGTGGCCAGAACCTTGGTCGGTTCGGCGATCACCCGGTACACGCCGACCACCGCGGCCAAGTGATAGATGCGGTCCGCCCAGCCCACGACACGATCCAGCCGGTCCCAGGTCAGGACGTCGGCCACGTCGAAGCGGAAATCGGGATTCTCTTCGTGGGCGAACAGGTTGGCGCGTACGCCAGTGGACAGGTCGTCGACGACATGGACCTGGTCGCCATTGGCCAGGTGCAGGTCGACCAGATGCGAGCCGATGAAGCCCGCGCCCCCCGTAATCAGGACATGCATGACACGTTCCCCCTTGAAAACCGGCCGCACTTCGTGCAGAAAGCGTGACCCAGCCGGTAATTTAAACATGCAACAGGCATGCCAACCGTGAAATACGTGCTCAAGAAACGCCGTGGTGCCGCCCTTGCCACGGCTGGTACCAAGCACGGATGCGGGCGATGTCGGCGGCCATGTCGTCGGTCAGCGTGAACGGTGGTCCGATGCCGAGAGTCTTGTCCGGATAATGGAAGTACGCCGGCAGCACCGGGACATCTGCGGCCTTGGCGATCTTCCAGAAGCCGGTTTTCCAGCGAACGCCTGGGGTGCGGGTGCCTTCCGGGGCAAGGCCAAACCAGACACGGTCGGTGTCGCGGATGCGCTGGACAACCTGGTCGACCATTCCATGCGACGCGTTGCGATCAATGGCAATCACGCCCAACCGCCGCAATAGCGGACCCAGCGGCCACCAGAACAGTTCGCGTTTGCCCAGGACCCGGAGGTCCAGGCCCAGGGCGAGTTTCGCGGCAAATCCCCAGACGCCGTCCCAGTTCGACGAATGCGGCGCGCCGATCAGCACCAGCTTGGGAAGGTCCGGAAATGCGCCCACCATGTGCCAGCCGCCGAGGCGCAACAGTGTGCGCCCAAACCAGCGCGCAAAGCGGTTGTCGCGCACGCGTGGCGCGTTGGGCGGCAGCGACAGCACGCGCTCGCCCATGGCGCCGGTGACCTTGCCTTCGATGAGTTCCCGATCCCGCATCGGCGCGTCAATCCCACTCGCGCTGCGTGCGCCCCTGCTTGATCGTACTGCGTCCACGCTTGGCTTCCAGCCGGCGCTCCTTGGAGCCGCGGGTCGGGCGCGTCGCGATGCGTGGCGTCGGTGCGTGCAAGCCTGAGCTGATGAACGTCACCAGTCGCACGCGGGCATCGTCGCGATTGCGGTCCTGGGTGCGGAAGCGCTGTGCGCTGATGACGAACACACCATCGGTCGTCAGCCGCCGGTCGCGCTTGGCCAGCAGGCGCTCGCGCACGGGTTCGGGCAGCGATGGCGAACGTGCGATGTCGAAACGCAGTTCGACCGCGGTCGATACCTTGTTGACGTTCTGCCCGCCCGGCCCGGTCGCGCGCACGAAGCGTTCGATCAGTTCGTCGTCGGGAATGGCGACGTGGTCGGCGATCTGCAACATGCGCGGATTGTAGTTGGACAGGCCTGCGGATGCCCTAGGTGATATCGAACAACGAGAGCGCCTTCGCGAACTCGGCATCCACCGGCGCGATGACCTTCAGCCGCTCGCCGCTGACCGGATGCATGAACGCCAGTCGCTGCGCGTGCAGCAGCATGCGGTGCACGCCGATCATCCGGAACGCGCGGTTGTGGCGGCCGTCTCCGTGGCTACTGTCGCCGATCAGGTGATGGAACGCGTGCTTGAGGTGACGACGGATCTGGCGGAAGCGCCCAGTCTGCGGGCGGGCGTCGAGCACCGCGTAACGCGAGGTCGCAAAGCCCGCCGATGGCCACGACAGTTCAGCGGTGGCCAGCCGGGTGAAGTGGGTGATCGCAGGCTTCTTCTGCGGCTTTCCGGGGCCGCCGTCGAGCGGGTGATCGACGATGAAGTGTTCTTCCGGCCAGCCACGGCAGATCGCCAGATATTGTTTTTCGAATGTCGGGTTGCC
>JBBQTR010000104.1:0-6541 GCA_038213095.1 Lysobacterales bacterium | reverse complement strand
GTAGCGATCATCGATGGCCAGGGTCACCACGGCGTCGAATTTGACGGGGTCCAGCTGAATGTCGGCCACATTGCCGATCACGACGCCGCCCAGCTTCACCGGCGCGGCCGTGCGCAGCTGGCCAAGGTTGGTGAAACGCGCCTTCAACGGATACGTGTGCTGGCCGAAGCCGAACTTGCCATTGGTGGAGGCCATCGCCAGCACCAGCAGCGAGGCCAGCGCCAGCAGCAGGAAGGCGCCGACCGCGAATTCAAGACGGGGACCGCGAACGCTCATGGTATGGCTCCAGACACTTATTTGCCGAACAGGAAGGCGGACAACACGAAATTGAACATCAGCACCAGCAGCGAGGCATTGACCACCGCGCGCGTGGTCGCGATCGAGGTGCCTTCGACCGTCGGCTCGGCGTGATAGCCGACATAGGAGGCGACGAGTGCGGCGGTGCCACCGAAGACCGCGGACTTTTCCAGCGCGACCAGGAAGTCGTGGTGGAAATCCACCGCATCCTTCAGCACCTGCCAGAACGTGCCGCCGTCGATGCCGATGACATGGACCGCCTCGAACCAGCTGGCGCTGATCGCCAGGCTGCAGAAAAAGCCGGTCAGCAGCGGCACGCAGATCACCGCCGCCCAGAACCGCGGTGCGACGACTTTTGCGATCGGATCGATCGCCATCAGACCAAGCGCGGTGATCTGGTCGGTCGCGCGCATCAGCCCGAGTTCAGCGGCGATCGACGAGCCAGCGCGGCCGATGAACAGCAGCGCCGTCAGCACCGGCGCGAGTTCGCGGTACAACCCCAGCCCGACCAGCGCGCTGATCTGGTTGCTGGCGCCGTAGGTGTCGAGCGCGCGATAACCGAGCAGCGTCACCGACAGCCCAACGAAGGCGCCGCCGACCGCGATGATCGGCAGCGAACGCGCGCCGATCTTGTAGATCTCGCGGATGAGCTCGGCGAAGAAGTCGCGGGTTGGCGTGGAGGCGCGCAGCACCGACAGCGAAAACAGGCCGGCGCGACCAAGCGAACGGATGGAGTCGGTGAAAGGCATCAGGCGGCCTCGGCACGCTTGGTATTGACAGCAGCGCCACTGTCGAATGCGATCGGCCCATCCGGCTCGCCACGCAGGAATTGCAGCACCAGCGGGTCGCTTGTTGCTTCAAGTTGCGCCGGCGTGCCGGAAAACACGATGCGGCCATTGGCAATCACGATCGCACGATCGGCGATCGGCAGCGTTTCATGCACATGATGGGTCACGATGATGCTGGTCAGGCCAAGGCTGGCGTTGAGGCGCGCGATCAGGCTCGTGATCACCCCGGACGCGATCGGATCCAGCCCGGTCAAAGGCTCGTCGTAGATCATCAGGGGTGGATCCAGCGCCAGCGCGCGGGCCAGCGCCACGCGGCGTGCCATGCCGCCGGAAAGGTCGCGAGGATAAAGATCGCCGACGGCGCGCAGGCCGACCGCATGAAGTTTCATCGCCACCAGGCGATCAATCACCGGGGCGGGCAACTGCGTGTGCGTGCGCAGCGGCAGCGCGACGTTCTCGGCCACGCTCAGGTCGGTCAGCAATCCGTTGCCCTGCAGCAGGACTCCGATGCTTTTGCGCAACGCCAACAGCGCGCGTTGCTGGCGCGGCAGCGGTGCGCCGAGGATGTCGATGGTGCCGGCCGCAGGCAACAGCTCGCCGGTCAACGCCGCCAGCAAGGTCGACTTGCCGCTGCCCGAAGGCCCCAACACCGCAGTAATGCTTCCGCGCGGCACTTCCAGGTCGATCCCATCGAGCACGACGCGACCGCCGCGCTCAAGGCGGACATCGGTCAGGCGGACGGCTGGCGAATCGGATGGCATCGGTGGGGCGTGTCCATTTCGAAAAAAGCGGGAAAGCTTGGCTTCCGGCCGCTGAATGGCGGCGGAGCAGACTGGATTGTCGCAGCTTGCCCTGTCTACCTGCTGCATAAGTGAGGAGAACATCGCTGGGTCGCTCGATGTGCGACTGCGTTCCGGCAAGATGAAGCCAATGCACAGCGCCCCCGATTTTCGCCTCTACCACTCCAATGCACTGGAGCTGCTGGCTGGACTGCTCGCCGGCGAACTGCGCACGCCCGCACCAGGACAAGCGCTGCTCGCCCCGGACGTGATCCTGATCCCGCAACCGGCGATGCGCCGCTGGCTGCAGGCGACGCTGGCCCAGGAGCATGGAATCGCAGCCAACCTGGAGTTCCTGACGCCAGGTGAATTCGTCCAGCGCGCGCTTGACGCCAACGTCCCCGGTCGCGGCGACGACCTCGACGCCAACGCCATGCACTGGCGGCTGTATTCCGCCCTGACCGACGCAGGGATGTTGCGTGAGCCGGCGATGCGCAGCCTGCGCATCTACATGGAAGGCGACGACGCGTTGATACCGTGGTCGCTGGCGGGCGAACTGTCGGCGGTGTTCGAGAAATACCAGGCGTGGCGGCGCGACTGGCTGCTCGGCTGGGAATCCGGACAGGGCCGCCTGGACCCGCAAGCCGCACTGTGGCGGCGCGTCGCTGGCGGTCGCGCGCATCGCGCCCGGCGCATCGATGCCTACCTTGCGCAATTCGGCGCGGATCAACCAGCGACGCCTGCCGGACTGCCATCGCGACTGTTCGCCTTCGCAATCCTCAATGTTTCGCCGGACGTGCTGCGCGTGATCGCCACCCAGGCGCGTGCCGGCACCCTGCACTTCTACCTGCCAACGCCGACCCGCAAGTATTGGGGCGACCTGTCGACGCTGGCCGAACGCCTGAGCGACAACATCCAGGCGCTGGACCGCGACGACGACAATCCGTTGCTGCAGGCCTGGGGCGGCGCCGGCCGCGACTTCATGGCGATGCTGGGAGGTTATGAAGTCGTGCATCCGTCGGGCGAGATCGCGGCATATGCCGACCCGGAAGCACGCGCAGACGACGACCCGAAGCGCGACACATTGCTCCACCGCCTGCAGCGCGACCTGCTGCACCGCCGCCCGCCGCCTGGCAAACCGTGGCGCGCAGCACCGGATCGCGCCGACAACAGCGTGCAATGGCACGCCTGCCATACGCGCCTGCGCGAAATCCAGGTGCTGCAGGACCAGCTGCGCGGCCTGCTCGAAGATCCGCGTTTTGATCCGCCGCTGCAGCCGCGCGAAATCGCCGTGCTCGCGCCCGATATCGATCTATATGCACCGCATATCGCTGCGGTGTTTGGCGGGCGCGCGGGGCGCGCCGATTTCATTCCGTACGCGCTGGCAGACGCCAGTCCGCTGGCTGCCGAGCCGCTGGCGGACGTCTTCCTGCGGCTGCTCGCGCTGCCGTTGTCGCGTTTTGGACTCAGTGAAATCCTCGACCTGCTCGCGACTCCGGCCATTGCCGGACCGGCGGGCCTGGACGCCAACGCGCTCGATCACCTGCGGGATTGGCTGCACGATGCCGGCATGCGCTGGGGAATCGACGCCGCGCATCGCACGCGCCACGCAGCGCCACACGACGATGCCTTCACCTGGAGTTTCGCGCTGGATCGGCTGTTGCTGGGATATGCCAGCGGTGACGACGCCGACATCGCCGGCGTCGCGGCGTACCCGGTGGTGGAAGGCGGCAGCGCCGATGCGCTGGGCGCGCTGATCCGGTTGTTGCGCGTGCTTGCGCGCAATGAAATCTCGCTCGCAACGGCGATGACACCGGCGCAGTGGGCGCAGCGTCTGTTCGACCTGCTCGCTGCGCTGATGCCGGAGCGTCCGCGCGTGCCGGACGACGAGCGCACGCTGGAACGTCTGCGCAAGGCCATCGACGTCTTCGCGCAATCCGCCGCGAGCGCGGGTTTTGATGCACCCGCGGCACCAGACATCGTGCGAGCGTATTTCCAGTCGGTGCTGTCGCAGGCGGACACGCGCGCGCCGCTGCTCACCGGCGGCATTGCTTTCGGACGCATGGTGCCGGTGCGGTTGATCCCGTTCCGCGTGATCTGCCTGCTCGGCATGAACGACGGCGACTACCCGCGCCGCGACCCGGCGGCCGGATTGAACAAACTCACCGCCGATCTTGGAACCAGTGCGCGCCGGCATGGCGACCGTTCACTGCGCGACGACGATCGATTCCTGTTCCTGCAGTTGTTGGCGGCGGCGGGCGAGGTGTTCTATCTCAGCTGGCTCGGTGCTGATCCGGGCGACGGAAGCGCGCGCGAGCCATCGCTGCTGGTATCGGAACTGATGGACGTCGTGGCGCGCTACCACGCCGACGCGGACGACGCACGCGCTGCGTTGCCGCTGCGACATCCGCTGCAACCGTTTTCGGCGATGGCATTCGGTGCGGCGGGCGTGGACGCGGTTGCTGCGGATGAGAACGACCCGCGCCGCTTCAGCTATCGCGGCGAATGGTGGCCAGCGGCAGATGCGGGCAACCCACTACGTACCGCCATCGACCCATGGATCGCATCGCCGCTGCCCGCCATCGAACCACCGGAGCAGGACCTGTCGTTGGCGCAGCTGCGCGGTTTCCTGTGCGATCCAGCGAAGGCATTCCTGCGCCAGCGCATGCAGGTGCGATTGCCAGACGACGCGGACAGCGCCGAAGACGTCGAGCCACTGGCGTTGCCCAGTCGGGGTCTGCAGCGCCAACAGCTGCAGCGTGCGGTCTTCGATGCGTGCGTGGCCGGCAACATCGGTGACCTGCACGCCGCGCTGCGTTCGCGCGCGCTGCTGCCTTCCGGACCGCTCGGGCGGCAGCAACTGGTGGCCTTGCTCGATGGAGTGCGCCCGTTCGCGGATGCGTTTGCTCGATGGCGCAGCGGTGACGCACAAGTGCGAACGTTCGAACTCGACCTGGAGGGCACGCGCCTGCACGGAAGGATCGACGAGCTGTATCCCGCGGGGCTGGCACGCGTGCGCTTCGATGCGCTCAACGGCCCCAGCCAGGTTGCCCACGGCCTGGACTGGTTGGTGCTGGGCGCGCTCGGGGAAACGCGGCCGCTGGTGCAGTTCGTGCCGGGCACCGACGGCCCCGGCCTGCATCAGCGCCCGGCCATCGCGCCCGAGCAGGCGCGTGCGGCGCTGCAGGCATTACTCACGCTGCGCCAGTGGGGACTGCGCACGCCACTCCCCTTTGGCGCACGCGCCGGGTGGTGCTGGTACGAGGCCGAGCGCAATCCTTCCACGCACGCCAACGCGCGCAGCCCATGGGACAAGGCGCGCGACGAATGGCACAAGCCGCGCATCTGGAGCGAAGGCGACACCGCGCAGGTGAGGCTGGCATTGCGGGGCCGTGATCCGTTTGCCGATGCGGCGCTGGGCGAGGAATTCCGCCACGTTGCAACAACGGTGTTCGATGCCGTCCTGCGCGGAAAAATCGACGGGGTCTCGACATGACCGATTTGATGTCACCCACCGTGGTTGATGCGGACAGCCCCGGATCCGATCCGTTCCTGACTCTCGAGCTGGATGGCCTGCGCCTGATCGAAGCCAGCGCCGGCACCGGCAAGACCTTTACCCTTGCAACCCTCTTCACGCGACTGGTGATCGAGCGCGACCTGCGCGTCGGCCAGATTCTCGCGGTGACCTACACCGAGGCCGCGACGCAGGAACTGCGCGAACGCCTGCGACGCAGGCTGCAGCTTGCTGCGCGCATCGCGGCCGAAGTCGACGATGGCGATGTCGATGTCGACCCTGCCGACAGCGAGCAGGCGCTGTGTCGCGCGCTGATCGATGCGCAACGCCAACGCGAAGACCCCGCGACGTTGTGCCATCGCCTGCAACGCGCAGCGCGCGACATGGACCTGGCTGCGGTCTTCACCATCCACGGGTTCTGCGCACGCGTGCTGGGCGAGCATCCGCTGGAAACCGGACAGCCGTTCATCGCACCGGAGATGGTCGGCAGCGAGCGTGAATTGCTGGAGCGCGTGGCCACCGACCTGTGGCGAATGCTGGGCAACGAGCCTGATTCGGCGCCACTGCTGCAGCGGCAATGGCCGGGCGGCCTGGAATCACTGGTGAAGGATCTGGGTCCACTGGTGCGCACGTCGGTGTTGCTGCCTTCGCCATCCGCGGAAACCATCGACCCACTGCCTGCATTGCAATCCGCGGCGACCGCATTGCGCGAGGCATTCGTATTGCACGCAGAGGATCTGCGCGCCCAGCTCGATGCCGCCATCTCTGCCAACGTACTCAACGGCAATAGTTACAAGGCCGGGATGCCAGACGCTCTATGCCACAAGCTGCGCCTGTGGTGCGACGCGCAGGCGCATCACCCGCTCGACCCGAAGATGGAACGGCTGACGCCGGCGACACTGCTGGCGCGCACCAACAAGGGCAAGCATGCACAAACGCCATCATCGCCGCTGTGCGATTGCGTTGCGGCCTACCTTGATGCCAGTCGCATCCACGAAGCGTGGCTCGCGCAACGCGGCATCGCGCTGGTGCATCGCGTCCGCGACGAAGCCCGCCTGCGTCTGGCTGCGCTCAAGCGCAGTCGTCGCGAGCAGACCTACGATGATTTGATTGCCGATGTCGCAACGGCGCTGGACAGCCCGCATGGCGGTGCACTGGTGGAT
>JBBQTR010000103.1:0-6549 GCA_038213095.1 Lysobacterales bacterium | reverse complement strand
AATCGCCGTCTCCTCGAACTGGGTGTCGTCTTCAACACCCGGCTGCTGACGCTCAACCTGCAATATCTTGGCGTCTATGGCGGTTTGTACGGTAATGACCGAGCTTTGACGCTGACATTCCAGAACTCACGCTAGTCGGATGAGCTTGCAATTTTCGACGGGTTTGGCGCAGTGCTACCTGGTTTATGCATTGATTGCCCGCAGGGATTCGGTGCGGCCTCGTATCCGATGCCTCGGTCATGCGCAGGCACGAATCCGCTCCAAATGATCAAGATCAGCCCCGGGTGCAAGCAACCGAAACGTCAGCATCAAGCTGGCGGAGCAAGTCGAACGTACGATTCAGGCCTGCGCTGCGAATAGCGTTGTCACGCTTGCTCTTTGCCGCCGCACATGCGGATTGGGTATCGGGTTCGAATCTAGTTCGACTGGAGTAGCGCTCACCGGTGAAACGATTGCCCGATGAACGTGCATTGGCCGAGCGATATCCCGATCGGTAACTTGATCGCAACTGATCGGTCCCTGCCAGGCGTGAAAGAAAGGCGGACTCTTCGCGATCGCGCTGGGCTTTCAGCGCTTGCTCGGCCAACTGGGCGGCGGTCGGAGGAGGCTCTGGAACGGTTTCCATGGTGCGCACGAGTCGCGCCGATCGTGGGCATGGGATCTGTTGGTAGGTGTTCCCTTTGGCGGACGCGCATTTGTAAAGCGTCTGCGCGCGCACTGTCCCGACATGGGATAGCGTGATGAAGCTGAGTAACGCAACGACGACTGCGATCCTTCGCATGAGGGCCTCCTGATTGAAGCCCGCACCTTATATGCGAGATATCCGAAACGCACGCCCGTCATTGCGTAGGCATATTCTGATCGTCTGCCGGTGGCTTGTCGTTCCGTACCGCTGAGCGCGCCGCACGTAACGCATCCAGCTTTTCCTTGAGCTTCAGCTCAAGCCCGCGCGCCACGGGTTCGTAATAGATCCGTTCACCCATCGCATCGGGGAAGCCGGTCTGATCCAGCGCGATGCCGCCTTCGACATCGGGGTCGTATTGGTAACCCTTGCCATAGCCGAGATCCTTCATCAGTTTCGTCGGCGCGTTCCGGATATGCAGTGGTACTTCCTGTGTGCCGTATTCGCGTACGTCGCGTTTGGCGGCGTTGAAAGCCATGTATGCGGCATTGGATTTCGCGGTGCTGGCCAGGTACAGCACTAGTTGCGCCAGCACTAGATCACCTTCGGGACTGCCCAGGCGGTCATATGCCGACCAGGCGTCGATCGCCATCTGCAATGCGCGCGGATCAGCGAGACCGACATCCTCGACCGCCATGCGCGTGAGGCGTCGAGCCAGGTAATTCGGATCGACGCCGCCATCGAGCATGCGCGTAAACCAGTACAACGCGGCATCAGGATTGGAGCTGCGCATTGACTTGTGCAGCGCGGAGATCTGGTCGTAGAACTGTTCACCACCCTTGTCGAAACGGCGAGTGCGATCAGCGAGCACCTGCGCCAGGGTTGCTTCGGAAATATCACCGCCCTCGCCCTCCGCCAGTTCTGAAGCGATTTCGAGCAACGTCAATCCGCGTCGGACGTCGCCATCGGCTGCGCCGGCAATATCGCGCAGCGCGTCACCGGAAATGCGCAACCCCCGCCCTCCGAGTCCGCGTTCTTCATCGGACAACGCATGCTGGAGTGCCGTGGTGATGTCATCCACAGACACGGCGTCCATGACATGCACGCGACAGCGTGAAAGCAACGCCGAATTCAATTCGAACGACGGGTTCTCCGTGGTCGCGCCAACAAACAAAATCGTCCCACGTTCAATGTGCGGCAGGAACGCATCCTGTTGCGCCTTGTTGAAACGATGGACTTCGTCGACAAACAACACGGTGCGACGGCCTTCCGCAAAGCGGTGGGCGGCTTCGGCCAGGATCTGCCTCACTTCCGGCAGCCCGGACAGGACGGCGGACACCGCGCGGAATTCGGCATCCGAGTACTTCGCCAGCAGCAGCGCCAGAGTGGTCTTCCCACAACCTGGAGGACCCCAGAGGATCATCGAGTGGACGTGGCCAGACTCGATCGCGCGTCGCAATGCCGAGTCGGGCGCCAAGAGACGGCGCTGACCCACCATTTCATCAAGACTCAGCGGGCGCATTCGCTCCGCCAGTGGACGCAATGCGTCGCGATCCGTGATCAACAGATTGGAATTCGCATTTTGGAAATTGGATGCGTTGCGACGAACCAAGAAACCGCACTCCCCTGCAAAAACAGGGTCAGCTTAGCAACCCTGCGGTAGAAGGAGTTTGCTGTGACGCCGGATGATCAAAGGCTGGCGACGGCTTGCGCTGGTGTTGATGAATCCAGCGCTGCTCCGAGTTCGTAATCCAGCTGGACCCATTGATCATTGCGAACGTCATACAACCCATGCACGTCTGCATCGGTTGCTCCCTCTTTGCCAAAGTTGGCGCTGCCGCGTGCCTGGACCTGCAGGTAGTTCTTGCCTGCCGCCACGGTGCGAACTGAGTCCAGCGCGATGTGAACAGGCTGTTGGGCAAATTCCTGATGCAAGCGCTGCGCGACAACTGCCGTCAATTTCTTCGTCATCGCAAGGGCACCCTGACCAGATGACGCATCCCCTAATGTGAATCTCGGGCTCCCTACGCTGGACTGCTGAGTGTCGTACAGCGCCTGGAAACCGAACGGGATCCAAACCTCATCAGTTCCGATCTGCAGCCGCCCTGCCCCGTGCAACTCACGCTGGATGATTCCAGCCGGGGTCGCTTCGACGTGATCGAGCTTGGCCACGACGTTGGGCTCGTCGAATTGCGAGGAGATCGCGCCTATCAATGCTGCCGCCGTGGCATCGTCGATTGACTGACGAGCCTGCATGCGGGATTGCGGAGGAGCGGCAAGCGAGGAGCCGATAATTTGCCCCTGCGGTACGGTTGCCTGGGCGAACACGCTACCACCCAGCAAACCACATCCGATCAGGGCAGTCGCCAGGCTGGCAGTGATCAGATTCGTGCGGCGCATTTGCTTGCTCTCGGAGGAAGGCGGCAGCCTTCGTTGCACGCAGGTTCGCGCTGATTACGTTGAAGTTACGTGACGCCCCCGCTTGAAACTGAACTCGCCATGACGCGATGCACCTGCGGCCCCAGTGAAGGTGATCTTCGTTGCTCAACCTCCGCCAACGACATCAACGCCCTTGCCGGGAACATAGCGAAACGTACCATCGGCAAAAGTCGGATTGCGCTTCCAGTTGTTGAACGTGATGCGGGTTTTTTGCCCAAGAGCATCGACCACCTGCATGGTCGCCAGCCCCTGCGCACCGAATCCCAGTCGCGCCGATTTGAAACCGGTTTCCGTCGCGGTCTTGGGCGTGAGCTCGAGCCAATCCAAGCCTGACTGCATCCCGGCTTCCTTGATGGCGTAGTCGCGATTGAGTTTGACCGGATCGACCAACGCAGCCAGCGGACTGTTTTGTTCTTCATTGCCTTGCGGTCGCTTGGTGACTTGTTGCAGGTCAGGATCGTAGACCCAGACCTGCTTGCCATCGGCCACGATCAATTGTTCATAAGGCTTTGTGTATTCCCAGCGGAACAGGCGCGGCACCGTCAACGCGACCCGGCCGCTGGAGGATTCCTTGAGCTTGCCGTTGGCGTCGAACACCTGCTGCGTGAACTGGCCGTCGAGCCCCTTGAGTCCCTTGGTGAAACTCGTCAGATCATCGCGTGCTCCGGCAAACGCAGTGGTAGCCAACATGGCAAGGACGAGGGTTGCGTAACGAATGACGCGCATGGCGATGACTCCTGAAACGTTGCAGGGAGTCTGACGTTATCTAGCTGAATGCGGTTTCGACGGCTGTGGAGCCTGTGAGCCTGCCGGGAAGCTTGCCCGGTTGAACCTACTCAGAATCCGCGTTACGACCGGGGTGGCGGCGGCGCGAGTACCGTGCGATCGCCGTTGGTTTCCTGTGGGCTCACGATCCCTGCCGCCTCCATCGCTTCGATCAATCGCGCGGCGCGGTTGTAGCCGATCTTGAGGCGGCGTTGCACTCCGGAGATCGAACCACGCCGGGTTTCCGTCACGATGCGCACGGCTTCGTCATACAACGGGTCGGATTCGTCCCCTGCCCCGCCGCTGCTTTCGGGCATTCCACCTGCGCCGACGACGACTCCATCGCCGAGCGACTGGGTTTCATCCAGCACGCCGTCGATGTAATCAGGGCCACCACCGCTTTGTTTGAGATGTTCTACGACGCGGTGCACTTCCTCGTCACTGACGAAGGCGCCGTGGATGCGCTCGGGCATTGCGGTGCCCGGCGGAAGGTAGAGCATGTCGCCGTGGCCGAGTAATGTTTCCGCGCCGGACTGGTCGAGAATCGTGCGCGAATCGATTTTGCTGGACACCTGGAAGGCGATGCGCGTCGGGATGTTTGCCTTGATTAGCCCGGTGATGACGTCGACCGACGGCCGCTGCGTGGCCAGGATCAGATGGATGCCGGCAGCGCGCGATTTCTGCGCCAGTCGCGCGATGAGTTCTTCGACCTTCTTGCCGACGATCATCATCATGTCGGCGAATTCGTCGATGAAGATGACGATGAACGGCAACGCTTCCAGTTGACGTGGCGCCTCGTCGAGCTCCGCATTGGGCTTGAACAGCGGGTCCATCAGTGGCTGGCCGGCGTCCTGCGCGTCCTTGACCTTCTTGTTGAATCCGCCGAGGTTGCGCACGCCGACCGCCGACATCAGCTTGTAGCGACGCTCCATTTCCGCCACGCACCAGCGCAGGCCGTTGGCAGCCTCCTTCATGTCGGTGACGACCGGTGCCAGCAGGTGCGGGATGCCCTGGTAGACGCTGAGTTCCAGCATCTTCGGGTCGATCATCAAGATGCGCACGTCTTTCGCGGATGCCTTGTACAGCAGGCTCAGCACCATCGCGTTGACGGCAACCGACTTGCCAGAACCGGTGGTGCCCGCAACCAGCAGATGCGGCATGCGCGACAGGTCGGCGACGGTCGGGCGCCCCGCGATGTCCTTGCCCAGAGCCAGTGTCAACGGGCTTGCGGACTTGTCGTATTCCTTGGAGCGCAGCAACTCGGAGAGATAGATCATCTCGCGATGGGAGTTGGGGATTTCCAGGCCAACCACCGACTTGCCCGGGATGACGTCGACTACGCGCACGGCTTTCACCGACAGGCCGCGTGCGATGTCCTTGTCGAGCGAGGAAATCTGGCTGACCTTGATCCCCGGCGCGGGTTCCAGCTCAAAGCGCGTGATCACCGGCCCCGGATACGCTCCGACGACCTGCACATCAATGCGGAAATCCTTGAGCTTGAATTCGATCTGGCGCGAGACGGTTTCAAGCGTCTCCTCGCTGTAGCCCTTCTGCTGCGGTTTGGGATCGTCAAGCAGTGCCAGTGGCGGGATACCAGAGCCGTCGCCGACATGGAACAGCGGGATCTGCTGCTCGCGCTTGGCACGGTCACTTTTCTCGACCTGCGCCGGTGCGGGGGGCTCGATCCTGACCGGTGGGCGTTTAGCACGCAGCTCGCTGTCGAACTTGCGGACTTCCTCGCGCTCCCCCCGCATCGCGCGCGCCTGCTGCCAGTCGCTGGCCTGTTGCGTGCGGCGACGGAACAATGGACCCAGCGCGAGCACGCCCTGCCCGATCCGGTCCATCACCGCGAGCCACGAAAGGCCCGTCGCCAATGTGATCGACACCAACAGCAACGCAAGCAGGAACAGGTTGCCACCGACCGGGCCGAATCCGCGGAACAATGAATGTCCGACCAGTTGCCCCAGGATGCCGCCACTGCGAGCGGAAAAGTTGGCTGCCTCCCCAATCCGCAATTCCAGCAGGCCAGTCGCCGACACAAGAAAACCGACGATGCCGACCAGGCGCAGCGCGGGCCCAAGCTCGGCATCGCGATCAAAGTCCTTGCCGAACAGGGCGATCCAAGCCAAGCCACCCAGGACCACCGGGAGCAGGAAGGCGACGTAGCCGGTCAGGTACAACAGCACATCCGCCAGCCACGCCCCGACCCGACCGCCGACGTTGTGAAGAGGCGCAGTGACGCTTCCCGAATGCGACCAACCAGGATCCGCCGGCGAGAATGTCACCAGGCTGGCCAACAGATAGAACAAGACTGGCGCGATCAGGATCAATGCGACGTCGCGCCACAACCGTTGGCGGCGTGGATTCGGCGCAGCCTTCTGGGTGGCCGGGACCCGTTTGCGACTCGCTATGGACGCCTGCGCCACCGTGATGTTCTTCCTCAGCTAGGGGCTGTTAGTGGTTGAATATACGGCGGAAAGAGAAGAAATGGGGCTTTATGAGAGCTTCATCCCCTGCAGCGCAGGATGCACGATCTTTCCACCCTCGATATTGATGCCCCGCACCAGAGGCACGCTGTCGCGCCATGTGCCGGAAGCCAGCTTCGTGACCCAGGGCAGGATCGCCGCGCAGATGGCCTGCGACGAGGTCTGCGGCACCGCACCGGGCATGTTGGTGACGGCGAAATGGATGACGCCTTCCTCGATGTAGGTCGGTTCCTTCCA
>JBBQTR010000102.1:0-6603 GCA_038213095.1 Lysobacterales bacterium | reverse complement strand
ATCGGGTTGAGCCAATCCAGGTGCAACGCGATCGCATTGAAACTCAACACACGACCAAGGAAACGTCTTGACTACGATACCCCAATCAAACGGTTACAAACCGCCTGAGCTTTGTCGCATTTGGTGGTTGAATTCACCCAGTACGCGCGGGCGCACGCGCGCGATGCCGGAATTAAATAGAGAACCAAATCAAAGCCGGCTGGAAACACTGCCTAGACTAGGCCCGACTCGGCCCGACTTGTGTCGAGATGTAGCTCTAGAGGGCGCAACGTGGGGGTACCTGCGGGGGTACAAGCGAAAAAGCAAATGCTAAAACGTAGATGTAGCAAGCCAAGTAGGCGATCTTTCGAGTCCTCTCCCGGCACCATAAAATGAACGCCGCGCTTTATCGTGGCTTCTCCTGAAACCCCGCAGTAGCGGGGTTTTTTTTGAGCGAATGAGCAAATTCCGGTAGTTGGCTGAACGCTTGCCGACGGGGTTCATCGTTCATCAATCCGTAGCCTTAGACACTTCCCGTGTTAACAGGGGAGGCCAATGTTTGGAAGTGAACGCCGTCGTGTCACCGAGCCTGAGCGCGTGGCCGCTCTGCGGAGCGGTTTGACGCCGCAACAATTGACAACCCTGCTGACGCTGGAAGGGTTCCAGTGGACCTTGGCGTTCGTCCGTCGTCCCATGTTTCGCGATCCCGTGCCGGTGGCGTTCGATCGTAGCGGCACGCGGAAGGTCGTCATAGAAGCAGACGGCAGCCTCAATGAGAACCATGGCCTTACGATCCGGAGCTGATCGCCTGCAGCCGTGTTGAGTGCAGGTACACGCCTTGGTGGCCAAGCGATGGGAGGGGATGGATGGAGGGCGTGTAAAATCGCCACGATGACAAGACCTACAGGCAAAAACCCGGCCGGCAAGCACGGTGGCAAGCGCGGCGGGAAATCTCCAAAAACCGGAGCTTCCGGGGCCAACAAGCCAAGCGGCGCCAAAGCCAGGGCGCCGCAATCGCGTCCGGGATGGATGCCGGATCCGGCCTTGAATAATTCTCGGAATGGCCCTGCCGCGTTGAATGTGGGGGATGCCTTGCGTGATCCGCAGGCCGCCCGCGAGGCCTCGCGTTACGAACAACCCATTGCCAGCCGCGAGATGATCGTGCAGCTGCTGGCGGCCAACGATGGCCCGATGAATGCCGACGAATTGGCGTCGAAGCTCGGTTTGACCGAACCCGATCGTTTCGATGCCCTCGGCAAGCGCCTTGGCGCGATGTTGCGCGACGGACAACTGCTGCAGAACCGTCGCGGTGGGTTCCTGCCTGCGGCGCGCATGGACCTCATCCCCGGCGTGGTGATTGCCAATCCCGATGGTTTTGGCTTCCTGCGGCCTGATGCCGGTGGTGGCGACGATCTTTTCCTGCCTCCGTACGAGATGCGCAAGGCGATGCATGGCGATCGCGTACTGGGCAGCGTCACTGGCGTTGATCGACGCGGGCGTCGCGAAGGTTCGATCGTTGAGGTGCTTGAGCGCAGGCTCCACCGCCTGATCGGCCGGTACACCGTCGACGGCGGCATCAGTTATGTCGTGCCCGACGACAAGCGCATCCAGCGCAACGTGATGATTCCACCCGAAGCGCGGCTGGATGCGCAGCACGGACAGTTGGTCGTCTGCGAAATCGTGCAGCCACCCGATGCGAAGCGGCCGCCGATCGGCCGGGTGCTCGCAGTCCTGGGCGACAAGCTGACGGCATCACTGGCGGTGGAGGCGGCGATCCTTGGTCACGAAATCCCGCATGAAGTTCCGCCGGAAGTGCTGGCGCAGGCTGCCGCGGTCCCGGTCGAGGTGGATGCGGCGACGATCTCGCAACGCGTCGACCTGCGTGCATTGCCGCTGGTCACGATCGATGGTGAGGATGCCAAGGATTTTGACGACGCGGTGTATTGCGAGCCGGACAAAAACGGATTCAGACTCGTTGTCGCCATCGCCGACGTCTCGCATTACGTGCGCCCCGGCACGCCACTGGATGAAGAAGCGACCAAGCGCGCGACGTCGGTTTATTTCCCGGGCTTCGTCGTGCCGATGCTGCCCGAAACGCTGTCCAATGGCATCTGTTCGTTGAAGCCGCGTGTGGACCGGTTGTGTTTTGTCTGCGACATGCAGATCGATCGCCAAGGGGACGTCACCGCGTCGAAGTTCTACGAGGCGGTGATGCATTCGCACGCACGCCTGACTTACACGCAAGTGTGGAACGCCGTCGGCGAGGGCGTGCCCGACGAGGATCGCGGACAGGCGCTGGCCTTGATCAGTCCGCTGCTGCCGCAGATCCAACACCTGCACCAGTTGTATCGGATTCTCGACAAGGCGCGGCAGAAACGCGGCGCGATCGAGTTCGAGACGTCCGAGGTGCGATTCGTGCTCGGGCCGCAGGGCGAAGTCACACAGGCGGGCATGATCCAGCGCAACGATGCGCACAAGCTGATCGAGGAATGCATGATTGCGGCCAACGTTCAGGCTGCGGAATTCCTGCTGCCTACGCGCGTGCCTGCCCCTTACCGCGATCATGACAGGCCACCGGAAGCCAAGTACGCGGATCTGCAGGAATTCCTGAAGGAGTTCAAGCTGCACATGCCGTCGTGGGGCAAGGTGCAGCCGCGCGATTTCCGGCAGTTGCTCGAGACGATTCGTGATCGTCCCGATGCCGCGTTGCTGGAGTCGGTGGTCCTGCGCAGCCAGAGTCTGGCGGTGTACGCGCCGGACAACATCGGGCATTTTGGACTGGCGCTGGCGGCGTATGCGCACTTCACGTCGCCGATCCGTCGCTATCCCGACCTGCTGGTGCATCGGGCGATCAAGCACGTGCTGGCCGGAGGCAATCCGGACTCCTACCTGTATTCGGCCCACGCGAGGGCCGCGTTGTCGCTGCAATGTTCCGAACGCTCCCGCCGCGCCGACGAAGCGCAACGCGAAGTCGACGAGCGTTATCGTGCCGCATGGATGGAACAGCACGTCGGTGGCGAATTCGACGGCACCATCAGCGGCGTCACGAGCTTCGGGTTGTTCATCGAACTGGACGACTCCAAGGTCAACGGCCTCGTGCACGTCACGCAACTGCTCAACGACTATTACCACTTCGATCCGATCCGCAAGACATTGACCGGCGAACGTCGCGGACGCGAGTACCGACTCGGCGACCGCGTGCGCATCGTCGTCCTGAAGGCGAGCGTGGAAGACCGGCGGATCGATTTCCGCCTGGTCGAGGAGCCTTCGGCCGCCGGCGAAAAACTACCGCCTCCACGCGGGCAGCCTGCGAAGCGCAAGAAGGTAAAGTATTGACGGCATGACGATTACACTGTCGCCATGAGCAAAGACAGTCAGTGGATCGCCGGCATCAACGCCGTCACTTCCGCGATCGAACACGATGCCGACAACGTTCGCGAGATCCTGCTGGAGGCCGGTGGCAAGAATTCGCGCATCACCGAGATCGAGGTAAACGCGCGGCGCGTGGGCATCGAGGTACGTCGGGTCACGCAACAGGCGCTGGATGGCGTCGCCGGTGGACTGCGCCACCAGGGCGCGGTTGCGCGTTACGCCGCGGCCAAGACGTGGGATGAGCACGAACTGCCTGCGCTGATCGAGGCAGCCAATGGCCGTGCATTGATCCTGCTGCTCGACGGCGTGCAGGATCCGCACAACCTGGGTGCCTGCCTGCGCAGTGCAGCGGCGGCGCGTGTGACTGCAGTCGTCATCCCCAAGGACAAAGCAGTGCAGGTCAACGCAACGGTGCGCAAGACATCAGCGGGCGCGGCCGACAGCATTCCAGTCATCCGCGCCACCAATCTCGCGCGTTGCATGCGTGACCTGCAGCAGATGGGCGTGTGGATCTATGGGCTGGCGGGCGAGGCGAGTGCATCGTTGTACTCGATTGACCTGAAAGGCAATGTCGCGCTCGCGCTCGGCGGGGAGGCTGATGGTTTGCGCCGGCTGACACGCGAGCATTGCGACCAGCTGGTGAAGATCCCGATGCCCGGGAATACCGAGAGCTTGAATGTGTCGGTCGCAACCGGGGTGACATTGTTCGAAGCTGTCCGTCAGCGTCAGGTTTGATTGGCATGGCGCTCAATCTTGCATGGTACGACTGGATCGGAATCGCCGGGACCGCGATGGTGTTGGTCGGATTCCTGTTACTGCAGGCGGGGCGCGTGTCGGGAACCGCGATCTGGTATCAGTTGATCAACCTGTTTGGATCCGGCGGAGTCCTGGTGTCGCTGCTTGGCAAGTTCAACATGTCGGTGTTCGTGCTGGAGCTGACGTGGATGCTGATCAGCGTGTATGGCATCGTGCGAGTATTGAAAGTGAAGAACACGCCGCGGCAATAAGGCGTTTCATAACGTGGGCGCCCACGCGTTGGCGATCTTGCAGAACAGCTCCGCCGTGCGCTCGGCGTCATAGACCGCCGAATGTGCTTCGTCGCCATTCCATTCCAGGCCTGCTGCCTGCATCGCGCGCCCAAGCACCGTCTGCCCATAGGCGATGCCGGCCAATGAGACGGTATCGAACACGCTGAAAGGATGGAATGGGTTGCGTTTGTGCTCGACGCGCGCAACCGCAGCGTTGATGAAATGCAGGTCGAAGTGCGCATTGTGCCCCACCAGTATCGCGCGCTGGCAGTTTTGCCGGCGTACTGCCGTGCGTACGGCGGCGAAGATATGGTCGAGTGCTTCTTTTTCCGGCTTGGCCATGCGGAAGGGATGACCGATATCGATGCCGGTGACTTCAAGCGATTTTGGATCGATCTCCATGCCCGGCGCAGGGTCCAGATGTACGCAGGCAACTTCGCCTGGAACAAGCCGGCCTTCGTCATCCAGCTCCAGCGGAATCGCGGCAATCTCAAGCAACGCGTGCCGGTTCCAGTCGAACCCACCGGTTTCCACATCCACAACGACTGGAAGAAAACCGCGAAAACGCTCTGACATCTTCCGAAACGCGGGCGCAGGAGTGTCCAGGGGATCGAGTTGCGTCATCGGGCAAGCCTAGCAGAGCGCGCCGAGTGGGCACTGGCTTGCGTCATTCCAGCAACGCGCCGCCGCGCGCGGTACAACCCGCTTGCGGATCTTGGATGCGCGGCCGCGCATTGCAGTCAGCGCGCGGCTATCGGAGTTACTGCTCGTGGGTTGTCGTCGCCACGCAGGTATTCGCGCGCGAGTGAGCGCGCGCGGTGCAGGCGAGCCTTGGCTGCTTCGGTATGCAATCCCAGTTGCGCGCTGATCTCGGCGATGGATCGCCCTTCCAGGTCGCGTAGCAGGAGGATTTCCCGATAGTGCGGTGGCAATCGCGCCAATGCCTGGGAGAGATCGCGAAGCAACTCGCTCGGAGGGGGATAGTGCGGCCCGTCGATCTCGTCCGGGACCGGGAGCAGGATCAGATGGCGCAGTGCGCGCTTCAGGCGGGTGCACTCGCGCTTGACGATCCGGAACAGCCAAGACGCGTAGGCTTCGATGGCGCGCAAGTCGCACAGCTTGCGTGAAATAAGGATCAGGCTTTCCTGGACCGCATCCTCCACATCATTGATGGCGCAATGATATTCGGCGTAGCGGCGCAGATCCTGGCGCGAGCGCGACAGCAGATGCTCCAATGCCCCGGCATCGCCTGCGCGCGCGGCCTGTATTTCTTCCTGGGTTAGCGTGCTGGCCAATGTCTTGTGTGTGGTGCCTGATTAAGTGTCTGCCAGTGTGCGCCTTGCCAGTCTTCCCCGCTCAACTCCAACAAACTCCTTAAAGACCACCGTTGGTGCCGTCACGTTTGTCGCGTGGTGGAAGGATCTCCTCGCCATGCACGCGGAACCACACGTTCTCGGCGATGTTGGTGGCGTGATCGCCAATCCGCTCGATGTTCTTGGCCATGAACAACAGGTGGGTCGATGGCGTGATGCTGCGCGCGTCCTCCATCATGTACGTCAACAGTTCCCGGAACAGACCGGTGTACTGGTCGTCGAGTTCCGCGTCGCGTGCGCGAACCCGTTCCGCGGCCTCGGCATCGTTGTCGCGGTACGCGGCAAGCACGTCGCGAACCTGCTGCACTGCCAGCGCACCCAGCGACCCCAGGCCGCGAATATGCGGCAGCGGTGGTGCCAGGTTGAGCGCCATCGAGCGCTTGGCGACGTTCGCTGCGTAGTCGCCGATGCGTTCGATATCCGAGGCAATGCGCAGTGCCGCAAGGATTTCACGCAGGTCGCGTGCGAGCGGCCCGCGCAGTGCCAGGCGCATCACGTCGTGGCTGATTTCCTTTTCCAGCGCATCGATCGCCTCGTCGTTGCCGATGATCCGCTCGGCGGCCTTGTCGTCGCGGCGGTCGACCACGTCCAGCGCGGCCTCCAATTGCGACGCTGCCATCTCGCCCATGCGCAGGATTTCATCGAGCAGGCGGCGTTGTTCCTCGTCCAGGCTCTTGACGATGTGTTCGCGGGGCAGGCCACTGGTATTTGGCGTATTCATTGGATTGTCCTGGCAATCAGCCGAAGCGTCCGGTGATGTAGTCCTCGGTCTGCTGCTTCGAGGGATTGGAAAAGATGGTCTGGGTGGCATCGTGTTCGATCAGGTCGCCCAGGTACATGAAGGCGGTGTA
>JBBQTR010000101.1:0-6788 GCA_038213095.1 Lysobacterales bacterium | reverse complement strand
CTCCAGGACGACGTTCTCGTCCTTTTCGCCTGGAACTAACTCGCGCCCTTCCACGCGGTGGCGGCTGACGTTCTCGTAGAACGCATTGACAACCACCAAGCCGTGAGTAACACCAAACTGGCGTCTCCAGAAGCCTTCAAGGTTGTCGCGGCGCGCGTTGTAGCACCCGGGAAATTTTGTATCGTGTGATGCGGGCTGGCCTTCCAGTCGGCATTGGTAGCGCATGGGCTTGATGACGCGCTTGTTGTGTTCCATCACCATGACCGATGCGTAGTGCCCAGGAAAAATCCGCGAATCGCGATCCTTGGGTTCCGAACGTCGCAGGTCGGACAGCTTTCCAAGGAGCCAGGCAATCTTGTCCGTCGCAATGCGTTTGCTGTCCGTGGCTGCCTTGGTGGTCCTGGATTGCAAGGTGCGCTCGGCATCGGCCAGACGCTTGCGTTGCTTGAACAACTCCTGCTCAAGGGTCGAGGCCTGCTGCAGGTCGAAGGCATCAATCAACTGCTTGATCTCGCGTTCCTCGGGCGTGTGTGGATTTTTGAATTCCGCATCCATGGCCTTGGGAATCTTGATCTTCGGGTCGTCCTGTCGTTGCCAATACAACCTGACGAAATCCTGGATGCTGATCTCGGCTCCGTAAAGCTTGGTGTATTTGCGAAAGTCCTGCCGGATCTGGGCGGAATAACACATTGGTTGGCCTTGGCGTGCGGAGCCTCATTTTACGAAGCAATGCCGGGTGCAAGCGTGACGTCAACCTGAGTAGATCGCGGAACTTCTCGGTGCACACAAGCGCGATGCCGTGTTCGGCCTTTGGTATTGCAGGATGTCGCAGTTCGCGGGCAGCCGTGCATTGAGCCATCAACGTCTCAGGGGCTGAGATGGCGCCGTGCATTTACTACCGCTGGTTTTTTGCAAGCATGAAGGTGTATAAATATACACCATGATCCCCCAGCCCCTCACTGACCGCCAAGAGGCCGTCCTGCAGTACCTCAAGGACTATGCCCGCGAGCATGGGATGGCGCCGACCGTGGCGGAGATCGCGCAGGCCTTTGACCTGGCCAGCCCGTTTGGCATCACCAAGCATCTTGCCGCCCTGCAGGAGAAGGGCCATATCGACATCGCGTCGCACAAGGCGCGTGGAATACGGCTGATCGGCAAAACCAAAGCGCGCAGCGATGGCCTGGCGTTGCCGTTGATCGGGCGGGTGGCCGCCGGCCTTCCGATCCTGTCGGAAATCTCCACCGAGCGGCATGTCGTCGTGGATCGATATTTGTTTCGACCCAATCCCAGGTACCTGTTGCGCGTACATGGCATGTCGATGCGCGATGCCGGCATTCTGGACGGCGACCTGATCGGGGTTCGGCCGACGCCGGATGCCGAACATGGCCAGATCGTCGTGGCGCGGGTCGGCGATGACGGCATCACGGTCAAGCGGTTGTATCGCAAAGGACGCTCGGTTCGACTGATCGCGGCCAATCCGGACTTTGCGCCGATCGATCCGGATCCGACGGAAGACTTCGCCATCGAAGGGCTGTATTGCGGGCTGCTGCGGGCACCGTAATGGGACAGGTGTTGGCCTTGCAGGACCTGATCGCCTCCCGGCAGCTTTGGCGTGGACGCGCGACGGCACCCATCGAAAGTGCACAGCCCACGGGACTTGCGGCGCTGGATCGTGCGTTGCCCACCGGTGGCTGGCCCGAAGCTGCGCTGACCGAAATTCTGCTGCCCGTAGATGGCGTTGGCGAAATCGACCTGCTGGTGCCCACCCTGGTTCGCCTGACCCGTGCCAGGCAAATCGTCGTATTGGTTGCACCGCCGTATGTTCCGTATCCGCCAGGCTGGCAAGCGCGTGGGGTGTGCATGTCGCATGTGCAGCTTGTCGACGCCAAACCCACGCAGGCGCTGTGGGCATTGGAACAATGCCTGCGCTCAGGAAGTTGCGGGGCGGTGATCGGCTGGCCTCTGCACATCGATCACGCGGGATTGCGACGACTGCAAGTGGCGGCGAAGACAGGCAACACGCTGGGGTTCGTGCTGCGGGACCGACGCCATGCGATGCAGGCATCGCCGGCGGCCCTGCGGCTTGAAATCACGGTCGAACGCGCGCTCGTGGTTCGCAAGTGCCGGGGCGGTGCCGTCCCGACGCGCACATACCCGATCCCGCTGGCGCAGTGAGGCCGGGCGATGTTGTGGGCGTGTGTCTACTTGCCCCACCTGGGGATCGACAGTGTCCTTCGCCGGCATCCCACGCCCGATGCGCCGCTGGCGATCGTGGCCGGTCCTGCGCAACGACGCGCGTTGATTGCGGTCAATCATGCCGCTGCTGCCGCAGGGCTTCGACCGGGGCAACGCCTGGCGGCCGCGCATGCGCTACTGGCGCAGTTCAACATCGCCGAGCACGACGCGCAGGCCGTCGAACGCTGGCAGTCGTTTCTGGCAGCGTGGGCCTATCGATACAGCTCCCAGGTCTGGGCCGGCTGGCCCAACTGCCTGGTGCTGGAAGTGCAGGGCAGCTTTTCGATCATGGGCGCATGGCCGCGTTTTGAAGCGCGCCTGCGCGAGGATCTGACCGCGCTGGGATTTCGCCATCGCATTGCGTTGGCGCCCACGGCGCGTGCGGCTCGCGTGCTGGCCGGCGTGCAGGATGGCTTGGCCGTCGCCCATCCCGATCATCTGCGCTCCACACTCGGGCGTGTGCCTGTTCGCAGGGCGTCTCTGCCCGATGACGCGGGCGATCGCCTGCACAAGATGGGCGTGCGTCACCTGCGCCAACTGTTCGAACTGCCGCGCGATGCACTGCGTCGTCGTTTTGGCCATGACCTGCTGACGCACCTGGATTGCCTGCTTGGTGACGCCCCGGAAGTCCTGACCTGGTTTCGCCCCCTGGACGTGTTCGACATGCGGGTCGAACTGAATTTCGAGGTCGAACATCATCAAGGATTGTTGTTTCCGATCCGGCGCATGACGGCTGATCTGGCGGCATATCTTGCAGGTCGCGATGGTGGCGTCCAGCAGTTCGTGTTCAAGCTCGAACACGAGCACTTCGCGCCGACCGACCTGACCGTTGGACTGTTGTCTGCAGAACGCGATCCAACGATGTTGTTTGATTTGACACGGAGTCGCCTGGAGCACGTCAGCATTCCTGCGCCCGTGACTGGCTTGCGGTTGATCGCGTCGCACCTGCCGCCGTTCGTGCCGGCCGGGCGCGATCTGTTCGACGATCGCCCGGCGCAGGCGGTGCCTTGGGAACAATTGCGCGAACGACTGCGTGCGCGCCTGGGCGATGCTGCGGTCTATCAACTCGCTGAGCGCACGGACCCGCGTCCGGAGCGCGCATGGCAACGCGATGATGGATCGCCCGTCGGCACACCGCTGGATCGACCGCGGCGCCCGACGTGGCTGCTCAAACGTCCCATCCCCTTGCGTGATCCCAACCCGTTGGTGCTGGCCGGCCCGGAACGGCTGGAAAGCGGCTGGTGGGATGGCGAGGACGCACGTCGCGATTACTACGTCCTGCAGACGACGCAAGGCCAGCATGCGTGGGCGTTCAGCGCGGTTGGCGAGTGCGGGCCGTGGATGTTGCACGGATGGTTCGCATGACGCCGGAGTACGTCGAACTGCACTGTCTGTCGGATTTCACGTTCCAGCGCGGCGCGGCGAGTGCGGCTGAATTGTTTGCACGCGCGCAACGATGCGGTTATCAGGCGCTGGCGATTACCGACGAATGTTCGATGGGCGGCATCGTGCGCGCCTACGAGGCTTCGAAGAAAACAGGCGTGCCGTTGATCGTGGGCAGCGAACTGCGTTTGGACGATGGCACCAAACTGGTCCTGCTGGCTGAAACGCTCGCGGGGTACCAGGCCCTGTGCGCGTTGATCACCCATGGCCGGCGTGCTGCGGCAAAAGGGCAATACCACCTCACCCGCGCCGATCTTGCCGACGGCATCCCCGGCACGCTGGCGCTGTGGATTCCCGACGCAACGCTTGATGCCGAGCCCGGCGAATGGATGCGCACCACCTTCAAGGACCGCGCATGGCTGGCGGTGGAACTGCATCGCGACCGCAATGACAACGAGCATCTGCAAGCGCTGCTGAAGCTTGCGGAAAGAGTCAGGTTGCGGCCGGTGGCGGCAGGCGATGTGCACATGGACATCCGTCGCCGACGCGCGTTGCAGGACACGATGACGGCGATCCGGCATCACCTGACGATAGCCG
This sequence comes from Lysobacterales bacterium, assembly GCA_038213095.1. Lineage (GTDB taxonomy): Bacteria > Pseudomonadota > Gammaproteobacteria > Xanthomonadales > Xanthomonadaceae > Cognatiluteimonas. The sequence goes on along the minus strand of JBBQTR010000101.1, from coordinate 2,573 downwards.
AAGCTGGTGCATTCCTGTTCCGCAACGGCGAGCGACATTTGCGATCACGGGCGTCGCTGGCAACCGTGTATCCGGCTGATCTGCTGCATGAAACGGTGCGCATTGCCGAACGCTGTCGATTCACGCTGGATCAACTCCACTACCGCTATCCGGCCGAAATCGTTCCCGACGGACACACCCCGGCCAGTTGGTTACGCTTGCTGACCGAGCAGGGGATTGCATGGCGCTGGCCGCAGGGCATCAGCGCCGCGGTGCGCACCCAGATCGAACACGAGCTCGCGTTGATCCGCGAGCTCGACTACGAACCGTACTTCCTGACCGTGCACGACATCGTGCGTTACGCACGATCACGACACATTCTTTGCCAAGGTCGCGGGTCGGCGGCAAATTCCGCAGTGTGTTTTGCGATCGGCATTACCGAAGTCGATCCCATGCGCATGAACATGCTGATGGAACGCTTCATCTCCAAAGAGCGCAACGAGCCACCGGATATCGATATCGATTTCGAGCACGAACGGCGCGAGGAAGTCATCCAGTACATCTATGCCCGCTACGGTCGCGAGCGCGCGGCGTTGGCTGCCACGGTGATCTCGTATCGCGGCAAGAGCGCGGTGCGCGATGTCGCCAAGGCGTTGGGCTTGCCACCAGACCAGGTGGATCAGCTGAGCGAGTGTTTCGGCTGGTGGAACGGAGAGGCGCCGATGGAAGAGCGCTTGGTCGAAGCTGGTTTTGATCCGCAAGCAAAAATCATGAAACGCGTGCTGGCGCTGACCGGCGAGTTGCTGGGTCATCCCCGCCACCTGTCGCAACATGTCGGTGGGTTCGTGATTTCCGATGCGCCGTTGTCGAGCCTGGTGCCGATTGAAAATGCATCGATGCCCGACCGCACCATCCTGCAGTGGGACAAGGACGATCTGGACAGCATGGGTCTGCTCAAGATCGATTGCCTGGCGCTGGGCATGCTCACATGTATCCGCAAGACACTGGACCTGTTGCGCGCGCATCGCGGCCTGGATCTCACGCCTGCGAGTATTCCCGCCGAGGATGCGAAGACCTACGACATGATCGGTCGCGCCGACACCATTGGCGTGTTCCAGATCGAGAGCCGCGCGCAGATGTCGATGCTGCCGCGCATGCAGCCGCGCTGCTTTTACGACCTGGTGATCGAAGTCGCCATCATCCGGCCGGGGCCGATCCAGGGAAAGATGGTCCATCCATTCCTGCGGCGACGGCAGGGCAAGGAAGTCGCGACCTATCCCAACGATGCGATCCGCGAAGTCTTCGAACGCACACTTGGCGTGCCGCTATTCCAGGAGCAGGTCATGCGCGTGGCGATGGTGGCCGCGGGTTACAACGCCGGGGAAGCGGATCAGTTGCGACGCTCGATGGCGGCGTGGAAGCGCCACGGCAACATGGACCACCACCACGACAAGATCATCCGCGGCATGCTGGCCAACGGCTATAGCGCGGCCTTTGCCGAAGAGACCTTCCAGCAGATCCTCGGGTTTTCCGGCTATGGGTTTCCGGAAAGCCATGCCGCAAGTTTTGCCCTGCTGACCTACGCCAGTTGCTGGCTGAAATGCCACGAGCCTGCCGCGTTCACCTGCGCGCTGCTCAACGCGCAGCCGATGGGTTTTTACTCGACCAGCCAACTCACGCAGGACGTGATCCGACATGGCATCGAGGTACGGCCAGTCGATGTCACCGTGTCCACGTGGGACAACGCACTGGAAGACCAGCAGGATCAATCACGGCAACCTGCGATCCGGCTGGGATTGCGCGAGGTGCGAGGCTTGTCCGAAGACGTCGCCCACCGCATTGAAGCGGCACGGCGCGATGCATCGTTCCGCGATGTCGAAGCATTGTGCCACCGCGCCACGCTCGATCGACGCGACCGTCGCCTGCTGGCGGAAGCGGGAGCATTGTCCACGTTGGTCGGCCATCGCAACGATGCGCGATGGGCCGTTGCCGGCGTTGAATCGCAACGGCCGCTGTTTTCCCACAGCCCCCTTGAAGACATCCCGACGCTGGCGGCACCCTCGCAAGGGGAGGAGCTGCTGGCCGACTACGCGTCGCTGGGCCTGACGCTTGGCGCGCATCCCATGTCGCTGCTGCGCAGCCGGTTGTCGGCCAAACGTTGCCTTGACAGCGAGCAACTCATGCAGCGAAACGATGGAGCCCGTGTCCGCGCTGCAGGTGTCGTGTCCCTGCGCCAGCGCCCGGAGACGGCGCATGGCACCACGTTCCTCACGCTGGAAGACGAATGCGGCAACATCCAGGTCATCGTCTGGCCCGACCTTGGTATCAGACAACGCAAGGAACTTCTGGGATCCCGGTTGTTGCTGGTTGAGGGCAAGTGGCAAAAAGCCGAAGGCGTGGGAAATCTGATTGCGACAAGGCTGCATGATCTCAGTGCATTGCTCGGCACGTTGGATGTGCGCTCGCGGGATTTTCATTAGCCAAGACATCTCGAAGTGGGACTTGCCACTCAACGTGCCGCAGCTGCGCATGCGAGCTCGGTGATACACGCCTGATCGCTAACAAGACGAACATGATTCGGTGGCTGCTTTTCC
>JBBQTR010000100.1:0-6811 GCA_038213095.1 Lysobacterales bacterium | reverse complement strand
GGCCAGTTCGAGTTCGCCGGCGATGCGACGCAAGCCAGGCGTAGCGTGTTGCGGGTCGGCCAACAGCGGCGCGATTTCCTGCACGGCCTCGCCCGGGCGGCCCTGCTGTCGCAACATGTCGGCGATCATCGCGTGCAGGTTTTTTGCGTCCGGATTCTGCGCCAGAACGTTGCGGAACATCTGCTCGGCGAATGCGAAGTGACCCTGCTCCATGTAGACGAAGCCCAGCGCATAGCTGAGTTGCGTATGGCCCGGGGTTTTCTGCAGCGCATTGGCCAGCACCACCTGCGCGCGGGCGGCATCGCCCTGCCGCAGCGCCAACATGCCCTCGATCGCAACCAGGCCCGGATCATCGGCGGCAATGCGTGCGGCAAACCGGTGCAGGCGTGCGGTTTCTTCCAGGTCACCACGAGCCAGCGCCAGTTGCGCTTGCAGCACATACGCACCGAAAAGATTCGGGTCCAGCCCGATGCTCCGGGCCAGCGCCTGTTGTGCGTCGTCCAGCTTGCGCTCGCCCAGCAGCACGCCGGCGCGTTCGAAATGTGCGTCGGCGTCGTTGGGCACCAACGCGATCGCGCGATCCAGGCTGGCCAGTGCGTCGACGTTCTGCCCGGCGGCGCTCTGCGTGGCGCCGAGCAGGCGATGTGCGAAGGCGTCGTTAAGGTGTTCAGCGACCGCGACCTTCGCGGCGTCGAGCGCCTGCGCGTACGCGCCGCTGGCAAGTGCGGCACGGATGCCGGCGGCGTAATCGGGATCGGCCATTGAACATCTGTCCAGCGAAAGCGAGCCGGTGATTGTAGTGGACGGCTAACCACGGTGCTTCTCGCATTGCGCCGCGGATATCGGCCGGGAATCAAACCACTCGAATCATCGGCGACGTTACGCAACGCACCATCGGCTACGTCGCGTCATTGGCCACATCGTCCTGCGCCAACCGATCGGCCACCCATGCCTCGCCGAATCCATCCATCTTCATGTTGAGCACGAAGCCGCAATGCCCGCCGTGTTCGGCGATATCCAGGTGCGCACTGGCGGGCAGCGTGATGGCGCGGAACTCGGCCAACGGGATCACTGGATCGTCGGCGGCCATCAGGATATCGGCCGGCACTTGCAGGCCGGCCAGGCGATCGCCGGCGATCGAGTAGCCGTCGAAATACGCATCAAGGCTGCCGAAGTCGGTGTGCCGCTGCACCAGCCACTCGGTCAGATCGCGCATGCCGAGTTTGAGTGTGCGGTCGTCGAAGGCATGCTCGACGGGAAACAGCACACGCTTGCGCAGCAGCGATTCGCGCCATTTGTTTTCGAAATAGCGCAGGTAGATGCGCCACCCACGCTCCATCTGCAACATCGTCATTGCGGGATCCAGCACCGGACACACCGCGGCCACGCGCGCCAGTGCAAGCCCTGCCGTGGGCGCGCGCAGTGCCAGCCGCAGTGCGAAGTTGCCGCCCAGCGAATATCCGGCCGCTACCAGCGGCGTGTCGGGGTGCGGTAAAAAACGCGCCGCGATGTCGGCGGCCGCATGCACGACTTCGTCGATGCGGTTGGAGTGGAACAGCGCTTCGTTGAGATGATGGCTGTCGCCGTGATCGCGGAAGTTCAGGCGGAACACCGCGAATCCGCGCTGCAGCAGGTGCGCCGCGGTCAGGCGCATGTAGCTGGATTCCGCGCTGCCTTCCCAGCCGTGCAACAACACTGCCAACCCGCGCGGGACGACGCCCGGTACTACGCTATGCAACCCGTGCAGTCGCACGCCGTCGCCACCATCGACCAGATGTTCGTTGGTGATCGCGCCGGTCGCGGCGAGCAGTTCCGCGCCACGACGGCGTCGCCAGGGACTGGAGCCCAGTGCTGTCTGCAGGTGCGGGCTACGCAGGTACCAGGGCGCTTGGTAGAGGCTGGAGTCGGGAGTCGCAACCGGGGATTTGTGGGAAGCGGTTCCAGGCATGCAGATCGATACCGGTTCATCGCGCTGTTCCCGCTCCGGGTCACAATTCTCCATTCCCGGCTCCCGTCCGCTCAGCTCGCCATCGCCGCAACGATGCGCTCGCGTGCCAGCTCGGCGATGCCGCGGCGGCCTTCGATGTCGCCCGGCAGGATCGGGGTCAGGAAATGTACTTCGGCGCGGCGCGCGGGTTCGCCGAGCAGGCGCATGAAGTTGCCGAAGAAATGTTCACCCGGATGGAACGCGACCAGCGCCTGCGCATCACCATCAATCCCATAGCGCAGCGCGATCGGTTGCACCGGTACACCGGCTTCCACTGCGGCAAGGAATATGCGTGCATGGAACGGCCCGATCTGACGCCCGTCGCTGGTGCGGCCTTCGGGGAATACCGCGACCGAGCGTCCGGCGCGCAGGCGCGCCAGCATTTCGTGCAGCACGCCGCCGAGCGACTCGGCGTTGCCGCGCTGATGGAAAATCGTTTCCGAGCGCGCTGCCATCCAGCCGATTACAGGCCACTTCGCGATCTCTCGCTTGGCCACGAAGCCCATCATCCGCTGGCTGTGCAGCACGACGATATCGGCCCAGGTGACGTGGTTGGCGACGAACAACGTCGCCCCCGACAATGGCATGCCGACGCGATGCAGCTTGAATCCGCAAACACGCATGACACCGGCCGACCAGCGCCGGATGAGGCGATGGTCCAATCGCTCCCCTCCGATCTGCCAGCCAGCCGTGAGCGGGGTGATGAGTAATATGGTCAGCGGCAGGTCGACAAACAGGTGCCAGCACAGCAGCGGCACGCGATAGCAGTAGCGCAGCACGCGCATCGTCCGGCTGGAAACAGGCGATACGACGGCCGCGCCGGCGGGGGACGGCTCAGTCATGCGCGACACGATACCGGAAGCGTGCTTGCCACACTGCGAATGCCGACTACCGGCAACGCACTCAACGGAAGGTGAACAACCCCGGCCGCCAGGCGCGCGTATAGCTGCCGCGTGCAGATGCATAGCCGCTGCTGCTGCCATAGCCCACGCCCATGTCGCGCTCGCGACGCTCGTGCATGCGCTCGACCAACTCCTCGCGGCGCGCGGCGAGCCAGTCGGTACGACCGACCTTGTCGGCGGTCAGGCCGCGACGCTCGGCCTGGTGCTCGCGGAAATCGCAGAAGTCGTCATAGGCATCGAGTTCGTGCTTCAACTCGCGCACCGACAACTCGATCATGATCGCGTCGTCGAGGAACCCCAGCACCTGCACGCTGTCCGGAATCACATCATCCGGATCGCAGAAATACACCAGTGCGGCCAACACGCGATCCTTGTCTTCTTCCGACATCGCCCACGCCTCGTCGCGCACCATCGCGATCATGTCGTCCAGGCGCAGCAGCCGTTGCAGGATGAAATCGGGGATGTGCACTTTCTGCGCATCGGCCAGCAACTTGACCGAGCAGTCGATGATCTCCGCTGGACTCTTGCCCTCGGCCGCCTTTTGGGAGCGGATCACGGCCTCATGGAAGTGCTCGAGATCGCGATCATTGAGTTCAAAGTTCAGCGAGATCGACATGGCGGATCCGGACAGGGAAAAAGAGAGACTAGGGGGACAGTCGCACGTGCGTCAAATACAACTACGTGGGTTCCGCAGCCGTGCGGCCACGTTGCGGCACCACCGCCAGGGTCAACCGCGAGATACAGGCCAGCCGACCGGCAGCCTCCTCGATCCGGATCTCCCACACCTGGGTGCTGCGACCCACGTGCAACGCCCGCGCCGTCCCGGTGACAAGACCTTCGCGAACCGCCAGCAGGTGGTTGGCATTGATCTCCAGGCCCACGCACAGCGAGTCCTCGCTCACGCACAGATTGCCCGCGGTGCTGCCCAGCGTCTCGGCCAGCAACACCGAGGCCCCACCGTGCAGCAAGCCGTACGGTTGGTGCGTTCGCGCATCGACCGGCATCGTCGCGCACAGATAGTCCCGGCCAAGCTCAGTGAACACGATGCCCAGCTGGGCAATCGCGGTATCGTGCGACATCTGGTTGAGCGCGGCCAGGCTGATGGCACGGCGGAACGGCGACAAGGCCACGGCGTGGTCGGATGAGGTCATCCCGGCACGATACCGCGCCGGCCAAGGCAACTCACCCGCAACGAAACCGCACCTGGCCATTCCACGCGTTGGCGTACTGGCGTTGACTGGCGTATCCGCTGCTGCGTCCATAACCCACGCCGAAGTCGCGCTCGCGATATTCGCGGCGGGACGATGTTGCCTGGGGCGGCGTTTGGGTCGCGGAACGTGAAATCGATGGCGAGGCATTGAGGGGGATCTTGGTGATCATGGCAGGCCTCCTGCGGCCTTTGTGAGTTGGTGTGCTGGTAGACTACAACACCAAGATCACTGCGCCATGGGCCATAAGTAACCCCGCGCCCCGGCAGACGCGGAGGCCAAGCTCCTTCTGGCTTCTGGTGTTCACCTATGCCATGACGGCAACAACGGCCCGCCCAGCCATAACCACTGCGCCATCCAGGTGCTGACCACCGCGATCAGTATCGTCAGGGGCAAGCCGACCCGCAGGAAATCGGCAAACCGGTATTGGCCTGGACCCAGGATCAGCAGGTTGCCGTGGTGGCCGATCGGGGTCAGGAAGGCCACCACCGCACCCAACGCCGTGCACACAACGAACGGCGTGGCAGGCAGGCCAAGCGAGTGCGCGAGCGACACCGCGATCGGGCCAAGCAGCACGGTGGTCGCGGAGTCCGACATGACCTGGGTCAGCAGGGCGGCCAGGGTGAACACGAGCAACAGCACGCCCAGCGGCGACAGATGGGTCACGAGCGGCAGCAGGCCATGCGCCAGCAGCCTCGCGGTGCCGGTCTGCTCCATCGCGATTCCCAACGGAATCACGCCGGCGATCATCACGAAGATGCGCACGTCGATTTCGCGATATGCCTGTTCGACACCCACGCAGCCGGTCGCCACCATTGCCACCGCACCCAGCAGGAAGGCCAGCGGAGCTGGCAACCAGTTGGTTGCGGCCAAGCCAATCGTGATCCCCAGGATCACCAGCGCCAGCGGTGCGCGCAGGCGTCGCTTGGCTTCGCCGGCGAACGGCACCAGCATCAGGAAGCCGTGGTGCGCCGCCAGGTCATTGAAATGCGATGGCCGCCCGTACAGCACCAGCAGGTCGCCTTCGCACAGACGGGCGTTGGACAGGCGCTCACCCATTTCGCCATGCCGCCGCCACAGCCCGACGATCACCGCCTTGAACCGGCGCGAGAAATCCAGTTCGCGGATCGAACGGCCGATGAATTCCGAGCCCGGCGCGACCACCGCCTGCACCAGTTGCGGATCACCATCGCCTTCCAGGCTGACGCCGAAGCGGGAGATGGCGTTGAGGTCCAGCCCGGCATCGTCGTGCAGCGACATCAGCTCGTCCGCCGACGCTTCGACCAGCAGCACGTCGCCCACCAGCAACGGACTGGTCGCGCCGAGATCGTCGCGCACGCGCCCATCGCGCAGCCAGCCCCGCAGGCGGATGCGGTCGCCCAGCGCGCTCTGCAGTTCCGCCAGGGGACGCGTGCTCCAGCGCGAGCCTTCGACCACCAGCAGCTCAGTGCGATAGCGGTCCAGCCGCAGATAGCCGTCGTCGCCGTGCGCGCCGCTACGGCGCGGCAGCACCCAGCGCGTCAATTGCATGTAGACCATGCCGACAATAACCAGCGCGATGCCGATGGGCGTGACCGAAAAGATCCCCAGGCTCTTGCCGCCGCTGCGCTGGATCAGGTCGTTGGCCAGCAGGAAAGCGGGCGCGCTGACCAGGGTCAGCGTGGTGCCCAGGGACGCGGCCAGCGACATCGGCATCAGCAGGCGCGAGGCTGGCAGGTTGTGTTCGCGTGCATGGCGCAGGGTGATGGGCAGCATCATCGCCGTCACCATCACGTGGTGGGTGAATGCCGCGAGCGCCGCCACCGTCGGCATCAACACGGCGACTGCGCGGGCCTCGCTGTTGCCGGCGGCATGGCCGATCCAGCGCCCCAGGCGCTCGGTGATACCAGTGGCGGCCAGCCCGCCGGAAATCACGAACACCGCCGCGACAATGATCGCCGGCTCGCTCGAGAAGCCCGAGAGGGCATCGCCCGGCTTGAGTACGCCGGTCAGCACCATTGCCAGCAGCACCAGCATCGCACTGACATCGATACGCAGGCGTTCGCTGATGAACAGATAAAGTCCGCCGGCCAGCACCAGCAGGAACAGCACTTGATGCAATACGATGTGGTCGAGTGTCATGGCATCCCTGAGGTCATTGTGCAGGCGTCGTCGTGGCACATCATCACGAACTTATAGACACCGGCTCAGCGTGGACATTGTGCGGCACGTCTGGTGACAGTCCGTTATCACGTCAGTCTTCAGGCGTCCCTGCACTCCATCTACACGACCCTCACCGGCATGCTCCCACGACCGACAGGCGATCCTGCACCGCAATGACTGATTCCCCCGCTGCTGCCGTCCGCAACCTGCCGGATGACACCAAGTCCCAAGTCCCGTCGAGCGACCCTGCAATCCTGCAGCGGCAACTCAGTGACTGCCAGGCGACGTTGCGGGCGTTGCAGCATGAGCAGGAACTCCTGTCCCAGGGGATGTCGCATGACCTGCGCGCGCCACTTCGGGCGATCGACAATTTCTGCCGGCTGATCGACGCCAGCGACAGCCTGGACGCCGCTGCGCGCGATCAACTGCAGCGCGTGCGCGGCGCCTCGCTGCGCATGGGGCGATTGATTGATTCACTGCTGGAATTGTCGCGCGTGAGCCGGGTCGAGCTTCGGCATGAAGCTGTCGATCTTGGCTCGCTAGTCGAGCTGGTGGGCGAGGAATTGCAGGAT
>JBBQTR010000099.1:0-7084 GCA_038213095.1 Lysobacterales bacterium | reverse complement strand
TCGATATTCCAGATCACGCCCTGTACGAACACACTGTGCTCGTACAACGCAACCAGTGCGCCAAGACTGTGCGGGCTGAGTCGTTCGACCAGAATGGTGTGGCTCGGCCGGTTGCCATCGAAGGTGCGATGTGCCACCAAGACCTCGGCCGTTCCTTCGTCGCGTACTTGTTGCTCGGTCTTCCCGAAGGCCAAGGCTTCGCTTTGCGCAAACAGGTTGGCCATCAACAGATCGTGCTGTTCATGCATCGGATTCAAAGGCTGGCAGAAACCAATGAAGTCGCACGGCACCAGGCGCGTGCCCTGATGGATCAGCTGGTAAAACGAATGCTGGCCATTGGTGCCGGGTTCGCCCCAGTAGATCGGGCCAGTTTCGTAATCGCAACGCTGCCCGTCGAGCGTGACGTGCTTGCCGTTGCTCTCCATCGTCAACTGTTGCAGGTACGCCGGAAAGCGCTTGAGATACTGCGCATAGGGCAGCACCGCGACGGTTGTCGCACCCAGGAAATTGTTGTTCCAGATGGCGATCATTCCCATCAGCGCGGGCAGGTTGCGTTCGAGCGGCGTCGTTTGGAAGTGCATGTCCATCGCATGGAAGCCGGCGAGCATTTCGCGAAAATTGTCCGGTCCGATCGCAATCATCGTCGACAGGCCGATCGCTGAATCCATCGAATAGCGCCCGCCGACCCAATCCCAGAACCCGAACATGTTGTCTGTATCGATCCCGAACTTTTCCACGCCAGCCGAATTGGTCGACACGGCAACAAAGTGCCGGGCAACTGCGTCGTCACCCAATACGCTCACGCACCAGTCGCGGGCAGCCTTCGCATTGGTGAGCGTTTCCAGCGTGGCGAAGGTCTTGGAGCAAACGATGAAGAGTGTTTCAGCCGGATCGAGATCGCGTGTTGACTCCACGAAATCGGTTGGATCAACGTTGGAGACAAAGCGCACCGTCAGGTCGCGCTGGCTGTAATCGCGCAAGGCTTCATAAGCCATCACCGGGCCCAGATCGGAACCGCCGATGCCGATGTTGATGACGTTGCGGATGCGCTTGCCGGTAGTGCCAGTCCAGCGACCATCGCGGATCATGTCGGCGAACGCGCTCATGCGTGTAAGTACCGCCTGGACTTCTGCGACGACATCCACACCATCGACAATGAGCGTTTCGCCAGCAGGTATCCGCAGAGCGATGTGCAATGCGGGTCGGTTTTCGGTCGTATTGATGTGCTCACCGCGGAACATGGCCTCGATCCACTGCGGCAGGTTGCAGGCGTTGGCGAGATCGAACAACAAACGCAAGGTGTCGTCATCCACCCGCTGCTTGGAGTAGTCCAGGTAAAGGCTCGCCGATTGAGCGACCAACTGTTCGCCACGCTTCGGATCGGCGGCGAAAAAGTCGCGGAGGTGTTTCGCGCCGGCCGTTTTTGAGTGTTGCGCAAGCGCCTGCCACTGCGGACGCTTGGTAAGCGACGTTGGCGCCAAGGTGGAGTTTTCGTTCACGGCGCGCAAGCCACCAGTGATTGGCCTTTTTCATCAATGCGCTGCAGCAATTCCTGCCAGGATTTGACGAACGACTTTGCACCTTCCTGCTGCAGCTGCAACGCAAGCGCGTCAGTGTCGATGCCAGCCTTTGCAAACTCGGTCAGGACCTGCTCGCAATCACCGCCGTCCTCGGCCATCACGCCTTGAAGCGCGCCATGTTCGCTGAATGCCTTCAGGGTTTTCTCCGGGACTGTATCGATCGTGTCCGGCGCAGCCAATGCGCTTACGTACAACGTGTCCGGTGCGGCAGGATCCTTGGTACTGGTACTGGCCCAAAGCAGGCGCTGCGGCAACACACCCAGCTGCGACAGTTTCTTCCAGCGCTCGGATGCAAGCAGCTTGCGATATTCGCGATACGTGCGTTGACCGATCGCGATGCCGAGACGATTGCGTAATTCAACTGGGGTCTTGTCGCCGACAGCCTTGTCCCAACGACTCACGAACAGCGAAGCCACCGAGCCGACTACGGGGTCGCGTCCGGCCTCGATGCGCCGCTCGATCCCGCGCAGGTAAGCTTCCGCTGATGCGATGTATTGCTGCGCCGAGAACAGCAGGGTGACATTGATCGGGATGCCGTTGAAGATGGATTCCTCGATCGCGCCCACGCCTTCGGGCGTTCCCGGAATCTTGACGAACAGGTTGACGCGCGCCGCCTGCGCATGGATCTGCGATGCAGCCTGGATGCTGCCGGCGGTGTCGCTGGCCAGCAGCGGCGACACTTCCATCGATACCCAGCCGTCCAAGCCGTGGCTGGCCTGGTGTGCCGGCAGGAACAAATCCGCCGCGCGGCGCAGGTCTTCGAGCGCAAGTTCGATGAACAGCGCCTCGCCCTCCAGCCCGGCATCCTGCTTGGCGCGAATCCCGGCGTCATAGTCGCCGCCCCCCCCAATCGCTTCGTCGAAGATGGTCGGGTTGGACGTCAGCCCGGTCAATCCGTATTCACGGATGTAACGCGCCAGCGTGCCGCTATCGAGCAAGCCGCGGGTGATGTTATCCAGCCAGATGCTCTGCCCGGTATCACGCAGTTGCTGCAGGTTGTGGTTCATGGAATCTCCTTCAAGGTCGCGACCGATATGGCGGGCGGCTGTAGTTGTTCCAGCGTGAGCGTTTGCAGTTCAGCGATGTGATTGAAATGCATGTCGGCTGATGGCTGCAACGAATCCAGGCTCGCTTGGGTTGCATAGTGCCCCTGGCGAATGAAAATCGTCGTGACCTTCGCTCCCATTGAGGATTTGATTGCCGCCAGCACACGCGGCTTGTCATCGACCGCCACGTAGTGCCCGGCTGGAAATCGCTCCTGCATCGCCTCCAGTCGCAGCTCCTTGTGCAGGTAGACCAATACCCTGCCCTGTACCGCGTCCCACAAGCCGGAATGCCTGATCTTGCGTGGCTGCAGGACCAGATCCCCATCGGACAGAATGGTGGTCAGACCTAGCGTGGACAGATGGGCCAAGGTTTCGCGCACGCCCGGATAGGCATTGCCAACGAACGGATACTCGAGCATGAACTGCGCCAGCTCCAGCAAATCCGGATCGCCATCGAAGGTATTGCGCATTTCCTGCAGCGGCGACAGGTAATCGGCATAGCCACGCTGCTTGCGTAATGACTCGTACACCTCGCGATAGCTTGCCTGCGCATCAGTTCCCAGCGATTGCGTCAGCCGGGCATCAAGGTCAGCGGAAAAGCGATCGTTGTCGAGCAACGTGTTATCGACATCGAGCAGGAAAACGATTCGGGTGCCGCTGGTCAGCACGGTGTTGCCGACGCCGGTTCTGGATCGTGCCAGCCTTCATCCCCGTCAACGATTCGTGCGGCGGATTCAGGCCCCCATGTGCCTGGCTCGTAGGTGTCGATCGGACCGGGCAGGTCCAGCACGGGATCGACGACGCGCCATGCCGCCTCGACGCTCTCATCGCTGGTGAACAAGGATCCATCACCGCGCAATGCATCGCCAAGCAACCGCTTGTATGGAGGGGTTTCGCGTGCAGGGCGATTGCGTGCGACCAGCTCGACGTCCTCACCGCGCATGGGTTCACCGAGCTGCTTGACGCGTGCACCGGTCGCGATCACCACCTCAGGACCCAGGCGGAAGCGGAAGTAATTGGAGTGCGCCGCCGACTGTCCTTCGGCAGCATCTTCGCCGAAGATTTCCATCGGTGGACATTTCAGGTCGATCATCACTTCTGTCGCTGTGATGGGCAGGTTCTTGCCGGCGCGGATATAGAACGGTACGCCGGCCCACCGCCAGGTGTCGATTTCGAGCTTGAGTGCGGCGAACGTTTCCGTCTGCGAGTCCGGTTTGACACCAGATTCCTTGCGATAGCCAACGAATTGTCCACGAGCGAGGTTTTCAGGCTTCAATGGCTTCATTGCGCGAAACAGGCGGAGTTTCTCGACCTGGATCGAAGCCACGCTGTCATTGATCGGCGCGTCCATCGCGAGTAATGCCACCACCTGCAGCATGTGGTTCTGGATGACATCGCGGATCGTGCCAATATCATCGTAGAAGCCGCCCCGGCCTTCGACACCGAAGTTTTCGGCCATCGTGATCTGCACGTTATCGACGAAGGTGCGGTTCCACACCGGCTCCAGGAATGTATTGGCGAAGCGGAAATACAGCAGGTTCTGCACACCTTCCTTGCCCAGGTAGTGATCGATGCGGAAGATCGCGTCTTCCGGGAATACGCCATGCAATGCCTTGTTCAATGCCTGCGCCGATGAAAGGTCACGGCCGAAGGGCTTTTCGACCACGACACGTGCATTTTCCGCGCAGCCAGATTGCGACAACCCCTGCATCACCGTCACGAACAGGCTTGGCGGAATGGCCAGGTAGTGCAGCGGCCGGGCGACACCGGTCATCGCCTGTTTCAATCGCTGGAACGTCTTTGCGTCGGCATAGTCGCCATCGATGTATTGCAACTTGGCGCTGAACTTGGCGAAGGCTTCTTCATCCACCCCTCCGTTGTGTTCAAGGCTGTCGCGTACGTGCTGACGCAGCTGGTCAATCGTCCAGCCAGCCCTCGCCACGCCGATCACCGGCATGTTCAATTCGCCATCACGCGACATTGCCTGCAATGCGGGAAAGATTTTTTTGTAGGCGAGATCGCCTGTGGCGCCAAAAAAGACGAAGGCGTCCGACATATTGGGTGGCTGGCTCACCGAGTGCTCCTTGCAACGACCGACGTGGATTTACAACCGATAATTAATACAGCATGCCGGGTTAAGAGCGCTTGATGGCCCCCGACTGCCCTCAAGACGTATCCATCAAACTCAGAACGGGCCGCTTGCGCGACTCGCTTGATGCGCCGTGCCATCAACTCTGCACATGACGTCATCCGTGCATGGGGACGATCGTGATCTCTACCCGGCGATTCTGTGCGCGCCCGCCATCGGTATCGTTGCTTGCGATCGGGCGCGTTTCGCCCGCACCGACCACGATCATCCGCTGCTGCATGACCCCTTTGCCGTTGAGGTACGCCGCCACCGCATTGGCGCGCTGCGTCGACAATTGCTGGTTGTAGGCATCACTGCCGACATTGTCGGTATGTCCGGCCACTTCGATCACGGTCTGGTTGTACTGGTTCAAAGTGCCCGCGACGTTGTCCAGCACCGGATAGAACTGGGGTTGCAGGCCGCTGCTGTCGAAGGCAAACGTGATGTTGCCAGGCATGTTGAGGGTGATGTTGTCGCCCCTGCGCTCCACGTCGACACCGCTGCCTGCCAGGCTACGACGCAATGCGGCTTCCTGCCGATCCTGGTACGCACCAATGCCACCGCCGGCGAGTCCGCCCACCCCAGCGCCAACCAGCGCGCGCTGGCGACGCTCCACGGCGTCACCACCGCTAAGCAAGCCTGCGACCGCGCCAATCCCTGCGCCGATCAGCGCGCCGGTGCGAGTGTGATTGGGATCGTTGGGATCATTGGTCTGACCCGTGTAACTGGCGCAACTGCTTAGAAACATCGTGCTGGCCAGCGTGGAAATGATTGCGATCGTTGTCAACTTGCCCATGATCCTCTCCTGGTATTGCCTTGATGGGGGATGCGAGGCGGGTGAACGCGCCTCACTTCGTTGACCAAGGTAGATATGCCGATGTCATCCGTAAGTGAGGAGGCACAACTCCGGTTCATTCTGCAGTCGGAATATGCCAGTGTCAGTCGCGCGCTTATTGGGCTGCAGTGAGTGTTTCAAGTAGACCGGAATGCCTCCAAGGCTGCGTCACGGCCTTTGGCCAGGTCGACGACGGGCTGTCCTGGGTAGCCACCGGCCAGTCGCGCGCGAAGTTGCGGTTGTGTCCATGGCGCGAACCGCACGGGTAGCGGCAGTGTCGCCAGCTCCGGCACCCAGTGCGCGATGTAAGAGCCTTGCGGATCGAATTTCGCCGCCTGGGTCACTGGATTGAAGATTCGGAAGTACGGCGCGGCGTCCGCGCCGGTGCCGGAAACCCACTGCCATCCGAGCGTGTTGCTGGCAAGGTCCGCATCGACCAGCGTGTCCCAAAACCAGCGTGCGCCTTCGTGCCAGTGATAGCGCATGTGCTTGGTGAAATAACTCGCCACGATCATGCGGACCCGGTTGTGCATCCAGCCGGTGTGCCAGAGCTCGCGCATGCCGGCATCGACGATCGGCACACCGGTCATGCCGTGTTGCCAGGACTTCAACATGCGAGGATCAACTGGTGACCAGGAAAATTTTTCGAAGCGGGGGTTGAGGTTTTCGTCGATGGTTTTCGGGAAGTGATGCATCAGGTGGTGGGCGAATTCGCGCCAGCCCAGCTCCCTGATGCAGGCATCGATGTCGGTTGTCGTACCGGCGCCACGCACGGCCTCCAACGCATGCACCACACGCCACGGTGCAATTTCACCGAAATGCAGATGCGGCGACAGTCGCGAGGTGCCTACGTGGTCGGGTCGGTCACGACCCTCGCGATACCCACGCAATGCACCTTCAATGAAGACGTCGAGCGTCTCGTGCGCTCCGGTTTCGCCCGGTGTCCATACCGGCCAGAAGCCAGTGTCCCAGGCACACGTGGGAGAGAGCTTCAGCGCGTCGAGGGCAACACCTTCCGGAGCTGCGGCGATGGCAGGAAAATTCGAAGGCGGATCGGACAATCGCGGCAAATGCCATGACGCCAGCGCGGTACGCCAGAATGGTGTGAACACCCTGTAGGGACCGCCAGCTTTGGTCTTCAGCTGCCAAGGTTCGAACAGAAGTGAACCGTTGTAGCTTTCCGCACGCAGGCCATCGGCGCGTAGCGCGCGCTTGATGCTGGCATCGCGTTGCTCGATTGCCGGTTCATAGCGCCGATTCCAGAACACGGCCTCGGCGCCGGTCGCCAATGCCAGCGTCCGCAGTGTCGCGAGGCTGGGGCCAAGGAAGCAGCGCAATTGCGAGCCACGCGCATGCAGATCAGCATCAAGTGCGGCGAGTGAGCGATCACGCCATGCATCCGAGGCCGCACCTGGTGCCCAATCCCCCTCTTCGTCGGGAGCATGGATATAGACCGGTAGCGGCGCATAGCCTTCGTCGATCGCAGCCTGCAGGG
>JBBQTR010000098.1:0-7335 GCA_038213095.1 Lysobacterales bacterium | reverse complement strand
CCACGTCGTCATTGGAATCATCGGCATCGTCCACCTCGCGCCGCTTCGGCCGTCCGCCGAACAAGCCCTGGAACTGGGTGAGCATCGCGCCGATGCGGATGCCGTCGTCGTCGATGATGAACTCACGCAACTCATCGGAATGCGCGGCGGCGCGCACCTTCACCACCCCGATCATCCGCAGCAACCTGCTGTCGACCTCGATGTAGCGCTGCACGATGATCGCGTCGGTCAGGAATGCGGCACCGTACGGGCTGAACCGCAGATCGGTGTAACGGTCTTCCAGCTCCGTCGTCATCAGCACCGTGACCCCGGTGCTGGCCAGCGCCGTCACCATCCGGTACAGCGACTGACGGAAGTCTTCGCGGAAGGTGGGCGCCATCATCAGCTCGAAGCCAGACAACGAATCCAGCACCAGGCGGGTGGCGCCGACCCGACGGATCTCATTGAGGACGAGCGTAGTGATCTCATCGACCGACAGGTCCGATTCCGGTGCGCGCATCAGGCCGACGGCGCCACGATCGATCAGGTTGGCGACAATCCGGTTGCGCGACAGGCTCGGGCGTTGCTCGAAGGACGCGATCACGCCGGTTTCCCCTTGGCGCGCACCCTCGGCAAGAAACGCCGCCGCCAAGATGCTTTTGCCCGAGCCCGACGGGCCTGCCACCAGCAGCGAATAGCCGCGCGGCAAGCCGCCACCCATCAACTCATCCAGCCCTGGCACGCCCATGCCGAGCGGTGCACCAACAGGCGGACTGGAGACTGCTTCGCCCCGCACCGCCACTTGTGCCGGTGGAAACACCTGGATGCCGGAGTCGTTGATGCGGAAGGTATGTTTGCCCGGCAGCGATGGCTGGCCACGCATCTTGGTGACCTCCAGCTTGCGCACCACGGAATTGCGATCCACGCTCTGGCGCAACCAGATGAGCCCATCAGAAACGGTGAACACCGGATTGGGGTCGCTCTCGCTGAAGTATTCGCCGATCAGGAAGGTCGTCGCCTGCCAGCTGGTCATCAACATCCCCAGTTGCTGGACGAACTGCTGCAGGCTCAGGAAGGATTGCGCTTCGCTGTCCTGCCCGGCGATGGCCACCGAGCGGAATGAGTCGACGAAGACCAGTCCGGGGCTATGCAGTTCCACCGCAGCCGCGATCCGCGCCAGTACCTTGCCCAGGTCGCCGGATGCCATGTCATCGGAAAGATTGATGAAGCGGATCGAGCGATTGATCTTGTCCTCATCGAAGAACCCGAACTGCTGCTGGTAGCGCAGCATCTTCAGCGGCGGTTCCCCAAGGACTGTGAAGAAGATCGCCGGCCGTTCGGGTGTCGCCAGCGAAAACATCATGTGATGCGCCAGCGTCGTCTTGCCGCTGCCCGGCGCGCCGGCACGGATGTTGAACGAAAACTCCGGCAGTCCGCCGCCCAAGACTTCGTCCAGCCCGGGTACGCCGGTCTTCAGGCGATGGATGATCGGTTTGTCCTTCATGACTCGATGTCCTGTACGGCGTCGCCGCTGGAAGGGGTGTCACAGATGGGTCCAAGCAGGCGGTCGGTCAACGATGCGCCGATCAGGCTGCTCAGCAGGTCATGGAATGTGTTGAGCAGGGCGATCGTGCCGAGCATGGCATCCTCGGCGGACTGCTCCGCCAGCGCGGTCTGCAGGGTCGAGAAATCTCCAGGAACCAGTGCACCTTCGTAGACCGCGACCAGCCACGGAAAGCCGGGCCGGATCAGGAACAGACTGCGTTGATACAACGCTGCCACGCCGCGCCGGCTGATGATCGGCCCCAAGGCCGCATCGATGGCATCCAAGATTGCGATCGCCCCGCGCGCAATATGTGAGGCATCCGCGCCGTCGGTGGACAGTTGCGTCAATGCCGACTGGATGACTTGCTTCGCGTTTTGCATCGATCACTGCTCGAACAGTAGTCGAGCATACTCCCCCGCCATGAACTGCCATTCATGTCTAAAACATCCAGCAAAGGCACCGCTCCGCTTCAGATCGCATGAACGGGCGCCTGCGTCTGCCGGCGGACAGTCATCCCTGCTCGCGCAGGACCACGCTGGGCGGCGCATCCAGCACGCGACGGGTGGCGAACATCCCGGCCAGCAGGGCGGCCAGCATGCCGATGCCACCGCCAATTGCTGCGAGCGTCCAGTTCGGCGTCCACGGCAGTTCGAACACGCGTTTTGCGACGACACCCGAGAGGATCGACGCCGCAATCGCCGCGACCAAGCCCGACAGCAACCCGATCGCGGCGAACTCCGAGGCCTGCGCCAGGCGCAATTGCCGGCGACTGCCGCCAAGCGCGCGCATGACGCCGCCTTCGAGCAGACGCTCGTCCTGGCTGGCGCTGATCGCGGCCAGCAACACCAGCACGCCGGCCGCCAGCGAAAACCAGAACACCACCTGCACGACTTTCGACACCTGGTCACCGGTGGTACGCACCTGCTTGAGCACGGCGTCGATGTCGATCACCGACACGTTCGGAAAACGCTCCACCAACGCGGCGGTGAAGCGCGTGTCGGCCGGCGGCACCTTGACGGCGGTGACGTAACTGGCAGGGTACGCATCGAGCGCACCGGGCGAAGCGATGACGAAGAAGTTGGGTTTGAAACTTTCCCAGTCGACGCTGCGCAGGCTGGTGATCGGCGCCTCGAAACGTTGGCCTGCGATGTCGAAGGCGATGCGATCGCCAAGTTTCCATCCCAGCGAATCCGCGAAGCGCTGCTCGACGGAAATCTGTGGTGTCCGCAACGCGTGCGCAGGCCAGAACGTACCGGCAGTGATGGTGTTGTCGGCGCGCAGTGTTGCGGCGCTCGACAGGTTGAATTCGCGATCCGCGCGCGGGCGATCCACGGAGTCGTCATTGCCGCGTTGCTCCTGCACAGGCACGGGCTTGCCGTTGCGCGACAGCAGGCGGCCACGCACCATCGGGAACAACACCGCTGCGGGAAGATGCTGTGACTTCACGAAGGCCTGCACCGGCGACACCTGGTCGGCCTGCACGTTGATCAGGAAGCGGTTGGGCGCGTCCTGGGAGAGCGAGTGTTGCCAGCGATCGAGCAGGTCGGTGCGCACGAAGCCGAGCAGCAACAACGCCATCAATCCGAGTCCAAGCGCCGACACCTGGGCGATGCTGGTGGCGGGACGACGGCTGACATTGGCCAGCCCGTAACGCAGGCTCCCGCGCAATCGTGGGCGCAGCCGGCGCACGACCCAGATCAGCAGCCACGCGAGCGTGGCCAACACTGCAAGTGTGGCGGCGATGCCGAGCAGCATCGCGCCGCCGAGCGTGGCCGAGCCGGCCTTCCACCACAGCAATGCGGCCATGCCGCCGAATCCGGCGAGCGCGACCAGCCACGCGCTGGGTTCGGCGGTGTCCAGGTCGCGCCGCAACACCCGCAGCGCCGACACGCGACGCAATGCGAGCACGGGTGGCGTCGCGAATGCGAGCAGGACCACCATGCCGACGCACAGGCCTTGCAGCGCAGGCAACCATCCCGCCGGGGGGATCGAGAGTTTCAGCAGTGCCCCCAGCCAGTCCGCGATGCCCCACTGCAACGCGAATGCGATGGCCACGCCAAGCACGCTGGCGATCAACCCAAGCAGGATCATCTCGCCTACATGGATGCCGACCAGCGTGCGCTGGCTGGCACCGAGGCAACGCATCACCGCGGCGCCGGACAAGTGACGCTCGCTGTGGCGACGCGCGGCCATCGCCACCGCGACGGCGGCGAGCACCACTGAGACGAGTGCAGCAAGACCAAGGAAGCGACCCGCGCGATCCAGTGCGGAGCGGACTTCCGGCCGGGTTTGTCCAGCAGTTTCGAGCCGTTCGCCACGCGCCAGTTGCGGCTTGATGGTGGTGACGAAGCGTTCCACCGCGCTTGCGTCACCGGCGATCATCAATCGATAGGTCACGCGACTGCCTTCCTGCACGAGGCCGGTCGCAGGCAGATCGTCTGTATTGAGGAACACGCGCGGCGCGACGTTGAAATAGTCGAGCGCGGCGTTGGGTTCTTCAAGCACTAGAGCTGTCAGACGCAGTCTGGATTCGCCGATGGCGAGCGTGTCGCCGATTTTCGCATGCAACGCCACCGCGCCTGCGCGACTCATCCATGCACTGCCGCGCGTTGGGCGCGTCGTGGTCGCGTGTTGGGCGCCATTCGCGTCGATGATCTTGAATTGTCCGCGCAACGGAAAGCCGGCGCCAAGCGCGTGCAGTTCACCCAGCCGCAGGTTGGCGTCGATGCCTTCGCCGATACGCACCATGCTGTCGAGTTCGACGGATTCGGCGTGCTGCAAGCCAGACACCATGCCGGCGCTGCGAACAGTGCCGACGATGGGCTTGTCGCCACGCACGACCGCGTCGCCACCCATCAGACGATTGGCTTCGATGGCGAGTGCGCGTTCGGCGCGGTCGGTGATGAAGCCGACCGCCGTCACCGCAATCACCGCCAGCATCAGTGCTGCGATCAGGATGCGGATGTCACCGGCCTTGAGATCGCGCAGCAGTTGTCGCCAAGCAAGGCGAAACAGGTTCACGCGGGCACCAGCCGACCGCCATCCAGGCGCAGCGCGCGGCTGCAGCGGGTGGCGAGATGTTCGTCATGCGTGACCAGCACCAGCGTGGTGCCCGCATCGGTATTCAGCGCGAACAGCAGTTCGATGATCGCCTGCCCGGTGACGGTGTCGAGGTTGCCGGTGGGTTCGTCGGCAAACAGCAGCGAAGGCCGCGTCACGAACGCGCGTGCGAGCGCCACGCGTTGCTGCTCGCCACCGGAGAGTTGTCGCGGGTAGTGATTCAGGCGCTGGCTGAGGCCGACTTTTTCGAGGATCGCGCGGGCGGGGGATTCGACATCGGCGTCGCCGCGCAGTTCGAGTGGAAGCATCACGTTTTCCAACGCCGTCAGCGAGGGCAGCAGCTGGAAGCTCTGGAAGACGAAGCCGACCTTTTCGCCACGCACGCGCGCACGGCCGTCTTCGTCGAGCGTCGACATCGGTGCGCCATCGAGCAGGACGTTGCCGCTGCTTGGAGTGTCGAGGCCGGCCATCAGCGCGAGCAGCGTGCTCTTGCCCGAGCCGGACGCACCAACCACCGCGATGGTGTCGCCACGGGCGATGTTGAAGCTGACATCCTCAAGGATGGTCAGTTCGCCCGCGGGCAGCGGCACGCGCTTGCCGAGGTTGGTGACCTGCAACGCGAAGGGCTGGGTGGCGATTGGCGGAAGATGACAGTTGGCTTGCATGGTGGCTTCTTGCATGGGGATGAAGTCGGCCTTATTCATTGCGGCACACGAGGATTGGCATGGTGCCCTTCAGCGGCGGTTGGATGGGATGGCGTCACTGTCGTCGACCATCAGGAGACACGGCATGAACGATAGAAGTGCGGCTTCAAGGCGCTGGGTTCAATGGGTCGCACCTCAATGGCTGCTGGCCGCAGTCCTGCTGTTGCTGGCTCTACAGGTCCAGGCGCGGCCTGCCGCCACGGCATCCATCCACCCCGCGACCCAGCCCCGCACCATACTGGTGCTGGGAGATTCGCTGTCCGCCGGTTATGGCCTGGACGCATCGCAGGGCTGGGTGACGCTGACGGCGGATCGCGTCGTGGCTACGAAGCCCGGTTGGCGGGTGATCAATGCCAGCATCAGCGGGGAGACATCGGATGACGGCGCATCGCGCGTGGTGCATGAGGTCGCCAGCATCCTGCCATCAGTCGTGGTGATCGAACTGGGCGCCAACGATGGCCTGCGCGGGCTGCCGCTGCGACAGACACGTCGCAATCTCGCTTACATGATCGGTGCCGCGCAGGGCGTGCATGCGAAGGTATTGTTGATCGGCATGCGCCTGCCGCCGAACTACGGAGCGCAGTACACAGACCAATTCGAAGCCAACTATCGCGACCTCGCCGGCCTTTTCCACACCGCGTTCGTGCCGTTCCTGCTGGCACCGATCATGCGCGATCCGAGCGCGTTCCAGGCCGACAACATGCATCCGGTGGCACGTGTGCAGCCGTTGATTCGCGATCATGTGTGGGCGGTGTTGGCGCCTTTGTTGCAGTAGGTAGCGCGCTGGTACCGCGGATGACACAGGGCCCCGGATTCGGGGCCTTTGCTTTTGCTCTGGACGCTACGAGGACCAGCGCCTGCGCCTGCTGGACCTGCACATTCGGCCCAGATTGCACTGCATGGCCGGTGGCTGTAATCGGCGGCCCGATACGCCGTAAGGATCAACTGGGAGCGTACCTACCGCCGGTTGAAGACTCGGCAGCGCCCTGCTTTCTGATCGCCATCCGATCGGGATGATCCAAATGTCGCTCAACGGACGGCCGCAATACGCGAGCCTCACGGTTTTCACACTACTTGCAAAGGAGAAATTCGATGAATACGTACAAGATAGTGGCCGCTACGGTCACGATGGGTGTGGTCGGATGCTTGTTCGCAGCTCCTGCGAACGCAGGTTGCGGTACTCCCGACCTGTTGCTGCACGGCTTGATGCCTGCCACCGCTCTTCATGGTGCTGATACGAAGGCAGCCAAGGTCTCCACATCACTGCGCGTGACGGGAGACGCTCCGATGGTGGAGGATCGTCACGATCAGGAGCCGGGAGGGAAGATCGTGGGGATGTGGAAATTCACGTTCGTCTCGTTGGGCAACCTCAATCTCGGGATACCCGACGGGGCTGTGCTGGATGCGGGATTCCAGGTCTGGCATTCCGATGGCACCGAGCTCATGAATTCAGGGCGCCCGCCAATAACCGGCAATTTCTGCATGGGCGTCTGGGACCGTGCCCCAGCCAGCTCCAGTTACCGGCTCAATCATTTCGGGTTGAGCTGGGCTCCGGACGGAACCACGTTCATTGGGCCGGCGAACATTCGCGAGCAGGTTGTCGTTGACAAGGGCGGCAACAACTTCCACGGAAGGTTCTCGATCGATCAGTACGCGCAGGACGGAGTGACGGATCTGGCTCACCTGGAGGGAACAGTCACCGCGACGCGTATTACCGTGCATTGACACAGGCTCACTGAAGAGGCCCCGCATTGCGGGGCCTCTTGCATCGGGCGCGGAGTGTTTACGCCAGCGTCCGTACTTTTGGTTCGCGCGACCATTGCCGGGTCTTGGCCGCCGCGATGAAGCCCTTGCGATCGGCAGCATCCACCATGCCCGCGTCCTTGCCGACGCCGGCTGCATTCAGCACTAATTGTGCCCCGTCATCGGCGGCGATCGCCTTGAGATGACCGAACGCATCACGCACGAAATCCACTGCGGCCGCTTCCTGCGAGAGTTGTTTGCCCCCGGCATCCGACAACACCAATGCCACGGCATCGAAGATGA
>JBBQTR010000097.1:0-7490 GCA_038213095.1 Lysobacterales bacterium | reverse complement strand
AATCCGCCGTTGATCCATGATCCCAGCGGCGAATTCGCCCCTGCCCTGAAACCCCACGTCCAGCGCGCAGGATGACGGCCCCTGCAGGGGACACGCTGCATGCCGACGTCGCCATCCTTGGCGGCGGTCTGGCGGGATTGGCGCTGGCGATCCAGCTGCGCCAGCGCAATCCCGGCATCGCGGTGACCGTGATCGAGCGCCGCATGCATCCGGTGCGCGAGGGAGCATTCAAGGTCGGCGAATCGATGGTGGAGATCGGCGCGCATTATTTTGCCGACGTGCTGGGTCTGCGCGAGCACCTGGACGACGAGCAGATCCGCAAGTTCGGTTTTCGTTTTTTCTTTTCCGAAGGCAGCGACCATATCGATCGCTGCACCGAGCTGGGCGTGAGCAAGATTTTACCGACGCCGTCCTGGCAGGTCGATCGTGGTCGCTTCGAGAATTTCCTCGGCACCCATGCGCGCGGGCTTGGCGTGGAGTTTCGTGACGGCGCGACGGTGCACGGCATCGAGCTGGATGCCGCACGTAATACGACGGCCACGCACACGGTGACGTTTGAACATGATGGCGTTACCCGCACGCTCGCCGCGCGCTGGGTGATCGACGCCTCCGGCCGGGCCGGCCTGCTCAAGCGCAAGCTCGACCTGGCCGAGCCGAACGACCACGACGTCAACGCCGTGTGGTGGCGGGTTGACGGCACCATCGATCCCAACACCTGGTCGGACGATGCGCAGTGGCTGCAGCGCAGCACGCCGCCGGACCGTTGGCGCTCGACCAACCACATGTGCGGGCCGGGCTACTGGTTCTGGCTGATCCCGCTGGCGTCCGGCGCGCATTCGTTGGGGATCGTCTGCGATGCAAAGATGCATCCGCTGGAGACGATGAATACCCACGAAAAAGCCATGGCATGGCTGCGCGAACACCAACCGCAGGTGGCGCGATCGCTGCATGCTAGCGTGCATGGCGCGCCTGCACATGCACTGCAGGATTTCATGTTCCTGCGTCATTTTTCCTACAACTGCAAACAGGTGTTTTCAGCCGACCGATGGGCGATTACCGGCGAAGCGGGGATGTTCCTCGATCCGTTCTATTCCCCCGGCAGCGATTTCATTGCCATTGCCAATGGGTACATCTGCGACCTGGTGGCGAAAGACCTTGCAGGTCGACCGTTCGCCTCGCACGCGACGATCTACCAGCAACTGATCCGATCCTTCCACGACAACACACTGACGCTGTACCAGGACCAGTACCCGTTGTTCGGCGACACCCAGGTCATGCCAGTCAAGATCATCTGGGATTACACGTTCTACTGGTCGATGCTGGCACCGCTGTATTTCGCCGGGCGCCTGACCGACGTCGCATTGCTGGGTCAAATGCGCCCGCAATTCATCCTGGCCGCCGACTTGAACGGCGCGGTGCAGGCATTACTGCGGGATTGGGGTCAGCGCAACACGTCCCCAGCCATGGAAGACGGGCGCATGCTCGACCAGTACACGATCGACTGGTTCCTGCAAATGAACCGTGCACTGTCCGACACCCTCGATGACGAAGCCTTGCGCCAACGCATGAACGATAACGTCGAACGCATGGGCGGGCTGGCGGGGGAAATCCTGGCAAGGGCTCGTGCTGCATATCCCGGCATTGATGAGCGCGGATTGGATGCACTGCTCGCAGGTAACCGTGCCGCGTCCAGCACATCACCTGCATTGCTGGATCCAACCTGGTATGCCGACGCCGCATAGCAGGCTTCCTGCAATGGCATGCTTACTGTGGCGGCACATCCATCGGCGACGGATCGGTCACGAAGATCGCCATTCCGCGTGCATGTTTCTGCGACGGGCTGAGATCGACGCCGACACTGCCACCAAACCCGCCATGGCCACCGAAATGGCCGCCGCCGATACCAACACCCACCCCACTGCCGCCATACCCGTTCTGAGTACCCTGAAACAACACCCCGTTAGCACCCAGACGCGCAGCTTCGACACGCAGCTTGCCCAGCACGGCGTTCATTTTGTTTTGTTCCCCGTACGTGAGCGCGCCGCTATCGGTTTCCAGCAGCGCGATTTCGCGATACCGCGGTGGCGGCTGGTAGTAGATACGCACCTGCTCCGGCGACAGCGGTGGATAGGTCGGGCCCAGCATCACGCGCGATGTGCTGGAGCACCCGGCAATCACGATCACGGCAAGCAGGGCAATCGTTGGCAGGCGCATGGGTAACTCCTACACCGTGGTGATGTGCCGAAGAATAGTCCGTCGCAAGTGTAGGCGCATCGACACTGTTCCGAACTGCCCGAGAGGATCTCATCCGTATTCAGGCAGGGAGCAGAGCCAATCTCACTGCGCGCTGACATCATGACGACGCCAGATTCGAGAGCGCCAACGCGGGTATCTCTACTTTCGGCATCAGCCTGAGGGTGAAGTGCTTGTCGTTGTAATACCGGATCTTCTCGCACAGCACTGGATGCGCAAGACCTTCATGGAGGAAGACCTCCTTGTCCGCGCCCAACGCCTTGAGCTCCTGCGGCAGCATCAGCGCGCGTCGCTCCTCGGAGGTGCTGCGGCTGACCTCGCGGCCACGGGAGATGTTTTGCTTGCGCACGGTGGTATAGCCCAGCATTTCCGAATAATCGTTTGCATCCTGCTGTTCGCGCGGCGCGTATAGGATCTGCAATGCATGGTTGGTCAGCAGCGTTCGCGAGACCTCCTTGCCATAGACGGCATCCAACTGCGCCATGGACTGGATGATCGGCAGCAGCCGCAGGTTGTAGCCAGCCATGTAGGCCACCGCCGTGGCGAGGATGTCCACGCGCCCGATCGCGGTGAACTCGTCCATCAGCAGCAGGCACTGATGCTTGAGTTGCGGATTGTCCTGCGGCAATTGCCGGGTGTTGACGTTGATCAACTGGCTGAAGAACAGGTTCACGATCAGCCGGCTTTCGGCCAGTTTGTCAGGCTGGATGCCGATGTAGACCGTCATCTTTTTTTTGCGCACGTCGGTCAGCAGGAAATCGTTGGCACTGGTCGCCGCATCCAGCACCGGATTGAGCCACGGGTTGAGCGGCTCCTTGAAAGTGCCCAGGGTCGAGGCGAGGGTCTCGTCGGCCTGGGACAAGAGGTTGGCGAATGCCGTGCGCGCCTGTGCGCTGAGGAATGTGCGCTGCGAAAGCAGTTGCAGATAGGCTCTCAATTGCACGCCGTCCCCGGACGAAAGGCGGTAAAGAGCGCCCAATGTCGGAAATGCCGTCGCATATCCCGGGAAATCCTGGCCGGCCTGTTCATCGAAATTCTCGAACAGGTACAAGGCGAATGCGGTGAAAGCATTACGCGCCTGGCTGACCCAGAATTTCTGGTCTGCGGCACCGTCGGGATACAGCATCGCAGCGATGCCCTGCAGATCGGAAATGCGGAACGCCGGATCGCATGAGACATAAACCAGCGGATTCCAGCGGTGCGTACGCCGGTCTTCGGCGAAAGGATTGAACAGGAATACCTCCTGCCCCTGCGACCGGCGCCAGCCGCTGGTCAGCGCGAAATTCTCCTGCTTGATGTCCAGCACCACGACGGATTCCTGGTACTCAAGCAGGTTCGGCACGACCACGCCGACGCCTTTGCCCGAACGCGTAGGCGCGGCAAGGATCACGAACTGCTGGCCGGACAGCCGGACAAACTTGCCGCCGAATTTGCCTACCAGGATGCCGTCGGGCGATGGCTTGAACAGCCCGTGTCGCGCCAGGTCGCCCCGGGTGGCAAACCGCGCATCGCCATGGATCGACTTGCGGGGTGCACGCAACACCGGCACCAGCAACGCAAGCGCGGCAAACATCGGCGCACCGAAACCCAAGATGCCGGCGAGCTTGATCCGGCGGACATACGGCCGGACCCGTTCGACATCGATCGCATTGATGTAATCGGGATAGGAGTGCCAGCGCAGCAGTCCGGTGTCCAGATGCAGCAGCAGCAGCGTCAGGTATCCCGACAGGTAAAGGCCGCAGACCAGGCCAAGCGAGACCATGGCGACAGCCAAGCCGAGTGTTCCCTTGCGCACGTGTTCTTCCTTGGACTCGATGAAATGTGGTGATGAAATGGGTTGTCAGCGCACTGGCCCCGCACGCATCGGTGCAGGCGTGTTGATTGCGCAGGCGATGACGTCTTCGCGGACCAGCGTTTCCAGCCAGTCACGCGCAGCATCGAGGGTGGGTTCGCGGCGGATGCACTCGCCGGCAATCGTCACGACGGCGAAGCGCGCTGGCCTGTCACTACTTGCGTCAGTCGAAGGCTGCCGAAGTGCGACCAGCAGATAGCCGCCCTTGCGTTCGATCAGGACTCCATGTCCGCCCATTGCACGATCTCCTTATCGTGTGGCCGCGTGCATGGTCGTGTGACATTGAGGCGGCGTCAACTGTCTACGGGAATTGCAGCGTCGCCTCAGCGGGGGGGTGCGGCCAGCTCGCGACTGTCCAGGAATCCGTCGCCATTGCGATCCTGTCGGTGGAAAGCGGATGCCAACCGCGCTCGATATTCCTCGCGCGTGACGGATTGCCCATGCCCGCGTTGCCCACCTCTGGCCGGTAACTCGTCGGCGGACAGCACGCCGTCGTGATTGCGATCCATCGCATCGAAGCCGTAGCTCAACCAGTCCTGGTATTCGACGAGCGAGACGCGACCGTCGTGATCGCGATCCATGCGCGACATGTAATCCGCCGACGCCTGCGGCTGCGCCGTCGCAACACCGGACATCGCCAGGCAAATCCCAAAGAAAAAGCCCGGCCAGTGACGGCCAGGCTTGATGGTGTGCATCGACATTCCGGCAACCGTATTCAGGCCTGCACGGACTGCAGCGAATAGCCCTTCAAGCGCGCCGAGAAGTCCTGCAGCGCGCGGATGCCGCTGGCTTCGGCTTCCTGGCACCACGCCTGCAGGTGGTGCAGGGTGTCCGCGGCGGTCTGGCTGCGTGCTTCCAGCACGGCGGCGAGGCGTGCGCGATGTTCGAACAACGTGCGCATGCGCGGACGCTGGGCAACCCAGGAATGCAACTGCTGGCGGGCATCGGGTTGCAACCAGCGGCCATCATCGGCCAGGCCTTTGCGCAACTTGCGCGGCAGCAACGAATTCAACCTCGCGCCGGCGGCTTCCTCGCGCAGCGCAGGCTTGAGCACGCTGCGCTGGAAATCGGTCATCGCCTGGAAACGGATGGCCAACAGCGCCTTCAACGTGTCGGCGTCGGGCACCGAAATGTTGGGCCGTACATTGAGCGAGGGCGCAACCCGCAGCACCTTCGCCAGACCGACGGCTTCGAATGCCTTGATCGTGGCCCAGCCGATATCGATTTCCCACTTGCGCAGCGCGAACTTGGCCGAACTTGGGAAGGCGTGGTGGTTGTTATGCAGCTCTTCGCCGCCAATCCACACGCCCCACGGGGTGAGGTTGGTCGCGGTATCGTCGGTAACGAAGTTGCGGTAGCCCCACCAATGGCCAAGGCCATTGACGACGCCCGCGGCCCAGAACGGGATCCACAGCATCTGCACCGCCCACACGGCAACGCCGGCAAATCCGAACAGGGCAAAGCTCAGGAACAGCAACAGCGTCGGGCCCATCGTCGCGTGCGGGGTATAGAGGTGGCGCTCGATCCAGTCGTTGGGGCAGCCCTTGCCGTACTTCTCCATGTCCGCTTGATCCGTGCGAGCCTCGCGATAGAGCTCAACGCCGCGCCAGAACACGGTCTTGATCCCCTTCTGCATCGGGCTGTGCGGATCTTCCTCGGTCTCGCACTTGGCGTGGTGCTTGCGATGGATCGCCACCCATTCGCGCGTCACCATCGAGGTCGTCAGCCACGTCCAGAAACGGAACACATGCGCGACGGCCGGGTGGAAATCGACGCCGCGGTGCGCCATGCTGCGGTGCAGGTACAGCGTCACCGAGAAGATCGTCAGCTGCGTGGCGATCAGAAGGTAAAGCGCAAGCGCCCACCAGCTGGTTTGCAGCAGGCCGTGAGCAAGGAAATCCAACAGCGAAGGGAACGAAAACACAGGCATTGCAGGCTCCGGAGAGGGAGGCGTCAGGCGACGCCTTGGTCCGATCCAGTCGGGCCAGACCGCATCATGCCAGCTTCACCCACCGTTCGCCCCAGTATGGGCCGGTACCGTTCAGCGGATTCGCGACATCGTGATGACTGCGCATGCGGGGAAGTTTTGTCGTCCCGACAGGGCTGAATACCAAGCTTGAGACTGAATCCGCATCACTCCGGACACATCTGATGCCCGAACTGCCTGAGGTTGAGACCACCCGCGCCGGGCTTGTGCCGCACCTCATCGGTCGAAAAGTGACATGGGTGTTGCTGCGACGACCGGATCTTCGTTGGCCCATTCCACCGGAAATCACTGCGCTCTTGCCGGGACAACCCATCCTGGCGGTACGTCGTCGCGCGAAATACCTGCTGCTGGACACTCCGGCCGGCAGTGCCCTGCTGCATCTGGGCATGTCGGGCAGCCTGCGGGTTCTTCTTGGCCAAGTGCCAGCCGGACCCCATGATCATGTCGATATCGGCTTGGAAGGGAGTGGGGAAGCGCCATCGCGCGTGTTGCGGTTCAATGATCCGCGCCGGTTCGGCTGCCTGTTGTGGCAACCCCCTGGAACGACGCATCCATTGTTGCGGGCCTTGGGTCCGGAGCCGTTATCGGACGAATTCGATGGTGACTACCTCTACGCCCGCAGCCGTGGCCGCAGCGCACCGGTCAAGAGTTTCCTGATGGATCAGGGCATCGTGGTCGGGGTCGGGAATATTTATGCCGCCGAAGCTCTGTTCGCCGCAGGTGTCTCTCCGCTGCGGGCCGCAGGCAAGGTGTCGCGCGAGCGATACCGGCGGCTGGCCGAAGCCGTCCGCAGCATCCTCACCCATGCCATCGCCCGGGGGGGCACCACGTTGCGCGACTTCATCAGTCCCGACGGTGCGCCGGGGTATTTCGAGCAGGAGTTGTGGGTCTACGGACGGGGTGGAGCACCCTGCCGCTGCTGCGGACGGACATTGAAGCAGGCGGCCATCGGCCAGCGCGGCACGGTCTGGTGCGGGAACTGCCAGCGCTGAGGTGGCGATGTAGCGCCAACCCGCACAAACGTCGAACAGGTCACACTTCGGCCATGGGTTGGAGCTATATTGGGGCGGCCTTCGGGGGGAGTTCGGAGGAACATGTGAGCGAAACTGCCGAGATCACCCAGTGGCTGGGCGCCGCGCGCGAAGGCGATCGCGATGCGATGGGCCGGGTATTGTCCACTCTGTACCAGGAATTGCATTCGATGGCCCGCCGGCAGCTGGCGGGACAGCAGGCCTACACGCTCGATGCCACCGCCCTGGTGCATGAGGCGTACCTCAAGCTGATCGGGCGGCAAACGGCACAGTTCGACGATCGCGCGCATTTTTTTGCCTACGCCGCCTCGGCGATGCGTAGCGTCGTGGTCGATTACGCCCGCCAGCGGCTGGCGCAGAAACGCGG
>JBBQTR010000096.1:0-7618 GCA_038213095.1 Lysobacterales bacterium | reverse complement strand
GCGGCTTACTGCTCCAGATACTCGACAGCCGTGATCCGGCGGCCCGCGAAACGGCCGCCCGCATGCTGCGCGATCTGTGACGGTCTTCGACGGCAACGAGGACTGACCGCGTGCGCTATGCGCTGGGCGTCGAATACGACGGCAGCGAATTTTCAGGCTGGCAGCGGCTGAACAAGCGTGGCGCCCCTGATCTTCGGAGCGAACCCACCGTGCAGGCCGCGGTTGAGGACGCGTTGTCGTTTGTTGCTGGCCATCCGCTGGAGGTTGTCTGCGCTGGACGCACCGACGCGGGGGTACATGCCGCGTGCCAGGTGGTGCATTTCGACAGCGGCGCGCCACGTGATCCGCGCAGCTGGATCCTGGGCACCACCACCCACCTGCCGCCGGCGGTCTGTGCATTGTGGTGTGTGCCGGTCGCCGATGATTTCCATGCGCGCTTCTGCGCGCGTGCGCGACGTTATCGCTATCGCATCCTCAACCGGCCGATACGGCCGGCGTTAGAGCGGCAATACCTGTCCTGGGAGCGCCGTCCGCTGGATGCGGCCGCCATGCACGCCGCAGCGCAGGCTCTGGTCGGCGAACATGACTTTTCGGCATTCCGCACCGTGCATTGCCAGGCGCCACATGCGCGACGCACCGTATACGCACTCCACGTCACCCGACAGGAGGACATCGTCGAAATCGATGTGCAGGCCAACGCTTTCCTGCACCACATGGTGCGCAACATCGTGGGTAGTTTGTTGCCGGTCGGGCGCGGCGAACAGTCGCAGGACTGGATCGCGCAGCTGCTGAATGGCCGGGACCGAAGCGTTGCAGGCCCCACCGCACCGTCGAACGGGCTGGTGTTCGTCGGGCCCCGATATCCCCCAGAATGGCGGTTGCCAGCCGAGGTGACATTGTGACTACATCCGTCGACGCTCCCAGCATCAATCCGCCGGTAAACAAGACGCTTTACCGCACCCGCATCAAGTTTTGCGGCATGACGCGCGCCGGCGATGTCCGCCTGGCGAGCGAGCTTGGCGTGGATGCGGTGGGGTTCGTGTTCGCGCACGGCACTGCGCGGCGCATCCGTCCCGAAGAAGCGCGTTTGATGCGTATTGCGCTGGCGCCGCTGGTGGACGCGGTCGCCTTGTTCATGGACAACACCGCCGAGGAAGTCCGCGAAGCGGTGCGTCAGGTGCGTCCGTCCCTGCTTCAGTTCCATGGGCAGGAGGACGATGCGTTCTGCCGCGCCTTCGGGGTTCCGTGGTTGAAGGCAGTGGCGATGGGCGGTGCCGAGACCGAATCATCGCAAACGCTGCAATTGCGCTATCCGGGCGCCGCCGGATTCCTGTTCGATGGCCACGTCTCCGGTAATCACGGCGGCAGCGGCAAGGTATTCGACTGGTCCCGGATGCCGAGCACGCTGGGCAAGCCGATGGTGATCGCCGGTGGCCTGACGCCGGAGAACGTCTTCGATGCGATCCTGGCGACCTTGCCGTGGGCCGTGGACGTGTCCAGCGGGATCGAAAGCGCACCTGGTGTCAAGGATGGCCACCGCATGCGTCGTTTCGTCGAGGAAGTCCGCCGCGCCGATTGCCATGTCGAGCATTCGCACGCCTGAGCAGGGGGGCGACGAGCATCCAAGCCACTGGCTCGCGGGCGTTCGCTACACTGTACGGCCACCGCTGAGATGTTGCCGGAATGGATCGCGCCGCCGAGATTGATTTTCATGCCTACCCCGACGAAGCCGGACATTTCGGCCGCTACGGCGGACGATTCGTCGCCGAAACGCTGATCGGGCCGATTGCTGAACTGGCTGCCGCATACGATGCGGCGCGCGTCGATCCTGCGTTCACTGCCGCAATCGATCGCGATCTTGCGCATTACGTCGGCCGCCCGAGTCCTATTTATTTCGCCGAGCGATTGACTGCCGATGTTGGTGGCGCGCGCATCCTGCTCAAGCGCGAGGACCTGAACCATACCGGCGCGCACAAGATCAACAACACGATCGGCCAGGGGCTGCTCGCTTCGCGCATGGGCAAGACCCGGATCATCGCCGAGACCGGCGCCGGCCAGCATGGCGTCGCCACGGCGACTGTCGCCGCGCGCCTGGGGCTGGAATGCATCGTCTACATGGGCGCGACCGATATCGCGCGCCAGAAGATCAACGTCTACCGCATGCAACTGCTCGGCGCGACCGTGGTTCCCGTCACCAGTGGCTCGGCGACCTTGAAGGACGCACTCAACGAAGCCATGCGCGACTGGGTGACGAATATCCGCGACACGTTCTACATCATCGGCACCGTCGCCGGGCCTGATCCTTATCCGCGCATGGTGCGGGACTTCAATGCCGTGGTCGGCCGCGAAGCGCGTGAACAGATGCTGGCCGAACATGGCCGCCTACCCGATGTCGTTACTGCCTGCGTTGGCGGCGGCAGCAATGCCATCGGCATCTTCCATGCGTTCCTCAACGACCGCGACGTCCGGCTGGTCGGCGCGGAAGCGGCGGGTGAGGGGCTGGCGACCGGCCGGCACGCGGCGTCGCTCTCTGCGGGCCGCCCAGGTGTGCTGCACGGCAATCGCACCTATGTGTTGTGCGATGACGATGGGCAGATCATCGAGACACATTCGGTGTCCGCAGGGCTCGATTACCCTGGCGTCGGACCCGAGCACGCCTTCCTCAAGGATGCAGGTCGTGCCGAATATGCCGGTGTGACCGACGACGAAGCACTCGCCGCATTCCATCAACTGGCGCGCACTGAAGGCATCCTGGCGGCACTGGAGTCCAGTCACGCCATCGCGCAGGCAGCGAAGATCGCTCGTGACTTACCCAAGGACGCCATCGTGCTATGCAATCTGTCTGGTCGTGGCGACAAGGATGTGCAGACCATCGCTGCGCGCGAAGGTTTGTCGCTTTGAGCGTTACGGCCCATCCATTGAATCGCATCGACACCCGTTTCGCGCAACTCAAGGCCTCCGGTCGCAAGGCGCTGATTCCTTTCATCACTGCCGGCGATCCATCGCTTGAAGCCACCGTTCCCGCCATGCATGAACTGGTCGCCGCAGGTGCGGACGTACTCGAACTCGGCGTGCCGTTCTCCGATCCCATGGCCGACGGCCCCGCGATCCAGCGCAGTTCCGAACGTGCTCTGGCGCGCGGGGCAGGGCTGGCTTACGTATTCGACTGCGTTCGGCAATTCCGCAACAACGACACGCAGACGCCAGTCGTACTGATGGGCTATCTCAATCCGGTCGAGATCCGCGGCGCCGAGCGATTTGCCGTCGAGGCGATCGCCGCCGGGGTTGATGGCGTGCTGCTGGTCGATCTTCCGCCAGAAGAACTTGGCGAATTCAGGGCTGCCTTCGCCGCGCACGGGCTGGCCCTGATCCTGCTCGCATCACCAACCACGACCGATGTGCGGATGAGGCTTCTGTCTGACGACGCGCAAGGCTATCTGTACTACGTCGCCCTGGCCGGCGTCACTGGGGCCGTCCAACTGGATGCCGGTGCCGCCCGCGAGCGGTTGCGAACCATCAGAACGCATTCGCGCGTCCCGGTCGTGGCTGGTTTTGGGATCACCGATGCGGTCTCGGCTGCTGCAATGGCTGCCGATGCCGATGGAGTCGTCGTAGGCAGCGCATTGGTGGCCGCGTTGGCAGGCGCGACCGGTCCTGACGATGCCGCAACGCGGGCGCAGGCGTTCCTGGCGCCGCTGCGCGCTGCCCTCGACGGCCCGACGCAGGCGCTGCGCTAAACTGCAGGTTGGCCCGTCGGCGGTGATGTCCGCCGTAAGCGGCGTCGTATGGATTCCTGCCCGAGGTGTCGTCCCGGTGAGTTGGCTGAAAAAACTGATGCCTGCCCGCATCCGCACCGAGGCCCCAGCAGGTCGAAAGCGCAGCGTTCCCGAAGGTTTGTGGGAGAAGTGCGACCGCTGCGGCGCCGTGCTGTACCGGCCCGAGCTCGAGGAAAACCTTGAGGTCTGCCCCAAGTGCAACCACCACATGGCAATCCGCGCACGTGTTCGCCTGACTGCCCTTCTCGATCCTGGCAGCACCAGCGAGATTGGCGCGGCGCTTGGCCCGACGGATGTGCTGAAGTTCAAGGACCAGAAGAAATACGTAGACCGCATCAAGGCCGCACAGAAAGCCACTGGCGAGCGTGATGCACTGATCGCGTTGCAGGGCACGCTCAAGGGTCAGTCCCTGGTCGCCTGCGCATTCGATTTCGCGTTCATGGGTGGCTCGATGGGCTCGGTGGTTGGCGAGCGCTTCGCACTGGCAGCCGAACGCGCGCTGCAGTTGCGTTGCCCGCTGGTGTGTTTTTCCGCCACCGGCGGCGCGCGCATGCAGGAGAGCCTGTTTTCACTGATGCAGATGGCGAAGACCTCCGCGGCGCTCGGACGGTTGCGCGCTGCTGGACTGCCTTACATCTCGGTGATGACCCATCCGACCACCGGTGGTGTGTCCGCTTCGCTGGCCATGCTGGGAGACATCAACATCGCAGAACCTGAAGCACTGATCGGTTTCGCAGGCCCGCGCGTGATCGAGCAGACCGTGCGCGAAATCCTGCCCGAAGGGTTCCAGCGCAGTGAATTCCTGGTCGAGCATGGCGCCATCGACCAGATCTGCGACCGTCGCGAACTGCGCGACCGCATCGCCGACCTGCTTGCGATGCTGATGAAGCAGGCGAGGCCGCTGGATGACGCCGAGGTCGCGGCGTGAGCCGGGTGAGGCTGGAAGGTTTACTGGCGGGCTTGTTGCCATGACCCGCAAATACTTCGGTACCGACGGCATCCGCGGCCGGGTGGGCGTTGGCGTGATCTCGGCCGATTTCGTCCTGCGCCTGGGCAATGCCTATGGACATGCGCTCAAGGAGCAGCAGGCCCAAAGCGGGCGCGAATGGCGCAAGCCCATGGTCATCATCGGCAAGGACACGCGAATCTCCAACTACATGTTCGAGGCTGCGCTGGAAGCCGGACTCGTCGCGGCTGGCGTCGACGTGCAGTTGATGGGACCGATGCCGACGCCAGCGGTCGCGCACCTGACGCGTTCGCTGCGCGCCGATGGCGGCATCGTGATCTCCGCTTCGCACAATCCGCATCACGACAACGGGATCAAGTTTTTCTCGGCAAGAGGGGAGAAGCTGGACGACCAGGCGGAGCTGGCGATCGAAGCCGCACTCGAGCTGCCATTCCACACCGTTCCATCCGGTGAACTCGGAAAGGCGCTGCGCACCCGCGATGCGCTGGGGCGCTATGTCGAGGCATGCAAGAATTCCGTGCCCAAGCGCTTCGACCTGGGTGGCATGCGCATCGCGATGGATTGCGCCAATGGCGCGACCTACCAGTTGGGACCATTGGTACTACGCGAACTGGGCGCGCGTGTCGATGCCATCGGAGTGGAACCCAACGGCACCAATATCAACGATGGCGTGGGCTCGATGCACCCGGAACAACTCGTGGCGCTAGTCAGTGCCGTCGGCGCGGACCTCGGGATTGCGTTCGATGGAGATGGCGACCGCGTGCTGTTCGTGGATGCCGATGGCGCAGTGTGCGATGGCGACGATCTGCTCTACGTGCTGGCGCTGGACTGGCAGCAGAGTGGCAGGCTCCGCGGGCCGGTTGTCGGTACGCTGATGACCAACTATGGTTTCGAGCGCGCACTGGGTGAGCGGGGCATCGGCTTCATCCGCGCCAATGTCGGTGATCGCAATGTGCACCAGGCGTTGTTGCAGCATGACGGCGTACTCGGCGGTGAAGCCTCCGGGCATCTTCTGTGCCTGGATCGCGCGAACACCGGCGATGGCATCGTCAGCGCCCTGCAGGTGCTCGAGGTGCTGCGTCGGCGCGCCATGACCTTGCGCGAGGCCTTGCACGGTCTGAATCGAGTGCCACAGAAAACAATCAACGTCCGCTATAACGATGGCATGCGCCCGGCAGAAGTTGCCGAGGTAAAAACCGCATTGGCCGATGCGCAGCGTGCCGTGCAAGGTCGCGGCCGCGCTTTCCTGCGCCCTTCAGGCACCGAGTCTGTCGTGCGCGTTACAGTGGAAGCCGATGACGCGGGTTTGATGCAGGCGACGCTGGACACGCTGGCTGGCGTGGTGCGTGCGGCTGCGGTGTGACCACACCCTCGTCATGCCCGCGTAGGCGGGAATGACGGGTCGCTCAGGCCATCCAGAAAAATACCGCTGCCATCCGCTTGTCCGCAAGCGTCTTCCCCCAATAGCCGCTGGCGCTGTGGATCAGATTGGAGCGATACAGCAACAAACGGTTGTAGCGATGCGGGACCGCCACATCCTCAACGAAGGAATCGGGAGCAACAAAGCGTGCCCCCAGGGCCTCGACCAGATTGGTATGCGGCGGCGACACGAGATTTCCGCCGTACTGGCCGTTGCCCAGTCGCTGTCGGTAGAAGCTTGTCCCGCACGCATCGGGCACCAATGGATTGAGGTAGAGCACCGCAGCGTAGCGGCACAGCGCACGCGAGTCGGTATGCGGACGCGGTTCGCATTCGTCGATGCCGACCACCTGCACGCAGTTGTGGTTCAACCGTGTGCCGTCAGATGTCGCCCCTACCCATAACTTCCTGGCCCCGGTGGCTCTCAGGACATGGGCTTCCACCGCTTGGAGTTCATCCGGCTCAAGGCCGGGTATAATGCGGAGTCCCGGCCAGCTTTCCGGCTTATGCGGGTAGCCTTCGATCCAGTCGGTGCGCGCCAGGCAGCGGGCACGCACCGTGTCCGGGTCCGCCAGCACGTCGTCGAACACCCAGTAATCGCGTGACAGCGTTGGTTTGCGATACGGCAGGATCGGCAAGCGAATGGGATGGGGTTGCGCCATGGCGGCACTCTACAAGATGCCCGCATGACCGCGATGCGCATTTTTACTTCCACACCGGGCAGTCGCATGCGAGCGGCCACATGCGAGCGGCTGATAAACTGCACGTTCTTCGTTGAACAGGGTTCGACATGACATCGCCAACGCGCCAGCGCATCGTGGCTGGGAACTGGAAGCTGCATGGCGATCGTGCCTTTGCGCACTCATTGCTCGACGCGGTGACCGCAGTCCCGGCTCCCGCAGACGTCGCGCTGGTCGTGCTGCCGCCACTGCCATACCTGAGCGAACTGGCCACCGACTATCCGGCGATTGCATTCGGGTCGCAGGATGTCAGCGCCCACAAGCAGGGCGCTTTCACGGGCGAGGTCTCTGCGCCAATGCTGGTCGACGTGGGTGCGCAGTACGCGCTTGTCGGGCATTCCGAGCGCCGCGCTTATCATCAGGAAAGCAGTGAACTGGTCGCGCGCAAGTTCCTGGCCGCGCGGAAGGCAGGGCTGGTTCCCATCCTGTGCGTTGGCGAAAGCCAGCAGCAACGCGAAGCCGGCCAGACGGAAGATTGCATCCGGCACCAGCTCCAGCCTGTCTTCGACCTGGGCATGGAAATGCTCGCCGGGGCCGTGATCGCCTACGAGCCAGTGTGGGCGATCGGCACCGGCTTGACGGCCTCCCCCGAGCAGGCGCAGGCCGTGCACGCCTTCATCCGTGGCGAAGTCGCCGCCCGCGATGCTAAAATTGCTGGCTCGCTGCCGATCCTGTACGGCGGCAGCGCCAAACCCGGCAACGCTGCGGCGCTGTTC
>JBBQTR010000095.1:0-7870 GCA_038213095.1 Lysobacterales bacterium | reverse complement strand
CATCGGCGAGGACATTCCGTCGGGCAGCTGCATCGAGGCCAACAGCCACGCTCTCGCACGTTACGCGGCGTTGTGCCAGGAGCAAGGCCTGGTGCCGATGGTCGAGCCGGAAGTACTGATGGATGGCTCGCACGACATCGAGACGAGCTTTGAGGTGACCGAGGTCGTGTTGCGATCGTTGTTCGATGCGCTGTACCAGCAGAGCGTGATGCTGGAAGGCACCATCCTCAAGACATCGATGGTGGTGTCCGGCAAGGGCTGTAGCGAACAGGCGTCCATCGAGGAAGTCGCCGAATCCACCCTGATGTGCCTGAAAACGACGGTCCCGGCGATCCTTCCAGGCATCGTGTTCCTCTCCGGCGGGCAGAGCGACGAAGACGCCACCGCGCATCTTGACGCCATGAACCGCATGGGCCCGAACCCTTGGCCGCTGTCGTTCTCCTATGGCCGTGCCATGCAGTCGGCGGCGCTAGCGCTGTGGTCGAAGGATCTAGTTGGCAACGTGCGCAAGGCGCAGGACATCGTGCACGAGCGCGCCCGGGAGAACGGACTGGCGGCGATGGGGCAGTGGGGAGGCTGAAGCGTGTAGTCCTCCGAAGCCTGTAAGTAAAACGCCGGTCTACGCCGGCGTTTTTCATTTCACGGAAGCAAGTCTCCAATCGCAACGACTGCACCGGGAAGTGTCAGTCGTTGTGACCAACCAGAGATCGGGCACACTTCTCTGCAGTGGATTGCAATCGCACCACACGCGACGGCGAAGGTGAGGGTGGGCCAGGGTCGACTCTACAAACTGGCCAGCCACTCATCATCCGATCCCTCATTCACCCCTTCCATCAGGAAGGTGCTGAGGTAGCGTTCTCCCGTATCGGGGAGCATCGCGAGGATGACGTCGCCATCGCGCGCCGACTTCGCGACGTCCAATGCCGCGGCCACGGTCGCGCCGGCGGAAATGCCGACGAAGATGCCTTCCTCCTGCGCCAATCGGCGTGCGGTGTCGCGGGAGACGATGTCCTCGATCGGCAGGATCTGCGTGGCGATGTTGCGATTGAGCACCTCTGGAATGAAATCCGGAGTCCAGCCCTGGATCTTGTGCGGCGCCCAGTCTTTGCCGGCCAGCAGCGAGGCACCGGCGGGTTCGCAGGCGATGATCTTCACTTCGGGGCGTGCGACCGCGAGCACTTCGCCGACGCCGGTCAAGGTTCCGCCGGTGCCCCAGCCGGTAACGAAGTAATCCAGCCTGCGCCCTGCGAAATCACGCAGGATTTCCGCCGCCGTGGTTTGCCGGTGATACGCGGGGTTGGCAGGATTGTTGAATTGGCTGGCGAGGAACCATCCGTGCGTTTTGGCCAGTTCCTCCGCCCGACGCACCATGCCCGTGCCGCGTTCGGCGGCAGCGGTCAGGATGACCTTCGCGCCATAGGCGCGGATCAACTTGCGGCGTTCCATCGAAAAGGTCTCGGACATCACTGCAACGAATTTGTAACCCCGTGCCGCGCAGACCATCGCCAATGCGACGCCGGTGTTGCCGGAAGTCGCTTCGATGACGGTATCGCCGGGTTTCAACAAACCTTTTGATTCGGCATCAAGAATGAGCGCCATCGCCAGGCGATCCTTGACCGAACCACCTGGGTTGAAGGATTCGACCTTGGCGAAGAGCGTGACGTTGGCCGGTGAGATGCGATGCAGGCGCACGACGGGTGTGCGGCCAATGGTTTCGAGGATGCTGTCATGGATGGTCATGGCGGTTCCGTGTGTCAGGAGAGAAGGTCAGGCGGGGTGGGCGAAGATAGGTGGGATGGATTCTGCACCCATGCCTGTCAACGGGGCATCGCCAAAGCAATGCACTGGCTTGACCGGTGACGATGGGTTGCTCGGGCCGCGCTCCACGCCGGTCATGCCCACCATCTAGTACAGCATGCCGTTGCCGCCGCAGGTTGACGAGGTTCAACTAGGCCTGACGGCACGTTCGCCATCACCAGGAGATCGTTAAAATAACCAACTGTCTGGATGCGGTCGCGAATATGACGTCACCACGAATTCTTCAGCGGGTCGTTCTGTTGTGCAGCCTCTTCGCTTGCGCGTCTGGCTTGCTGTTGGCGGGCTGTAGCAAGGATCAGACGGCGGCGAAAGCCGGCAAGTCCGGCAATGACCGACCAGTCGCGGTTACCACCATCAGTGTGCAGCCGCGCGCATTCAATGACGTGTTGCAGGCGCTGGGGACGGCGCAGGCGCGCGAGTCGGTGACGATCACGGCAAAGGTCAGCGACGTGGTCACGCGACTGGCGTTCGACAGCGGTCAGCGCGTACGCGCCGGGCAATTGCTTGCCGACATGAACAGCCGTGCCCAGCAGGCGGATGTCACCGCCGCCGAGGCCGCCCTGCGCGATGCGGAACAACAACAGCGTCGCGGCGGTGAACTGGCGAAAGCGCAGCTCATCGCTCGCGGCCAATACGACACCCTGCGCGCCAATCGCGATGCCGCTGCGGCCAGCGTGCAGGCCAAACGCGCATCCGTCGCCGATCGCACCATCACCGCGCCATTTGCAGGTGTCCTGGGCTTGCGCCAGGTCAGTATCGGTGCGCTGGTGTCGCCTGGCACCGTCATCACCACGCTGGACGACGACAGCACCATCAAGCTCGACTTCACCGTGCCCGAAGCCGCGCTCTCATCCCTCGCTGCTGGACAGGCGATCACCGCTACCAGTGATGCCTGGCCCGGCGTCACCTTCGACGGACGCATCGCCGACATCGACAGTCGCATCGATCCATCGACGCGCGCTATCCGTGTTCGCGCCGAACTGCCGAATACGACGGGCAAATTGCGTCCGGGCATGCTGCTGCGCGTGCTTGTCCAGCTTCCTGCACGACAGGCGCTGGTGCTGCCCGAGCTGGCCGTGCTGCAGGAGGCAGAACAGAGTTTTGTGTACCGCGTCAGTGCCGGTGACACCGTGGTGAAAGCCCCGGTCACGCTTGGGACCCGCCAAGGCGGCCTTGTCGAAATAAAAACGGGTCTGAAGGCTGGCGAACGCATCGTGGTCGAGGGCACCGTGAAGTTGCACGACGGCAGCCGGATCACGGAAGCCGATGCCACGGAACCTGTCGCAAACCACGCGCGATGAAACTGTCCGACATCTCCATCCACCGTCCGGTCTTTGCGACCGTGGTCAGCCTGTTGCTGATCGTGCTTGGCGTGATCGCATTCACGCGCCTGCCACTGCGCGAACTGCCTGACATCGATCCACCGGTGGTGTCGATCAGCACCAACTACACCGGTGCATCGGCCGCGGTCATGGAAACACGGGTCACCAAGGTGCTCGAAAGTGCCGTGTCCGGGATCGAGGGCGTCGATACGATCCAGTCGACCAGCCAGAACGGCACCTCGGACATCAACGTCGAATTCACCCTCAAGCGCGATATCGAAAGTGCTGCGAACGACATCCGCGACGCGGTCAGCCGAAACCTCAACAAGCTGCCCCTGGATGCCAGCCCGCCCCAGATCCGCAAGGTCTCCAGCGACTCGGACGTGATCGCCTGGTTCAACCTCAGCGGCCCTGGCATGGACACGTTGCAGTTGACTGATTATGCCCAGCGCTATCTCGTCGATCGCTTGTCGACTGTCGATGGAGTTGCACAGGTGCAGCTTGGCGGCGCACAGGACTACGCGATGCGCATCTGGATTGATCGCAACGCGCTGGCAGCACGTGGATTGACGATCGACGACATTGAGACCGCACTGCGTGCGCGCAATGTCGACATTCCCGCGGGCCGGCTGGAATCGGCCACGCGCGACTTTACCCTGCAACTGGATCGCAGCTTCGCCGACAGGACCGACTTCGAGCAGTTGCCGATCGGCCACGTCGTCAATGGTGCAGCAAGCGCGGCGAGCGCGGGTCCCGCGGGCGAAAACCACGTGGTGCGCCTGGGCGAAGTCGCGAAAGTGCAACTTGGGTCGCTGGAACGTCGTGCGTATTACCGCACCAACGGCAAGGACCAGGTCGGCCTGGGAATCGTCAAGACGTCCACCGCGAATGACCTGGCGGTTGCCGACGCGGTCAAGAAGGAAGTCGCGGCAATCAACAAGACATTGCCATCGGGCATGAAGATCGACGTGACCTACGACGCGACGGTTTTCATTGCCGTGGCCGTGCATGAGGTTTACAAGACGCTCGCTGAAGCTATCGTGCTGGTGTTGCTGGTGATCTGGCTTTTCCTCGGTAGTGCGCGTTCCGCACTGGTGCCGGCGGTGACGGTGCCGGTTTGCGTCATGGCGGCCTTCGTGCCGTTGCTGGTGTTCGGCTTCTCGATCAACCTGTTGACCTTGCTGGCGCTGGTGTTGTCGATTGGTCTCGTGGTGGACGACGCGATCGTGGTGCTGGAGAACATCCAGCGTCGTGCCGATCTCGGCGAACCACCACCCCTGGCCGCGTTGCGCGGCACGCGCCAGGTCGGGTTTGCGGTGATCGCGACGACCGCCGTGCTGGTGTCGGTGTTTTTACCGATCGCGTTCCTCGAAGGTAACAACGGGCGCCTGTTTCGTGAACTGGCCGTGGCACTTGCAGGCGCAGTTGCGATCTCGGGGTTCGTCGCGCTCAGCCTGACGCCGATGATGTGTTCCCTGCTGGTGCGCCGCCATGCGGATCCGCGCGGCATCAATGCATGGATGGAGCTGCGCCTGAAAGCGCTTGCTTCAGGATATCGACGCGCACTGGAGCGCTTCATCGTCTATCCGATGTGGTTTGGCGTTGCGATGGTGCTGGCGTTGCTGCTGATCTTCGGGCTGTTCAAGCTGGTGCCGCGCGAACTCGCGCCGAATGAAGATCGCGGCGCCTTCAGTGTCTCGGTCACGGGTCCCGAAGGCGCGGGATTCGATTACACGACTGGACAGATGGCGAAGGTGGAGAATCTCCTGCTGCGCGATGTCGGC
Organism: Lysobacterales bacterium; assembly: GCA_038213095.1. Classification (GTDB taxonomy): domain Bacteria; phylum Pseudomonadota; class Gammaproteobacteria; order Xanthomonadales; family Xanthomonadaceae; genus Cognatiluteimonas. Next base: position 2,946 of record JBBQTR010000095.1, on the reverse strand, counting down.
GGCGACAAGCCCATGGCAAGCGTTCTCAGCCGCGTGCCCGGTGGGTACGGCGCATCGGAAAACATGAACAGTGGTCGCGCGATCGTGATCCTCAAGCCATGGACCCAGCGCAGCGTCAGTACGGATGATGTCGTCGCCAAGGTGCGTCGGGAGTTGTCGAAAATCCCCGGCGTGCGTGCGATCCCGCAGACACGGCAAGGATTGGTGCGCAGCGGCGGCCAACCGTTGCAGGTGGTGCTGCAGGGCCCGGATTACCGACAGCTGGTGCTGTGGCGTGATCGCATGCTTGCGAAGATGGATCAGAATCCCGGCTTGTACGGCGCCGATGCTGATTACAAGGAAACGCGGCCGCAGGTTCACGTCATCGTCGACCAGGCCAGGGCTGCGGATCTTGGCGTCACCGAACAGACCATTGGCGACACCCTGCAGGCAATGCTCGGCTCCAGTCGCGTGACCACTTTCGTCCGGGAAGGCCAGGAATACGATGTCGTGCTGCAGGCCGCCGAAGGGCAACGCGCATCGCCTACCGACTTGAGCAACCTGTATGTGCGCAGCCGCAACGGCGCGCTCGTGCCGCTTGCGAGCGTGGTCACGCTTCAGGAGCGTGCCGAAGCCAGCAGCCTGGGGCGCTTCAACCGGCTGCGCGCGATCACGTTGTCTGCCGGGCTCGCGCCTGGATATACGCTCGGCGAAGCGATCAACTGGGTGCGCACCACCGCGCGCACGGAATTGCCCGCCACGGCGCAACTGGATTTCAGCGGCCAGTCGCGCGAATACCTACAGTCAGGCAGCGCGGTGCTGTTTACCTTCGGCATGGCGCTGCTGATCGTGTTCCTGGTGCTGTCGGCGCAGTTCGAGAGTTTCCTGCATCCGCTGGTGATCATGCTGACGGTGCCGCTGGCGGTGCTGGGTGCGCTGCTTGGGCTGTACCTGTTTGGCAAGTCCCTGAATCTTTTCAGCCAGATTGGCATCGTGATGCTGGTCGGTCTTGCCGCCAAGAACGGCATCCTGATCGTCGAGTTCGCCAACCAGCGCCGCGACGCCGGGCTTACAGTGACTCAGGCGATTCTTGACGCCGCCGCAACGCGCATGCGGCCGATCCTGATGACCTCGATCGCGACCATCGCGGGCGCAATGCCGTTGATGCTGGCCACTGGCGCTGGCGCAGGCAGCCGCTCGACCATTGGCGTGGTGGTGGTGTCTGGCGTGGCCGTGTCGACGCTACTGTCGTTATTCGTGGTGCCGGCCTTCTATCTGATCATCGCCCCGCGCACACGGCCACCGGATGAGCGCACGCGCAAGCTTGATGCGCTTGATCTCGGGACGCCGTCGGTGGAGGGTGAATTGCACGGATGAGTTGGACAATCGCTGCTGTACGCCATGCCCGCACGCGGTCCAGCGTTCGGGCCAGGCCATGATCAAAAGCTTAAACTTGCGTCATTCAACCGCGACAGCACTCCAATGCACCGAAAAGACGATACATCGCCGACTCCAGCGAATCCCTGGCACAAGCCTAGAACGCAGACGTCATCGTCATCGCAAGTCCATGACGTCACGCCGGCCGTGCCACCCCATCGGGACGTTGAGTTACGTCTCTACGGATTCAACGCAATCCAGGCCCTGTTCCAGCGCCGCCCGCATGCCGTCCGCAAACTATACCTGCTCGAATCACGCATCCCGCAATTGCAGCCGCTGCTGAAATGGTGCGTCGCCAACCGCATCGGCTACAACGTCGTCGAGGAGGCAGACCTGCAGAAACTGGCATCGAGTACGCATCACGAGGGTGTTGTCGCCGACGTGTCGCGCGAGGAGCCACAATCGCTGACTGCATGGCTGCGCGATCTGGCAGATGGTCCGCAGTGCGCCTTGTGGCTAGACGGGGTTGGAAACCCGCACAACCTCGGCGCGATCCTGCGCTCGGCCGCGCATTTCGGCGCAGCTGCCGTGCTGCTGCCGAAGCATTCGACCCTCGCGTTGTCGGGTGCGGCCGCACGCGTGGCAGAAGGCGGCGCAGAGCATGTTCCCTTCGTGCGCCTGGGACGCGAGGACAATGCCATTGCGCAACTTCATGGTGCGGGGTTCCAGTTGGCCGCAACCATCTCGCGCGGTGGCACAGATGTGTTCACCGCCACGTTGCCGCAACGCCTGGTGTACGCCATCGGTGGAGAAGGCGAGGGCATGGACGCGAAACTCATTGCATCGTGCGACCTGCGCATCTCGATCCCGGGCAGCGGCAGTGTCGACAGCCTCAATGTTGCGTCGGCCACCGCGGTGCTGCTTGCGCAGTGGCGCCGCCATCAATGACAGCTGGTGTCTGGCGTTTCGAAGACCAGGATGATTGGCGACGCTGGCAAGCAGAGCAGCGCGAGGTTTTCATTGGAGAGCATGCTGAAATTGCACTGTTGCGGGAAAGCCTGACCTGCGAAGGCGTGCAAGGATTCTGCAACATCTGCGTTGCCAAACGTTGGTTTCGGTGCGAAGGATATTCGGAAATTTCCGAAATTTCGTTGCGTGAATCATTGCTTTGTGAGGTATGTGGCTGCAATGCGCGCCAGCGCGCCAGCGCCAGTATTTTGTTCGAATCCGTGAATGCTGCGCGCAGCCGTGTATACCTGACCGAACAAGCCAGCGCTTTCTATTTGCAATTGAAGCGACGGTGCAGGCGCCTGCGAGGAAGCGAATTTACAGACGACTGGCGACAGCGATTGCGACTATCCATCTGGCTGACCCGACAAGGCACACCTGAATGGCTGCGGCGTGAAGATGTCACCCGACTCTCATTCGCCGATCAGTCGCAGGATGCACTGGTCAGCCTGGACGTACTGGAACACGTGCCGGACTACCAGCGCGCTATAAGGGAATTCCTGCGTGTATTGCGTCCTGGTGGCAGTCTGGTGCTGACGGTGCCCTTCTACAGCGATCACGCGGAAAACGTGCTGCTTGCAC
>JBBQTR010000094.1:0-7964 GCA_038213095.1 Lysobacterales bacterium | reverse complement strand
CGCGACGATCCACTGGAAGTGGTCCATCGACTTGGAATTGATGAAGATCTCGAACGGGCGGCGCTGCTCGTGCTCGCTGCCGGCGTTGAGCACGATGTCGTTGATGGTCACGTACATCGCGTGTTCCACCAGCGGTGACTTGATCTTGTAGGTGGAACCGATCAACACCTCGGGACGCTCGATCTTCTCGTGCATCTGGATGACATCGGCCATGGGCAGCTGCGCTTCGAGCGCGATGCGCGAGACGGCCTCGACGCGCGCCGATTCAACGCGGGCGGCTTCCTTCGCTTCAGGACTGACGACGGTGTAACCCTTGATTTTCTTGTCGATCTTGACGGCCATGGGGATCCAGGACTGATGCGGTGACGGGTTGCGATGGGGATTGTGTTGTATCGACACCAAACCGTTCCGGCCCTACCGCGACTGCGGGAGGGCCGGGCGGTGGACTTCAGCTTCCGCGTTTGGCGCGGGTGGCGGCGGCCTTCTTGCCAGCGGCCGAACGCGATGCGGTCTTCTTCATCACCGCGGTCTTGCGCTTCGCGGTACCGGTCGCCTTCCTGACGGCCGTTGCAGCCTTTTTCACGGTCTTCTTGGCCGCGGCAACATCCTTGCGCACGGTTTTCTTGATCGCGGTCTTGCGGGCGGCAACCTTGCGCATCGCCTTCTTGACGGCTTTTTTTGCTACAACCTTGCGTGCGGGTGCCTTGCGCGTTGCCTTCTTGGCAGCGGGTTTCTTGGTTGCCTTTTTTGCCGTCTTCTTTGTTGCCTTCTTTGCGGCGGCCTTCTTCTTGCCGACGCCCTTGCGCTTGAGGCTCGCAGCCTCGGCCTTGGCGTTGGCGCTGGCCTTGCTCAGGGATTTCTTGGCCGACTTGGTGGCCTTCTTGACCGCCTTGCGGGCCTTTGTCGCGGTCTTGCGAACCGATGCCACTGCGCCGCTGGCGGTGGATGCAATCGCACTGCCGATGTTGACCGCGGTGTCCGCGACATTTTCGGCAGCCTTCGACAGCGTCGCCGTCACTCCATTACCGTTGCTCATGAGCCGTCCTCGTTTGGGCGTGTAGGTGCAATACAGGTGTTACCGGAGCGATGCTATACCCGCCACGCGTGATGGATACAAGAGGTGCGCGTGACATTCGCAAATACCGTTGTCAAAAACTAATCCGCAAACGTCCCTCGCCATCCCCGAAATTTTCTCGAAAGCACTTCGAAAACTGGCAAAGGCGGCAAAATCAGCGCATCACGCACCGCTCAGAACTTGCCGTAATACCCTTCTTTCAAGGCGTCGAACAGATTGGCCGCGGTGTGCATTTCACCGTCGTATTCGATCTGTTCGTTGCCCTTGACCTCGACCACGTCGCCGTCTTCCAGCTCGAACCGATATAGCGTGTTTTCCAGGTCGGCTTCCTTGACCAGCACACCCTGGAAGGCGGCCGGGTTGAAGCGGAAGGTGGTGCAGCCCTTCAGCCCCTGCTCGTGCGCGTAGCGGTAGATGTCCTTGAAGTCCTCGTACGGATAGTCGGTCGGGACGTTCGCGGTTTTGGAAATCGAGGAGTCCACCCACTTCTGCGCCGCGGCCTGGACGTCGACATGCTGTTTGGGGGAGATGTCGTCCGCGGAGATGAAGTAGTCAGGCAGCTTGCCGATCGCGTCCTCGGCGAATGGCATCGCCTTGGGGTTCACCAGTTCGCGATAGGCCAGCAGCTCATACGACCAGACGTCGACCTTTTCCTTGGACTTCTTGCCTTCCCGGATGACGTTGCGGCTGTAGTGGTGGGCGAACGACGGCTCGATGCCGTTGCTGGCATTGTTGGCCAGCGACAGCGAGATCGTGCCGGTGGGCGCGATCGAGCTGTGGTGGGTGAATCGCGAACCGACCTGAGCGAGCTCCTCGACCAGCCCCGGTGCGACCCCGGCCACGCGCTGCATGTAACGCGAGTACTTGGCGAGCAACACCTTGCCTTCGATTTCCTGCCCCAGCTTCCAGCCATCAGCCACCATTTCCGGGCGCTTGCGCAGCATCTCGGCGGTGATCGTGAACTGTTCATCCATGATGGGCGCGGCGCCTTTTTCCTTCGCCAGCTCCAATCCCATTTCCCAGCCGGCGACCGCCATCTCGCGGGCGATGCGTTCGGTGAATTCGCACGACTCTGCGGAGCCGTACTTCATCTGCAGCATGGTCACGGTGCTGCCAAGGCCGAGGAAGCCCATGCCGTGGCGTCGCTTGCGCAGGATCTCGTCGCGCTGTTTCTGCAACGGCAGGCCGTTGACCTCGACCACGTTGTCGAGCATGCGGGTGAACACGCGCACCACGTCCTTGTATTCCTCCCAGTCGAACGTCGCCTTGTCGGTAAAGGCGTGATGCACGAACTTGGTGAGGTTGACCGAGCCCAGCAGGCATGCGCCGTAGGGAGGAAGCGGTTGCTCGCCGCATGGATTGGTGGCGCGGATATTTTCGCACCACCAGTTGTTGTTCATCTCGTTGACGCGGTCGATAAGGATGAAACCGGGCTCGGCGTAGTCGTACGTGGAGACCATGATCATGTCCCACAGGTGCCGCGCGCGGATGTGGCCGTAGACCCGGCACGCGACCAGGCCGTCATCACGCGTGACGTAGTTCCTGTGCACCGGCCAGTCGCGCCAGACCACCTGCGCTGCGTCGTTGAGGTCGAAGTCGCCCTGCTCCTTGGCGTTGATCGGAAACACCAGCGCCCAGTCGCCATCGTTGGCGACGGCGTCCATGAAACCGTCCGTGATCAACAGCGACAGGTTGAACTGCCGCAAGCGACCGTCTTCGCGCTTGGCGCGGATGAAATCCTTTACGTCCGGATGCGAGACGTCGAACGTGCCCATCTGCGCACCACGACGGCCCCCGGCGGAGGACACGGTGAAACACATCTTGTCGTAGATATCCATGAACGACATCGGGCCCGACGTGTACGCTCCGGCGCCGGCGACGAACGCGCCGCGCGGGCGCAGCGTCGAAAATTCGTAGCCGATGCCGCAGCCGGCTTTCAACGTCAAACCTGCCTCGTGCACCTTCTCCAGGATGCCGTCCATCGAATCCTCGATGATGCCGCTGACGGTGCAGTTGATGGTCGATGTCGCCGGCTTGTGCTCCAGCGCGCCGGCATTGGAGGTGATGCGGCCGGCGGGGATCGCGCCACGGCGCAACGCCCACAGGAAGCGTTCGTTCCAGAAGCGCTGCAATTCCAGCGTCGGCTCGGCATCGGCCAGCGCCTTGGCCACGCGTTGGTACGTGCCATCGATGTCGGCGTCGATCGCATCGCCGGATTTGGTCTTCAGCCGGTATTTCTTGTCCCAGATGTCGGTCGACGCCGGCTGCATCGGGATGCTCCGTTCGACCGCTGCCTGTTCGCCCGCCTTGTTGTCCATTCCGCTTCTGACTGCCTCAAGGCGCACTGTGCTCATCCCGTCTCGTCTCCTCGTCCCGGCGCGACGCTGTCGCAGCCATGTGGTGTTGTCGGCGACGGTGGACCGCAGTGAAGCCTACGCGCCGCGTCGTCTACTGGTTGTGTTGTCCGGCGTGCGTTGCCTGCCCTCAGGCGACTGCGCTTGCGCCAGCGTCCTCGGACTGGCAAGCAATACATGAAAAACCACATTACTTAGGTAGTTTGAATCTAAAAACCCCAAGATGTTGTGGCAACCCCGGAAAGCAAACCTACCCCTGCTTCCATACGAAGTCAACGTTTGATTGAATCGGTTCCGGACATGAGCGACGGTCCTGCTTTCGTACGCAAAGGCGCTGGAGAAGGGCCCGTCCCTGCAGCGTTTTCCTGCTGGATCCAGCACTTGGCGCGTTGGCAACGCATGGTTCATCGGCCACGATGGACACTTCCCGGATTGCGTCAGCCAATGACGCCGCCGCCACTGGCTCCCGATCAGCATCCAGAGACCAATCCCGAGACATGCAACCCCTGCCGTCGACCCGCAATACCCTGCTCTCCCTGGCTGCCGCCGCAGCGTTCGGCGGCTTCGCTGCGACCGCACTGCATGACACGCTGGACACGGCCGTGTCGGCGGCACCGCATGTCGTTCCCGCGATCGCCGCCTTGCCCGCCGCCGCCGGCGGCCAGGCGTTGCCATCGCTGGCACCCATGTTGCAGCGCGTGTTGCCGGCGGTCGTCAGCGTGCACAGCCAGCAGCGGGTGCGGATCAACAATCCATTCGCCAACGATCCACTGTTCCGGCGCATGTTCCCGAACATCCCGCAGGAGCAGATCAACCAGTCGTTGGGCTCGGGCGTGATCGTGGATGCCGGGCGAGGCCTGATCCTGACCAACCATCACGTGATCGAAGGCGCCGACGAAGTCTCGGTGACCCTGGCCGACGGACGCACGATGAAAGCCGAATTCGTCGGCTCCGATCCGGACACCGATGTCGCACTCATGCGGATCAAGGCCGACAAACTCACCGCGATTCCATTGGCCGACAGCAGCCGGTTGCAGGTCGGCGACTTCGTGGTGGCGGTCGGCAATCCGTTCGGGATCGGGCAGACGGTGACGTCTGGCATCGTCTCGGCGGTCGGCCGCAGCGGTTTGCGCGGGCTGGGGTTCCAGAATTTCATCCAGACCGACGCCTCGATCAACCCGGGTAATTCCGGTGGCGCGCTGGTCAACCTGCGCGGCGAACTGGTGGGGATCAACACGGCCAGCTTCAATCCCCAGGGCAGCATGGCCGGCAACATCGGGCTCGGGTTTGCCATCCCGTCCAACCTCGCCGGTGATGTCATGCGCCAGCTGGCCGCGACCGGCGAAGTGCGACGCGGCAGCCTGGGCATCGACACCCAGGATGTCGACGCGAAGATTGCCGCCGCCCTGCAGCTGGACCCGGCTACGGGTGCGGTGGTGACCCGCGTGTATCCCGGGTCGGCCGGCGCGGCGGCGGGACTGCAACCGGGCGACGTCATCATCGGGGCCAATGGCGAGCACGTTGCAGATCGCGAGGCGCTGCACAATTTCGAAGGGTTGCAGGCCGTGGGTGCCAGGGTCGCACTGGACGTGCGGCGCAATGGCAAGCCGCTGCAACTCAACGCCAACCTGCGCGAGCAGGCCAAGGTGGTCGACGGCATGACGCTGGATCCGCGGCTGTCCGGGGCGACGTTCACGGAGTTACCCGAGCGCCTGCGTCAGGCTGGTGCCAATGGCGTGCTGGTGGAAAAGGTGGCCGGCGGCAGTCGCGCGGCAAGCAATGGCTTGCAGGATGGCGACGTCATCATCGCCGCCAACAGTGGACGCTTCGACGATCTGCCGGGGTTTCGCTTGAGTTTTTCCAATTCAAATCGCGTCATCGATCAACCGAAACTGGTGTTGCGCATCGTGCGCGGGAATGCGCAGGGCGACCTGCTGATGCAGTAGCTGGCAACACACGCTTAATTCACGTAATCCCGGCATCGTGATCCGATGTCGCAACCCGAAGGAGTCCCACCATGAGCACCACACCCTCCACTGCCACCGATGGCATGAAATCCAACCTCGGCGACGCCGGCGTCCACCTCAAGCAGGCGGCCGTGCATGCCGGTGAAACCATCAAGGGCGCCAGCAGTGCCGCTGGCGACGAAATGCGGCTGGGCAAGGCGCAGATGAAGTCCGAACTGGCCGAAAGCGCGTTGTCCGGCATCGCCGCCGTGGAGCAGGCCGGCGCCGCCAGCCGCGAGCAGATGGACGCATTGATGGACAAGGGCCGCGACCTGATCGACAGCGCGTCGGAGTTGATCCGTGAACGCCCGCTGGCCTCGTTCGGCATGGCCTTTGCCACTGGCTGGATCATCGCCAAGCTTGGACGCAGCGGCAGCGGCGACAAGTAAACGTCGATGAGCGTCTCCGCGGACGAGCTCGAACGCCAGACCAAGTCAAAGGCACCCGAGGTGGACATCGATCCCGATGCGAAAGCGCCGGACATCGAAGAGTCGCTTCGCCAACTCGGCCAGACCGGTCGTGCCACCTGGCGCGCCGGTCGCGACGCCAGCAAGGCATTCCGGATCCTGTTGTCGGCCGATGTCTCGCTGGCACGCAGCGCGTTCGGACGCACGTTGGCGTTCACCGGGTTGGCGATCGCGTTCGGCGCATCGGCGTGGCTTTTGTTGATGGCTGCGCTGATCAGCTGGCTCAGCCTGCGCATGGGCTGGGCCTGGTCGGCGTCACTACTGTTTACGGCGGTGATCAGCATCATTGTCACCGGCGTGGGTGGCTGGCGGGCGATGTGGTATTTCGAGCACACCCGCCTTCAGGCCACGCGGCGACAATTGGGGCGCCTGGGCATCGGGGAACTTGCGCGTTTCATGCCCGATGCCGGCTCGGGCGACTCGGCGGAGGCGGCCGCGGATAAAGTGGCAGCCGCCACGGCGAGCGATCCGGTCAAGAAGGGGCTGGGCGTGGATATCACTCCGCCGTGAGCGGAATTTCGACACGTCGTGAACTAAGGCTCGCCATGGAGACGCCGGCACATGAGTTTTGAGTCACTGATCCTGAAAGTACAACAGGCAGAAACTGCGCTCGAAGCGCAGGAGCGCCAGGCGGGTGCGGACTGGCGACAGTTCAAGGCATCCTGGAAAACAGCATGGACGCCGGGACGGATCATTTCGATCGGCCTGGTCATGGGCTTTCTCGTGGGCCGTGCTGAACCCGCCAAGCGCCTCATGCGCGGCGGCGGCGCATTGCAGATGCTCAGCTCGCTGGCAGGATTGTTCGCCGGCGGCAGTGCGCAGGCCGCAGCCAGGCATACCGAACAGGCCGCAAACGCGGCAAGCGTCGCTCCCCCCGTCGCACCACCGCTGGCGCGCTCAGTCACGCCGTCCACACCGTTGTCCCATACGCCCGAATCCCTGCGCGCCGCCGGCATGCTGTGAGCGAGGCAGTCAACAGCGATAGCAACGCGACAGTCGCAAATACGGTGCCCGAACGGGCATCCATCAACATTGGCCCGATGACGTCGACGCAGCCGTCACGGCCACGCCCGCGCGCCTCCACCGCGATGCTGGTGTTGGCGACACTGGTAGTGGCCTATACCGCATGGGCGGCGCAGGCGCTGATCCTTCCCGTGCTGCTGGCTGCGTTTTTCGCACTGGTCGGCAATCCGATCATCCGGCTGCTGCAACGGGTCTGGGTCCCACGTTTTCTGGGCGCACTGATGGTGCTGGTATTCGGCATCGCGGGCATCCTCGGACTCGGCCGCCAGCTGGTGACGCCCGCCGCCGAATGGATCCGCCAAGTGCCCAATCAGATGCACGAGCTGGCGCCAAAGCTGCGCACGCTAGCCAAGCCGGTGCGCGAGGCCAGCAAGGCCGCCGAGAACATCGCCCGGGTCGCTGGCGGCGATACCGCGGCCACGACAACGCAGGTGGTCAAGACCGAGAACAACGATCCCTACAAAGCGCTGACTGCCACGCCTCGCGTACTGGCCTCGGTGCTGGCGGTGGTGCTGCTGACGTTCTTTTTCATGGTCTATGGGCAAAGCCTGCAGCGCAACGCAATCGCGCTGCTGCCCGGCCGCCAGCAGAAGCGCATTACGGTCGACATCCTGCAGTCGATCGAGCATGAGATCTCACGCTACATGCTCACGATCACGGTCATCAACACGTTGTTCGGCCTGCTCTTCGCCGGCGCGCTGTTCTTCCTGCAGGTGCCGCTGGACGAAGCGCTGCTGTGGGGCACGATGGCCGCGCTGCTGAATTTCGCGCCCTACGTTGGCCCGCTGATCGGGATCATGGTCATGCTGCTGATGGGCTTCGTCGCCTTCCACGACCCACTGCATTCCCTGCTGCCCGCCGGCATCTACCTGCTGTTGCACATGCTCGAAGGCCAGTTCATCACCCCGATCGTGCTCGGCCGGCGCATGGCGCTGTCGCCACTGATCCTGATTCTCGGCCTGATGGTGTTCGGCTGGGTGTGGGGATTCATCGGATTGCTGCTGGCGGTGCCGCTGCTGGTCTGCATCAAGATGGTGCT
>JBBQTR010000093.1:0-8080 GCA_038213095.1 Lysobacterales bacterium | reverse complement strand
ATCGAAGACGAGCCGGATCGTTTCATCAGTGGGGTCGAGCGGATCCTGGAGTACCTCGCCGCCGGGGACAGCTTCCAGGTAAACCTGTCACGCGGATGGCGTGCACAGTTCGACCATGCGCCGGATCCGGCGGCTTTGTTCCTGCGTCTACGCACGCACAACCCCGCGCCGTTTGCAGGCTTGTTCGCAGGCAATGGCTGGGCCGTGGCGAGCGCTTCTCCCGAACGCCTGGTCTGTGTGCGCGGTGATGTCGTGGAAACCCGCCCCATCGCGGGCACCCGGCCACGCCTGGATGCGGATGGTGGGGATATCGATGCTGCGCGGGTCCACGAATTGATCAGCCACCCGAAAGAGCGCGCCGAGCACGTCATGCTCATCGATCTGGAGCGCAACGATCTGGGGCGCGTCTGCACGACTGGTAGCGTGGAGGTCGACGAGTTGATGACGGTTGAAAGCTACGCGCATGTCCATCACATCGTCAGCAATGTGCGCGGCCGACTGCGCCCTGATGCAACCCCCGGCGATATTATTCGCGCGGTGTTCCCGGGCGGTACGATCACCGGCTGCCCAAAAGTGCGCTGCATGCAGATCATCGCCGAGTTGGAACAATGTGGTCGCGGCGCGTACACAGGTGCGTTTGGCTGGCTCAATCGCGATGGCGATCTTGACCTCAATATCCTGATCCGAAGTGCAGAGATTGAAGGGAGTGTCCTTCGGTTCCGCACAGGCGCGGGCATCGTCGCCGACTCTGACCCGCAATGCGAGCTGGACGAAACCCGTGCCAAGGCGCGCGGAATGTTGCGCGCCCTCGGGGTTGATTCTTGATCGCACCCGTATCCACGGCGCGCATTTTCAATAGTGCAACGCCGGTACCAGCATGGCCGGCGGATGCGCGCGGCATCGCCTACGGCGACGGTGTATTCGAAACCATGCGCGTACATCGCGGCACTGTTGCATGGTGGGATGCGCATTGGCAGCGGTTGTCCCGCGGCGCGGAGCGCCTGCATCTTGTATTGCCTGCACTTGAACAGGCTCGGGTGAAGGCCATCGCCATGTTCGAGGATGGTGGCGATGGCGTACTCAAGCTGCTACTCACTCGCGGCGGTGGCGGCCGTGGATATTCGGTAGCGGGGGTTGCTGACCCGCTATGGATGTTGTCCCGGTCTCCGCTGCCACCCGAGTGTTCAAAACAAGGCATCGCGCTGCACATCTGCAGGACAAGGCTGGCAGTGCAACCGGCACTTGCCGGGATCAAGCATTGCAATCGACTCGAAGAGATCCTTGCGAGGGCCGAATGCGATGAAGCCGGCGCGGACGAAGGCCTGATGCTCGACATGGACGGCAACGTCATCAGCGCCACTGCCGCCAATCTGTTCGTGCTGCACGGTAGGCATTGGCTTACGCCCCAAGTGGATCGCTGCGGGATCGCTGGAGCGTGCCGTCAGCACCTCCTCCCATTGCTGGATGCCCGCGAGCAGCAGTTGTCGATGCAAGACCTGGAGGCCGCCGAAGCGGTTTTCCTGTGCAACGCGGTGCGCGGTATCCTGCCCGTGGCGCGCTTCGGCGGGCGCGAATGGGCGCCCCATCCCGAGGTGGCCCGTGCCAGGCAGGCGTTGGCGCGCATCCATCCCGGATTTCTCCATTCATGATTTGTCATCCCGGAATGGAATCAGCATGACCACTTCACCATGGAGCACACGTGGGCCCAGCCCGTAAACGCAAGCGCAGCTTCGGGCTGTTGCTTGTCATCACCGCACTGCTGGTGGGCGGGCTCGGCTATTGGGCGATCACGCGCTACGCGGGATTCGCCGATACCCCGATTGCAGGATTGCATCATGGAGAAACGGTGCTGGTCGCCCATGGTGACTCCTTCGCGTCGGTGATGGAGAAGTTGCGCACTGCAGGCGCGCCAACAGGTCAATTGCTTGAATGGCACGCACTTGCGCGACAGCTGGGCGCGGCGGGAAAACTGCAGGTCGGCGAATACGCGCTCGATCCCGGGACCACGCCACGAATGCTGCTGATGCGCATGCGCGAAGGCAAGGTCGTCAGCCACCGCTTCACCATTGTGGAAGGCTGGAACCTGCGCGAATTGCGTGCGGCGCTGGCGAAAGCCGGTCCGCTCCGGCATGACGCAACGGAACTGAACGACGTCGCCTTGATGAAGGCGCTAGGCCACGCTGGACTGAATCCCGAAGGACGCTTTCTTCCAGAAACCTATCTCTATACGCGCGGCGATGGCGAAATTTCCGTGTTGCATCGTGCATTCGATGGCATGACGCACGCGCTCGATGCGGCATGGGCATCGCGTGTCGCAGACCTGCCGCTGTCGTCCAGGGAACAGGCATTGACGTTGGCTTCGATCGTCGAAAAGGAAACCGGCATCGCCGAGGAACGCCCGGCCATCGCAGGTGTGTTCGTGCGCCGGTTGCAGCTCGGCATGAAGCTGCAGACCGATCCCACCGTGATCTACGGGATGGGCGCAGCGTATGCCGGCAACATCCACAAGACGGATCTGCTGGCCGACACGCCATACAACACGTATACACGGCCGGGACTGCCGCCGACGCCAATCGCCATGCCCGGCCGTGCGGCATTGCAGGCCGCCACTCACCCGTTGCCCGGGGACGCGTTGTACTTCGTTGCCATCGGTGACGGCAGCGGACGTCACGTTTTCACGCACACACTGGCCGAGCACGAAGCGGCCGTGCAGCAATACCTGCAACGCTATCGCGCACGCCGGCAATCAACGCAATGACCACATTGATTCGCCACCCGCGGTTCATTTCGCTAGAAGGTGGCGAGGGCGCCGGAAAGACCACGGTGCTTGGCGCGTTGAGAGCGGCGTTGCAGGCGGACGGCTGCGATGTGGTGAGTACGCGTGAACCCGGCGGAACTCCTTTGGCCGAACGCATCCGGGGTTTGCTGCTCGCCGTCGATGATGCTGCACAGGAAACGCTCGCACCTGAAACCGAACTGCTGCTGATGTTCGCGGCTCGCGTGCAGCACGTCCGCGAAACCATCCTGCCCGCACTTCAGCGAGGCGCGTGGGTGATCAGCGATCGCTTCACGGATTCCAGTTATGCCTACCAGGGCGGCGGGCGCGGGCTGAGTTCGCAACTGATCGACGAACTGGAACGATCAGTCGTCGGCGTGCAGCCGGGACTCACGCTGCTATTGGACGTCGGCGTCAACGAGGGCCGCCAACGCGCCACGGGTCGTGACTCGTCCCCGGATCGGATCGAACGCGAGCGCGACGAATTTTTCGAGCGCGTGCGCACAACATTCCTGGCGCGCGCTGGGGCGGATTCGCAACGCTTCCGCGTGGTCGACGCGGGTCGTCCGGCAGGACTTGTCGCTGCCGATGCCGTGGCACAACTGCGCTCGTGGCGCGGCACCTTGTAATGATGGCAAACGTATTCTCACCATGGCAACAACGAGCGTACGCGCACGCCAGCGCAGCGCTCGACACCGGTCGCATGGGCCATGCATTGCTGATCTGCGGTCCAGCACAGTTGGGCAAGCGTGCAGTCGCTGAACGATTGGCACGTCGCTCGTTGTGCCGGACACCCGACATCAATCGCGAACCCTGTGGAATGTGTCGCAGTTGCCAGTTGTTCTCTGCCGGAACGCATCCGGACTTCAATATTGTCTCCTTCATCATGAACAAGGAAGGCACGCGCGAGCGCACCGAGATCGTCATCGACCAGGTTCGCGCGCTGTCGGCCAAGTTCGCATTGACGCCGCAATACGGCGAGGTGCAAATAGCCATCGTCGATCCTGCCGACGCGCTCACCTATGCGGCCTGCAATGCGCTGCTGAAGACGCTGGAAGAGCCGCACCCGGGCCGGTATTTGTGGTTGATCAGTACCGAACCGGCACGTTTGCCGGCCACCATCCGCAGCCGCTGCCAGAAGCTGGAATTCCGGCTGCCGTCGCTCGCCGAATCCCTGGCTTGGCTGCGCGCGCACGGACACGGCGAGCAGGTGGCGTGCGAAGCCCTTGAAGCCGCGCGCGGACATCCGGGGCTGGCCAATGCGTGGTTGCGCGATGGCGGCCTGCAGTTGCGCCGCGAAGTGGTCGACGACCTGGGCAGACTCGCCAAGGGTGACGGCTCTCCTGCTGAAATCGCGCAAGGCTGGGCCGCCGACGCACACGCGTCGTTGCGCCTGCGTTTTGCCGCCGACCATGCGGTCGACCAGGCCAGCGGCTTGACCGACGGGCTGCGAACACGCACGCTGGCGGCATGGTTCGACGCTGCGAATCGCACCCGCGCGCTGCTGCGCACGACCGTGCGGGCGGATCTGGCAATCGCGGATTTGTTGCTGACGTGGCGCGCCGATACTCAAACGAGCCCGGTTCGGGGGAACAGGACATGATGGAATTGATGGCGCGGGGCGTGAACTGATGTCGGCCAACGCAGGCGGTGCACGCCAGGGCATCCTGTCACTGGCGGTCAAGGACAAGGCGGGCCTATACAACGCGTATATGCCCTACCTGAAAAACGGCGGCATCTTCGTGCCGACCGCCAAGCGTTATTTCCTCGGCGATGAAGTCTTCCTGCTGCTCACCCTGCCGGAATCCAGCGAGCGCCTGCCCGTGGCCGGCAAGGTCATCTGGATCACCCCGACCGGAGCACAGGGCAATCGCACTGCGGGGATCGGTGTTCAGTTCACCGATACGTCGGAAGGGGAAACAGTGAAGGGGCGCATCGAAACGCTGCTTGCCGGCACTCTGAATTCGGACAGGCCGACGCAAACGATGTAGGGCTGATCCTTTTCGTCCTTGTGGCTTTGATCGTCATTTCGGCAAAGGCTGGAACCTACTGACTTCGTTCTCGTCTTGCGAGCAAACGCTTCCGTCGTAGTCTCGATCCGCGGGCTTTGCACTTTGCCTCTCCATGCAATGGCGACGGTCAGGGATGCAATATCGAATCATCCCATCCGGACCTGGCCGCAAAACGCTCTCCATGGTTTGCCTGCAGCGCCTGCAATTTCGCCAACAACACTTCGGCGCCGGTTTCGCGGATGTACTGGATCGGGCCGCCGCGAAACGGGGCGAATCCAGTGCCGAAGATCACACCTGCATCAAGCAGGTCGGCGTCACCCACCACTCCGTCATGCAACGCCGCGACGGCTTCGTTGAGCAGCGGCAGGATCAATCGATCTTCCAGATCCACGGGAGCTTTGTAATCCTTCGGTAGTTCGGGTTTGACCGGTTTCCCGTTTTCCCATTTGTACAGTCCCTGGCCGTCCTTTCTGCCACGCGTGCCAACCCCGGGCGGGGTCGACAATGCGGCCGGGATGGCCAGGCCAAGGAAGGGCGACAACTCCGCCGCCACGCCCGCGGCCACGTCCAGGCCGACGGTGTCGATCAATTCGATCGGCCCCATCGGCATGCCGAAATTCAGCGCGGCTTTGTCAATGGCGGCGCCAGGAATACCTTCGGCAAATGCAGTCGCCGCTTCCAGCAGGTAAGGAAACAACACGCGATTGACCAGGAAACCCGGCGTTCCGGCAACCGTGACGGGGAGTTTGTCGATCGCCTTGCAGAAGGCGGCCAGGCGCTGCCTGGTCTCAGCCGCCATCGTGTCGTGCTGCACGATTTCCACCAGCGGCATCAGCGCAACAGGATTGAAGTAATGCAGTCCCGCAAACTGCGCGGGTCGCTGTACCTGATCGCGCAGCGCGACCAACGGAATTGACGACGTATTTGTCGCCAGCAAGGCATCCGGCTTCATGCGCGGTTCCACTTGCGCATACAGCGCACGCTTGGCGTCGGCCTGTTCGATGATCGCCTCGATGACGAGGTCGGCATCGACGACGCCATCTCCTGCCAAATCTCCCTTGAGCCTGGCGGTGACCGCGAATCGTCTGGATTCGTCCTTCACTTTTTTCGCGAACAACTCCTGCGCGCGCAGCAAGGCGGCGTCGATGAAATGCTGTTCGCGATCGGCCAGCGTGACTTCGAAGCCTTTGTATGCCGACCACGCGGCGATATCGCCGCCCATCACCCCGGCGCCGATGACATGCACCCGCGTGATCCCCGAGTCATTGCCGCCTTGCGCCTTGAGCCGCTCCTGCAGGAAGAACACGCGGATCAGGTTACGAGCAGTCGGGGTGGCGGCGAGTTTCGATACCGATCTGCGCTCGGCTGCGAGCAGTGACTGCATGCCGCCACTGGCGCGTCGCCATGTGTCGATCAGGGCATACGGCGCCGGGTAATGTTCGCGTCGCGCCTTGCGTGCAACTTGTTTGACCAATGCGGGCGCAAGGAGTTGACGCGCCAGCCAGCAGTTCGTGGCCCACGCCTGAAACCGTTGCTGCAGCGCGCGGGATGGGGGATGCAGGGCCAGAGCAATGGCCGTATCGAGCAGGTCCGGCGTATCGACGACCTTGTCGATGAGCCCAGCCGCTTTGGCTGCCGATGCCGACAGTGTTCGGCCGGTCAGCATCAAATCCATGGCAGCCGGCGCGCCGATCAGGCGCGGCAGGCGCACGCTGCCACCCCATCCGGGATAGATGCCGAGTTTCACTTCGGGTAGTCCTATCCGCGTCGATGGATCGCCGGAAGCGACGCGATGTCGGCATGCCAGTGCCAGTTCGGTGCCACCGCCCATGCAGTACCCATGGATCGCCGCGACCGTGGGGCAGGGCAGTTCGGCCAGCCGCTGGAACACCTGCTGGCCTCGGAACAGCGCATCCTTGACGGTGCCTTTGGCGTCGAAGTCCTGGAACTCCTTGATGTCCGCCCCGGCAATGAAGCCCGAGGGCTTGCCTGAGCGGAATACGACGCCGCGCGGTGGGTCGATCGCCAGCCGTTCGACCAGCGCGCCCAGCTCGATCAGCATGTCCTGGGACAGCGCATTGACCGGCTGGCCTGCGCGATCGATGCTGACCATCATGATGCCGTCGGCACGCGTCTCCACCTGCCAGTGCTGGAACCTCAATCCATCGAAACCAGCAGTCATGGGTACGATCCGATACGGTATGGAGATTCAGTATCCTCTGGTCCGCATTTGCTTGCCGTCAATGCGTCCCCATTAAGCTGACGCGTGAACCATCCGATGATCGTGTTGTCCCAGTGCCCGGCCATGCCGGGCCGACCTGCAGGAGTGCCGGCGCGGCATGGCCGACGTGGAGTTGTCCCAAGCTTTAGATCAGCGCGCTTCAGAGGAGCGTGGTTGCAGGGAGCGTGAGCTCGACCAGGAACTGGTCAGGCGCGTCCAGGCCGGCGAGAGTGCGGCGTTCGACCTGCTGGTGCGCAAGTACCAGCATCGGATCGTCGGGCTGATCGGGCGCTATATCGCCGACTGGAGCGAGTGCCAGGACGTGGCGCAGGACACCTTCCTGCGGGCGTATCGGGCAATGGGGAATTTCCGTGGCGACGCGCAGTTCTATACGTGGTTGCACCGGATTGCCGTGAATACGGCCAAGAACCACCTCGTCGCCCACAAACGCCGTCCGCCGACCGACGATATCGACATCGAGGACGCCGAGCAGTTCGCCTCGGGCATGCGCCTTCGCGACAACGACACCCCCGAACGTGAATTGATGCGCCAGCAGTTGGAACAAACCGTGCTGCGTGCGGTCGAAGCCTTGCCGGACGAACTACGCGAGGCGATCACCCTGCGCGAAGTCGAGGGACTGAGTTACGAGGAGATCGCAACCAAGATGGACTGTCCGATCGGCACGGTGCGTTCCCGCATCTTCCGGGCCCGCGAGGCCATCGACCTGGAAATGCAACCCCTGATGGATGGTGGCGTCAAATGAGTGAGGCCAGATGAACGAGCTCAATTCGAGCAGGAATTCCACCATGGAGCGCGTGACACCATGACGCCCGACAATGACATTTCCGGCACCACCCTTGGCGGCCCAGCAGTCGACAAGATCCTGGATCACAACCGCCTGCAGCTTTCCGCGCTGCTGGATGGTGAACGTTCCCCGCACGAAGCGCGCTTTCTGTTGCGACGGCTCCAGCACGATCCGGAGCTGGCCGCTTGCTGGGAGCGTTGGAACTTGTGTGGCGACGTCCTGCGTGGCCGCGTCGAGGTCATGGCATCGAATGGATTTTCACAGGG
>JBBQTR010000092.1:0-8095 GCA_038213095.1 Lysobacterales bacterium | reverse complement strand
CACTCGCAAGGCTCCAGGCTGACAACGCTATTGCTTAGTTCGGTGGCGCTTCGCGACCGGCCGTGCCGAGCCAATAGTCGGCCTTGATGATCGGCACCAGCGTGGCCGTAAAACGATCGGCCTCCGACGCCGACAGGTGCGACCACTCCGGCTGATCGTAGCCCTGCAACTGCGGGTAATCCTCGAAATGGATGCCCGGTGCGCCGGTGCGCTGCAGCAGCACATCCCAAGTCGTGACACGCGGGAACACGTGCTGTTCAAAAGCGTAATACGGGCCAATACTCGGGGCGCGCACGAACAGCACCTGCACGCCGCGCGCCTTCAACTTTGCAACGGCGGCAACCGCGCGATTGATCTGCGTGTCGATGACTTTCTGCAGCTTCTGCGGCGTATCCATGCTCGGTGGTGGCTTGCCGAAATGCTGCAGCCAGATGTTGCGCACCAGCGTGCGGTACTGCGGATCGGCTTCGACCTTGCGCCACATGTGCGAGTTGCGGTCGGCGTCCTGCACCATCAGCTTGCGCACGTCGGTTCTCTCATGCAGGCCGACGCGCACGGGCCATGGTTGGCGCCGCACCACCGTGCCCAGCGCGAAGTCTGGATCGTAAAAGGCAAGCACGGGCTCAAACAGGTGCTTGGAGAGCCAGTTTCCACTTCGCTGCGAAGGACCCTGCTTGTGGTAATACGGAAACACGTCGGCGCGGATGCCAAAACCACTGAAGAACAATTCCGGGGCGACGCCGACCAGCAGATGTCCGGTGAACTTCGGATCGTCGGCCAGATCCTCCAGCGCCAGCACGGACGATGTTCCCTGCATCGCCAGCTGGATCGGGCGTTCGCCGGTGATGCGCTCCCACACCGGCAATTGGACGTCGAACAGCACACGCGACGATCCGATCAGCACAGTCTTGCCACCTTCGCCCGTGTCGATGCGTCGACGTTGCTCGGCCCATTCGCCATTGCTGTTGCGATAGCCCGGCGTGGCCCCGAATTCGCGCCAATACGCTTCCCAACCGCCGACAAGCAACGCGGCCATGACGACAGTCGCCAACAGGATGCGTCCCCAGGGCTGCGTCGGGATGTCGCGCTCCGGGACTGGCTGCGCCACGCCTGGGCGATCCGACGCGGTCTGGCGGACGAAACCCGGACACACGAAGTGCTCACCCGCGCCCGGCCCCGGCAGCGGACTGCCGGGTGCCTCCAAGGGAACGCCGACCGACCCCGATGCCAGCGAGGCATTCGCCTGCGCAGCGGAGGTAGCGGCTGCGTCAGAACTGGAAGTAGATGAAGGCATTGCCATCCCCCTGCGCGATCACGATCGAGAACGCCATCAGCGCCCAGGCTGCGGCTATCGTGGCCGGGCGCGTGCGCGCAACCACCGATTCCAGCGTGCGGTTGCGCATCTGCCAGTGCGCGAACACCAGTGCGCTGACGATCAGCGCAACGGGAATCAGGTGCGCGTAGGGGAGGATCGGGTCGGCACCCGCGTTGCCACCGACCATGCCACGCAATATTGTCCACGCTTGCTCAAAAGTCTTGGCGCGAAAAAATACCCAAGTGACATTGATCAGCACGTAGGTCATCAGTCCCAGGGCGAGCACTCCGAGCGGCCCGGGTCGGTAGCTGCCGAAGCGCGTCCTCAGCATGCGTTCGCCAGCCAGATACGTGCCGTGCAGGCCGCCCCACACGACGAACGTCCAGCTGGCGCCGTGCCACAAGCCACCGAGCAGCATCGTCGCCATCAGAGCCAGATAGGTGCGCGCCTCGCCGTGGCGGTTGCCGCCGAGCGGAATGTAGAGGTAATCGCGCAGCCACGCAGACAGGGTGATGTGCCAGCGTCGCCAGAAATCCGAAAACCCGATCGCCGCGTACGGAAATCGGAAGTTGTCCGGCATTGCAAACCCGAGGCACAACGCCGCGCCGATCGCGGTTGTCGAATAGCCGGCGAAGTCGCAGAAGATCTGTCCGCTGAAGGCCAGCGTTCCCATCCACGCATCCAGCGCGCCCGGCGCACCGTGGCCGTCGTAGACCATCTCCGCGGCCTTGGCGAGAAAACTGTCGGCCAGCACGATCTTCTGGAACAGCCCCAGCGTCATCAGCGCCAGGCCGAAGCGCAACTGGTCGCCACTGGCGCGCCGTGGTTGCGCGAACTGCGGGACCAGCTCCGTCGGCCGCATGATCGGACCTGCGACCAGATGCGGGAAGAAGGTCACGAACAGTGCGTAGTCGAGGAAGTTCGTCGCCGGCTTGGCGCGGCGAAGGTATACGTCAAGCGTGTAGGACATCGTCGCGAACGTGTAGAACGAGATGCCGACCGGCAGCACGATCGACTGCTTCGCCGGCACGTAGGTCACGCCCAGCGTTGCCATGAACGTGGCGAAATTCTCCAGCAGGAAATTGCCGTACTTGAAGTAACCCAGCATGCCGAGGTTTGCGACCACCGACAGTAGCATCCACGCGCGGCGAACCGTGGGTTTCTCGGCATGCACAAGTTTCTGCGCGGCGTACCAGTCGACCACCGTCGAAATCCACAGCAGGATCACGAACGGCGGGTTCCACGCCGCATAAAACAGGTAGCTGGCCAGCAACAGGTTGAATTTCTTCGTGGTCCACCCCAGCGGCAGGTTGTGCATCACCAGCACGCAGGCGAAGAACACGATGAAGGTGAGGGAGTTGAAGACCATGCGGACCCCGTGACGTGGACTGTCGGCCGTAACCTTCAAACCAACGCAAGGGTGATCCGCAACCGGCCATGGCCGGGACGGCACTCACCTGCCGGGAGTGAGTGCATGTTTCATTGCCGGGTGTCTCCCCGACGTCTTTCGTTGCCTCTGCGGGTGTCGTCGCTCGGCCAGATTCATCTGCACGCGCGACAACATGATGGGATGTGAGTTGCAGCGTGCGTGCCCAGCTAAAGGCGTTGAGGTACGCATAAACGACGGTCACGCCAATGACGTCGTTTGCCGCGTCACTGCACGGTTGGCGTCGTCCAGTGCTCGATGCCGGCAGGGCGTCCCAATGGATTGCCTTGCCCGTAATGGCATCCCAGTGCCAGCAGGGTTTCGCGCTGGGCGATGGTTTCGATTCCTTCCGCGACCGCCTCGATGCCGAGCGCAAGCGCCAAGGGCAGGATCGACACCACCACCGCGTCGCTGTTGCCCTCGCCCACTCCGAGGCGGGCGACGAAACTGCGGTCGATCTTGACGATCCGCAGCGGGAACGTGTGCAGGTAGCTCAACGACGAATAGCCGGTGCCGAAATCATCGAGCGCGGCACCGACGCCTTCATTGCGCAGCGTGGCGAGGATGTCGCGCACGCCTTCGGGATCGTCCAGCAGCGAGCCCTCGGTCACCTCCAGCACCACGCGCCATGGTGGCAACCCGGTGCGTCGGAGCATTTCCAGCAGGCGTTCGCAGAAATCAGGGCGGCGGAAGTGCAGCGGCGAGACGTTGAGGGTGAGGTAATGCCGGTCTTCCAGGTAGCTGGCCGCGAGAGCACAACTGTGTTCGAACATCCAGTCGATCGCCTCGATGCTGCCGCTGTATCCAGGAAATGAGCTGGAATTCGTTGGTTTAACACACCCCCAATGAGTTGTCTGTTGGCAAGGCCCGCGGTGTGACGGGCTATGCCACTTGCGCGATCCGAATGGAATAAGCCATTAGCCCCCAGAAGGAGCGTGAACTAAGCGGCGGAAGTGATGAACTGGTTTCAACTTTTTCCTGGTCGCCGGAGCGCATAGTGCTGACTGGCTACGGCACCCACACAGTCACCGGGCAATCCATCGATGCGAACCCTCCTCCTGTTTGTCGCCCTCGTCGCGGCCACCGCGCCGGTGTCGTTGCGCGCTGCCACACCGGCGTCGAAGTCCGAAGTCGCTCGCTACGCGCAACAACTTCTCAGCGACAACTATGCCGCCGACGGACCCGGAGCCGCGGTGCTGGTTGCGCATGGCGACGAGATATTGTTCCGCGGCGCGAGGGGCATGGCGAATATCGAGGCACGAACGCCGCTGACCGCCGACGACATGTTCGAGATCGGTTCGATCACCAAGCAGTTCGCTGCAGCGGGCCTGTTGAAGCTGGTCGAAGCCGGGAAGGTCTCACTCGACGATCCGCTTTCGAAATTCGTCAAGGACTACCCGAACGGCGACAAGATCACGGTGCTGGAACTTCTCAACCACACGTCCGGAGTCAAGGACTACACCGAAATCCCCGGGCGTATGGATGCACCCATTCGCGTGGACATGACCACCGCGCAGCTGGTCGACAGCTTCAAACATGAGAAGCCCGAATTCGCGCCGGGCCAGGAGTGGCGCTACGACAACTCCGGCTATGTGCTGGTTGGCGCAGTGATCGAAGCGGCAAGCGGCCTGCCATGGCATGTCTATTTGCAGCAGACTTTGTTCACGCCACTGGGATTGAGCCACACGCGCTACGGCGCTGATCCTGACGTGATCGCGCGTCAATCGCATGGATACACGCTATCTGATGGCAAACCGGCCGCCGCGGCGCTAATCAGCATGACCCAGCCGCACGCGGCCGGCGCGCTGGTGTCGACAGTCGATGATCTGCTGAAATGGAACCGCGCCCTGCACGAAGGCAAGGTGCTGAAATCGGCGATGTACCAGCGGATGATCACGCCGGTCGGCAAGGCAATCCCGCAGCACTACGGCTTCGGCATCTCCCATGCAACGCTGCGCGGCCAGGACATGCTGGAGCATGGCGGCGGCATCTTCGGCTTCAGGACTGACCTGATGTATTTACCGGGCAGGCAGACCACCATCGTGGTCTTGCAGAACTCCGACGGAGATACGCTACTCAAATCCGACCCCGAGCAGCTGGCGAAGAAGCTGGGCGCTTTTGCGAGCGGCAACGCCTACCCGGATGCCAGGCCAATCGCAATCGATGCAGCGGTGCTGAAGCAGGCCGAAGGCGTGTACCGAATCGATGACAAGGCCACGCGCGTACTGCGCATCGTCGACGGCAAACTGACTTCGCTACGCACCGGTGGCCAGCGCAGCGAGTTAATCCCGATCGCCCATGACACTTTCCTCTACGACGGCAGCTTTACCTTCGTCAAACTCGAACGCGATGGGGCGGGCAAGATCACCGGCATGCGCTTCTTCCCCGACGGCGAGGGCGAGGGTCAGGTGGTGGCGCGGAGCAAGGAGTCGTTGCCCGTCGAGCCTTCCTCCATCACGTTGTCGCGTGCGGCGCTGGAACGGGTCACTGGCGACTACTCCGTAGGCGGCATGGAGTTGAAGGTATTTCTTGACGGGGAGAAGCTGAAGGCGCAGATGGAGCCAGCACCAGCCTTCGACCTTTTGGCAAAGTCGTCGCACACATTCTTTGCGGCTGCGGTCGATGCGACGCTGGAATTCAGCCAGGGCGAAAGTGCCGCACAAACAGTCACGTTGCACCAGGGCGCGGACGTGATTGAGCTCAAGCGCAAGCCGTAAGGCCGCAATATGCGCCATCGAAAAGCCCCGCAAGTGCTGGGCTTTTTTTTGACGCCGGCGGGAACGCGCCTACGCGACCTGCACCATTCGCAACGGATTGCGCCACTGCGCCAGCAATTCCGCCTCGCGTTGTTTCGCCGAATGCAGATGCGCATCCTTGACGTGGCCGTAGCCGCGGATGTGTTCAGGGATACTGGCGATCTCGGCGGCAAGGCCAACATTACCGCTGTCGAGTGAGGTGAGCAGATGGGCGATGGTTTGTTCGTAATCCGCGATCAGCTGGCGCTCGACCTTGCGCTCGGTGGTGTAGCCGAACATGTCGAATGCACTCCCACGCAGGCCGCGAAGCTTTGCCAACACCTTGAATACGGTGAACACCCAAGATCCGAACTCGCGCTTGATCAGATGGCCCTGTGCATCTTTCTTCGCCAGCAGCGGCGGCGCAAGATGGAAACGAACCTTGTAGTCGCCGTCGAACTGCTGGGCGAGTTTTCGTTTGAAGTCGCCACTGGTGTAGAGGCGCGCGACTTCGTACTCGTCCTTGTATGCCATCAGCTTGAACGCATAGCGGGCGACCGCTTCGGTGAGGTCGGTGCTGCCGGGTGCTTTTGCAGCTTCGGCGTCGCGCACCATCGCCACGAAATCCGAATAGCGCTGTGAATAGCAGGCGTTCTGGTATTCGGTCAGGAATGCAACACGACGCGCGATGACTTCATCAAGCGAACGCGACAGGCGCGCGTCGTCCAGAGGCAGGAACGCGACATCGCCGCCATGTGCCGGCACGTGGCGCAGGTCGTCGACGAGACGCGTGCCAGCCAGCGCATCGGAC
This sequence comes from Lysobacterales bacterium, assembly GCA_038213095.1. Classification (GTDB taxonomy): domain Bacteria; phylum Pseudomonadota; class Gammaproteobacteria; order Xanthomonadales; family Xanthomonadaceae; genus Cognatiluteimonas. The sequence continues at coordinate 1,808 of JBBQTR010000092.1, read as the reverse complement.
AGCCCCGACTCGTGTCCTTCCGACGGGCGCGGCGCCAGCAACGGCAACACGTGCGATGACTGCGACGTTGTCGGCGACATTCGGGCAACCCCCGCCGCCTCGGCAATGGCGTCGACATCCACCGCAGCCAGCCGCCCCCACGCGAACGCGGTCTTGTTCATCTCGATCGCGGCGCCATTGAGTTCGACCGCACGCATGATCGAATCGAACGACAACGGCACCAGGCCCTGCTGCCAGGCGTAGCCGAGCATGAACAGGTTGGCAGCGATCGCGTCGCCCATCAGCGCATTCGCCAGCTGCGTCGCATCGACCAGTAGCGGTTCGCGTCCGCCAAGCGCAGTGCGCACGGCGGAGATGATGTCGGCGGCCGGGAATTCCATGTCCGGACGCGTGGTGAATGTACCCGGCATCGCTTCGTACGTGTTGAGCACGACGCGCGTGCGGTCGGCGCGGATCTTCGACAGCGCCCAGTAATCGTTGACCACCACCATGTCGCAGCCGAGCACGAGGTCGGCTTCGCCGGCAGCGATGCGCACGGCGTGGATGTCCGCAGGCGATTGCGCGATGCGGATGTGCGTCGTCACCGCGCCGCCCTTTTGCGCCAGCCCGGTCTGGTCAAGCACGCTCGAGCCGCGACCCTCCAGATGACCCGCCATGCCGAGCAATGCGCCGATCGTCACCACGCCAGTGCCGCCAACGCCGGTGATCAGGATGTTCCAGGGCTGTGCAAGATCAGTGGCGAAGACCGGCAGGGAAATGTTCGCGAGTTTCTCCGCCGCATTGACCTTGCGGCCCTTGCGCGGGGTGCCGCCGTGCACGGTGACAAAGCTCGGGCAGAAGCCCTCGACACAGGAATAATCCTTGTTGCAACCGGACTGGTCGATCTCGCGCTTGCGTCCGAATTCGGTTTCCTTGGGCAACACCGACACGCAGAAACTCTTCTTGCCGCAATCCCCACAGCCTTCGCACACCAGCGTGTTGACGAACACGCGCTTGGCCGGATCGACGATCTTGCCGCGCTTGCGCCGGCGACGTTTTTCAGTTGCGCAGACCTGGTCGTAGATCAGCACGCTGACGCCCTTCACTTCGCGCAGGCGCTTCTGCACGTCGTCCAGTTCGCGGCGGTCGAAGAATTGGACGCCCGACGGAAAGAGCGAATGGTCGGACCACTTTTCGATATCGTCGCTGACAACAACAATTGCCTGCACGCCTTCGCTGCGCACCTGCTGCGCGATCTGCGGCGCCGACAACGTGCCGTCGACGGGTTGTCCACCTGTCATCGCGACGGCGTCGTTGTAGAGGATCTTGTAGGTGATGTTGACGCCGGTGGCGACCGACTGACGGATCGCAAGCGAACCGGAATGGAAATAGGTGCCGTCGCCCAGGTTCTGGAACACGTGCGGCGTGCTGGTGAACGCCGCCTGCCCGGACCACGTCACGCCTTCGCCGCCCATGTGGGTGAACGTGTCGGTGCTGCGGTTCATCCACGTGACCATGTAATGGCAGCCGATGCCGGCGAGCGCGCGCGAGCCTTCAGGGACTTGGGTGGACGTGTTGTGCGGGCAGCCGGAACAGTAGTGCGGCACGCGCGGGAAGTTGGCGCGTGGCAACGCGAGTTCGGCTTCCTTGGATGCGAGGAACGCGAGCTGTTGCTGGATGTAGTCGGAGGTATGGAAACGCGAGAGCCGCTTCGCGATGACGCGTGCGATGCGCGCTGGGGTCAACTCGTTGGTCGACGGCAGGATCCAATCACCGGCTTCGTCGTACTTGCCGACAATGGACGGGCGCCTGCTGCCAGGAAGGATGCT
>JBBQTR010000091.1:0-8411 GCA_038213095.1 Lysobacterales bacterium | reverse complement strand
CAAAAGTAGGGTATGGTGCGCGCACTGTTCAAAGCCGGGATCACGGTACACCGTGGCTCCGATGCGGTAGATCACCAGCTTTACGCCGATCCGCTACATCGCTCTCGCGTTACCCCTTGCTCGACAGTCCGGTATGCATCGAATGGATGTGACCGTGTACATCAAAACCTAGTTTCAAGGAGTAACAAAAATGTCGGATCGTCAGACCGGAACCGTCAAGTGGTTCAACGATGCCAAGGGCTTCGGCTTCATCACCCCGGAAAGCGGCGCGGACCTGTTCGTCCACTTCCGTTCGATCCAGGGCAGCGGCTTCAAGTCGTTGCAGGAAGGCCAGAAGGTCTCGTTCAAAGTTGTGCAGGGCCAGAAAGGCCTGCAGGCCGACGAAGTTCAGGCTATGTAATCCAGTCCGGCCTTCGGGCTGGACTCGCTGTACCAGAAACCCGGCTTCGGCCGGGTTTTTTTATTGGCTTGTAAACATGTCGTGTTCCTGAAGATTCCCCTGCGTATATCCAAACATCACGCCACGCTCGATATCCTGACTGCGAACGTTCGAAGGAGTTTTCCCGTGCTGCAGCGACGCTGCCATCCCGCCTTGTACATCCTGCTATGCCCGCTGCTCTTCGCCGCCTGCCAGCGTGACGCGCCGCCTGCCAAACCCGTTGCCGCCCCGGCGGCAACATCCGCCGCGACTGCTGTGCTTGCTCCCGCGACGGCCATTTTGCAGGACGTGTCCGAGCGCGATCCACGCTACATGATCGGCATCAGCTATCCCCCGGTCGCCAATCAATATCCCGGCTTGGCCTCGGAACTGAAGCGGTACGCCGATGCCGCACGCAACGACTTGTTGCAGGCCGTGGCCGGCCTCGGTGCAGGGAAACCGACCGCGCCCTACGAGTTGTCGCTGAGTTTCACCCAGGTCGCGTCCACGCCGCAGCTGGTCGCGATCGCGGCGGATGGCAGCAGCTATACCGGCGGGGCGCACGGCAATCCGCTGCTCGCCCGTTTCGTCTGGTTGCCGCAGCAGGACAAACTGCTGACGACCGCTGAGCTCATTCCCGATCCAAAATCCTGGCGCGACATCTCCGACCGTGTGCGCGAGCAATTGCAGGCGGCGTTGTCGCAGCGTGTGGATGCCGATGACCTGCCGCCTGCCGACCGTGCCGAAGTGGTCAAGAATGCGGCCCGCATGATTGATGAGGGCACCGGCCCACAGGTCGCCAACTTCGCCCAATTCGAGCCCGTGCTGTCAGCCGACGGTCATATCGCGGCATTGCGGTTCGTCTTCGCTCCGTATCAGGTCGGGCCGTATTCCGACGGCACCCAGACGGTCGACGTTCCGGCCGACGTCCTGCTGGCGAAGATCGCCCCCGCATACAGGGCGTTATTTGTCGGCGGCTGACGGGGCATGGCCGTTTTCACGATCCGAAAACGGATCGACTGGCCTAATGACGCAAGAGGCACTTCCCCTGAATATCCCCGGACATCAACCAGAGAGCCGTCATGGTGATCCAGCTGCAACAATTGCCTGTCAATCCCGAGTTTGACGAAGGCCGCACACGAGCCCGCATTTTCGGCGAAGTCGCCACGGGTATGTATCCGGGCGCGACCTGGGGCACTGTAGAACCACACATGGCTGGTGACTGGCAAGCCGTCCGCGGCAATTCCCCGCTGACATGGGCAGATGTCCGCGGCTCAGCGCATGCCTCCTGGCAGGTCGCCAAGCTGCAGGCCGAAGGCCATCTGTGCGACGACACCCCGGTGTTCACGGCCGCCTGATCACCCATCGTTCGGCGTGAGGCCGGAACGTCCTCGGATTCCCAAAGCGAACAACATGCGGTCGGGATATTTCAGGGACTGGTCGGCGAATTTTCGATCTACGACCTTGGCGGCTGAATGTTCCATAAGGAGAGTTCGTCATGGCACGTCCTGTCTGGTCCGGCACACTCTCGTTCGGGCTGCTCAATATCCCGGTGTCACTGATGTCCGGCGAACGACGCACGGATATCTCGTTCCGCATGCTGGATGCCCGCGACAACGCGCCGATCAAATACGAGCGCACCAATGCCGAAACTGGCGAGGAAGTACCGTGGAAGGAGATCGTCAAGGCATTCGAATACGACAAGGGCAGCTATGTCGTGCTGGAACCCGAGGACATCAAATCCGCCGCACCCGAAAGCCATGACGCAATCGAGGTCGAAGGGTTCGTCGACGTAAGTGCCATCGGTCCGCAGTATTTCGAGAAACCGTACGTGCTGGTGCCCGCCAAAAAGGCGGAGAAGGGGTATGTGTTGTTGCGCGAGGCGCTGCAGAAGACGGGCAAGATCGGCATCGCCCGCGTGGTGATCCGCACGCGTGAAAGCCTGTGCGCCGTCATGCCGCAGGGCAACGCGCTATTGTTGCTGATGATGCGTTATCCCCAGGAACTGGTGGATATCGAGGAATACAACATCCCCGAAGGCGCCAGCAGCGACTATCGCATCAGTGCGAAAGAGCTCGCGTTTTCAGAGCAGCTGATCGATACGATGTCCACACGGTGGAAGCCCGTCGACTACCAGGATGAATTCCGCGAACGGCTACACAACGTGATCAGGCAGCGAATGGAATCCAACGGCGTAGTCAAGCACGCCGAAGACGAACATGAAGCGACCGAAGGTGCTGCGACGAATGTAGTGGATTTCATGTCGTTGCTGCAGCAGAGCATCGACCGCAACAAGCGCACGCCGGCCAGGAAAAAGGTCAACGCCGAAACCAAGCCTGCAGTCAGGAAAGCCTCCGCGAAAAACCCGGTGAAGGCCGCCAAGAAAGCGCCGGCGAAAAAAAGCGGGCGCAAGTCGGCGTAAAGCGGGACCAGTGGCAGGCTGCTCAGAAGACATGCGGTCCGCGATTCACCAGTCCGGTGAATATCAGGGCAGAGGACGTCGGCTGGCATCGGACCATTGCGCGCGAAGATGCGCGGAAAAGCGTGCAGAAGGTATATCGCAAGCAGCTTCCGGACTGATCAACTCAAAAAAATCGCCGGGCGTTCCGGCGATTTTCTTGCGCAGTGGCGCGCAGGGTTATTTCTTTAGCGATTTCAGCGCTGTAAGCGATTCGCTGACATGTTCTTTGGGGTCAAGGTCTGAGTACGCGTGCACGATCATGCCCGACGGTGCGATCACATAAGAGGTCCGGTTCGACCAGCTCGGCTTCAATGCAAGTACGGCATCGTACTGTTTGGCGATCTTTGCGCCGGGATCGGATGCCACCGGGAATTTTCCGCTGCAGTGCTCGGTTTCCTTGGAGAAATCGGCCAGCTCGTCGGTATGGCCGGCAGTGACACCGATAACGGTGGCATTCTGCGCCTTGAACTGGTCGATGGCCCCTGAGAAAAGATGGGCCTCGATGTTGCATCCTGAGGTATGCGCGGCGGGAAAGAAGTACACCACCACCGGGCCTTTCTTCAATGCATCGGCAAGCTTGAACGTGAAGGGCTTGCCCGCCAAGAAGGCTGGCGCGCTGAAATCTGGCGCACGCGTGCCAACCTTCAGTGCGGCGAACGATAGCGAAGGAAGTGCCAATGCGGCGGCGATGCCGACGGCGGCAAATTTGATCAGATGCTTCATGGGTGCTGCTCCTGGGGACTGATTGCCTTATACACCGTTGCTCTGGAACACTGATGAAACGTGCAGAGGTCGTGTCTGCGTAGGCCACACCAACGCGATTGCCGCTCAACGCGGCCCGCGTTCCTCATGCGGTTTGGCCTTCTGGTCGCCGAACATGGCGCTGAGCACGATGGTCAGCCCGAGTGCGACACCAACCAGGAACAACACCAACGCGATTGCCGGGTATCCGAGTAGACGATTCGTCGTGTCGATTCGCATCATCATCGCTGACGCCAGGATCAGCGAAGCGGTGATCACCCCGGCGCTGATGCGGTTGCCGATCTTGTGCAGGCTTTCCATCAGGTGGGATTCTTCCAGCCCGGTAATGCGCATCTGCAATTTGTTTTCGGCAAGCAACGACAGGATGTCCGACACCTTGCGTGGAGATTCGCGAAGCAGCGCTTGCATCTCGATCAATTCACTGGCGATGTTGGAAGGCGATAGCGATTTTTTCAGTCGCTCGCGCATGACGTGTTCAAGGTGCCGCTCGACGACCTTCTTGACATCAAGTTTTGGGTCCAGCGCAGTGGAGACCTGTTCCAGGTTCAACAAGGTCTTGCCAAGCAGGCTCAATTCGGGCGGTGTGCGCAGGCCGCATACGGTCGCCAGCCGCACGAGCTCCAGCATCATCCGGCCTTCGGACAGCATCTGCGAGCCGCCGTGCGCGGCGTAGCGAGCCACCAGCTGCCCAACTTCCCGCATGAGGCGTTCCTCGTCGAAATCCTCAAGCCGCGTGCCCATCGCAATGGCTTCGTTGGCGACCTCCTCGCCACGGCCATCGACCGCGGCGAACAGCAGTTTCAGCAGGCGCTCGCGTTGTTTGGGTGGAACATGCGCGACCATACCCAGATCGAACAAGGCCAGGCGTCCGTCGTCACTGACCAGCAGATTGCCGGGATGTGGGTCGGCGTGGATCTCGCCATGCACGAACACCTGATCCAGGTACCCGCGCATCAGTGCCGATGCCAGCACATCCAGTGGCTGCTCGGTGCGTCGCAAGCCGGACTACTCCGTGACCTTGACGCCACTGACCAGTTCCATCGTCAACACGCGCTGTTTCGTCAGGTCCCACACCGGTTGTGGCACGTAAAGCTCGGGATACTCCTTGAATTGCTCGCCGAAGCGTTCGAGGTTTTCGGCTTCGGCGCGATAGTCGAGTTCTCCCAGCAGGGCCTTGCGGAATTCAGCCACCCAGTCTGAGAATCGCAGGCGCCTGCCGATATCGGTCATGCGGTCGGCATGGCCGGCCAAGCGCACCAGCGCATCAAGATCCTCGCGCACGGCCTGGGCCACGCCCGGCCGCTGCACCTTGACGGCCACTGCGCGTCCATCGCGCAGGGCCGCCCGGTGGACCTGCGCCAGTGAAGCGCTGCCAAGCGGGGTTTCATCGAACGTCACGAATACCTTGTTGATGCGCACACCGAGTTCGTCCTCGACCACGGCGCGAATGTCATCGAATGGGACTGGTGCCACGTCGTCCTGCATGCGTTCCAGTGCAGCCAGGTATGGCGCAGGAACCATGTCCGGGCGCGTGGACAAGGCTTGGCCGATCTTGACGAAGGTGGGGCCCAGCGCTTCGAGGTCGTCGACGAATTCCCCAGGTTTGCCTTCAGTGTCGTCCGGGGTGATGTCCTGAGTGGCCGCGTCCAGGTCGATTCCCGTAAACACCCCGGCAGAACGGTATTTAAAAAAAAACCGCACGATCTGGGTGGTGCGTGCAAGTCCGCTGGTCTGGTCGGTCATGGCCGCTCCGGGCGCGCTGGTGAGTGTGAATACGCAGCGTAGCCGGGCGGGCGTCAAGGTCGCTTCACCATGGAAAAGGCACGATACATGCATGAATGCACCGCGCAGTTTGTGGACGATCGGCCATTCGACACGCGAGTGGGACGTGTTCGCCGGCATGTTGCTGGGGGCAGAAATCACGACGCTGGTGGATGTGCGGCGGTTCGCGGGTTCTCGGCGAAATCCGCAGTATTCCCCGACCGCAATGTTCCCTGCGTTGCGCGAAGTTGGCATCGCCTACCTGCCGATGCCCGAGTTCGGTGGTCGTCGTCAGCCGCATCCGGATTCGCCGAATGGAGCTTGGCGCGTGGCGGCCTTCCGTGGTTATGCCGATTACATGGCATCACCAGAATTCGCGTTGGCGCGCACACGTTTGATGAAGCATTCAGCTGTCTCGTGCACGGCGGTGATGTGCGCCGAAGCCCTATGGTGGCGCTGTCATCGTCGTTTGATTGCCGATGATTTCGTGATGCGCGGCTGGGACGTGCAGCACTTGATGTCGCCCGGGAAGATGCAGCCGCACTTCTTGAATCCGTTGGCACAAATGGTGGATGGCGTCCTCATCTATCCCCCTGAAGCTGATCCGCAAGAGTCCCTGCTTTGATTGCGCGGTAAAATCGCGTTCTTCGCCCTACCGATGCGATCGCGTGAGCCTGCCACCGTCCCTACAGAAACCCACCAGCCGGACCCAGGTGTCCATTCGACAGGAAGACCTGATCCAGTCGATCGCCGATGCGTTGCAATACATCAGCTATTACCACCCTGTGGATTACATCCGCAGCCTGTCGGCCGCCCATGATCGCGAGCAGTCGCCAGCGGCGAAGGATGCCATCGCGCAGATATTGATCAATTCGCGCATGTGTGCCGAAGGACATCGCCCGATCTGCCAGGACACCGGCATCGTCACGGTCTTCCTCAGCATCGGCATGGATGTGCGGTGGGACGACGCCACGATCGGCGTGGATGAGATGGTGCACGAGGGCGTGCGCAGGGCATACAGCCATCCGGACAACAAACTACGCGCCAGCGTGCTTGCCGATCCCGCAGGCAAACGCGTCAACACCAACGACAACACCCCAGGCGTGGTCAACGTCAAGGTCGTGCCGGGCAACACGGTGGATGTGATCGTCGCGGCAAAGGGCGGCGGCTCCGAGGCGAAATCGAAGTTCGTGATGCTCAACCCGTCCGATTCGATCGTCGACTGGGTATTGAAAACGGTACCAACAATGGGCGCCGGATGGTGCCCGCCCGGCATGCTGGGCATCGGCATCGGCGGCACCGCCGAGAAAGCAATGTTGTTGGCGAAGGAAGCGCTGATGGAACCGATCGACATCAACGAGTTGCAGGCGCGCGGAGCATTGAATCGCAGCGAGGAGTTGCGCCTTGAACTGTTCGACAAGGTCAACGCGCTCGGCATTGGTGCACAGGGATTGGGCGGTTTGACGACGGTGCTCGACGTCAAGGTCAAGGATTACCCGACCCACGCGGCCAACCTGCCGGTGGCGATGATTCCCAATTGCGCAGCCACGCGACATGCGCATTTCACGCTGGATGGCAGCGGCCCGGTGATGCTCGAACCACCGTCGCTTGCGGACTGGCCGCAGCTTACTTACGACGCATCGAAAGGCCGGCGCGTTGACCTCGACACGATCACCCGGGCCGATGTCGCCAGCTGGAAACCGGGTGAAACCCTGCTGCTCAACGGCAAGTTGCTGACCGGCCGCGACGCGGCGCACAAGCGCATTGTCGGACTGCTGGATCGTGGCGAACCACTTCCGGTCGACCTGCGCGGACGTTTCATCTATTACGTCGGCCCGGTCGATCCGGTTCGCGATGAGGTGGTTGGTCCCGCAGGCCCGACGACGGCCACCCGCATGGATAAATTTACCGAGCAGCTATTACGCGACACCGGCTTGCTCGGCATGGTCGGCAAAGCCGAACGTGGGCCGGTGGCGATCGAGGCGATTCGCAAGCACAAGTCCGCATACCTGATGGCAGTCGGTGGCGCGGCTTACCTGGTGTCGAAGGCGATCAAGGCCGCGCGTGTCGTGGCGTTTGCAGACCTCGGGATGGAAGCCATCTACGAATTCACCGTGCAGGACATGCCTGTGACGGTTGCCGTCGACTCGACGGGCGAATCCGTTCACGACACCGGGCCTCGGGAATGGAAGGTACGCATCGGGGGCATTCCACTGACCGTCCTCGCGAGCTGAGACAAGCGGAAGACTGCTGAATCAACTTTCCGGATCAGTAACCTCGCGACTTGTAGAGTCCAGCAGATTGCGCTCCTGCGTGGATTGCTGTGCCGCCGCCAGCTGTGCATCAATGTCACGATTGACGGAAGTGTCCTCGCCACCGGGTGGTTCAGTCGCCTCGATAGGCGGCGCGGATATTTGCGATGCAGCAGATTTGTCAGGCATGGCTGGCATGGTGACGATGTATTGCACTGAGCGCGGGGTTTCGATGCTGTTTTTGGCGAAGCTGTCTTTCACCACTCTCAGCGCCTCGCTGCGGACTTTGCGCAGATCGCTGTCGCGCTGGTCGACCCATCCGTAGAAGCGCACCACGATGCCACTGTCCGCGTAACCATCGACCGCCCAGGACGGCGCCGGGTCGGTCAGGACGCCATTGACACGGGCGATTTCATCCATCGCCAGTGTCTGTGCCTTGCGTATCGATGCGCCGGTGTCGATTGGAATACTGAAATCGAAGCGGCGCTTGGGGTTGACGCTGTAATTGAGGACGACTGACTTGAAGACCAATGCGTTAGGCAGTGAGAGCCGGTTGCCGTCAAGCGTCATCAAAAGCGTCGCACGCGAGGTCAACGACACCACCCGGCCTTCGTATTTGTCGATGACCAGATGGTCGCCGGGTGCGAAAGGACGGCGCAGGCTGATCAGGATGCCGGCGATGTAGTTTTCTGCGATGTCCTTGAATCCGAATCCGAGGACCAAGCCGACAACGCCAGCCGACCCGATCACCGCGCCA
>JBBQTR010000090.1:0-8431 GCA_038213095.1 Lysobacterales bacterium | reverse complement strand
ATCGCGGTGACTCCGGTGGGGATCTGTTGCAATGGTTGTTGCGTCGCAATGCATGGCGCGTGCTGGCGGCACTGGTGGTTTCGATTGTGCTGCTGCCAATGCTTGCATTCCTGCCGACCCGGCGCAGTGGGATTTCCGGTTATCTATGGATCGGCACGCTGGGGTTGAAGGACTATCGCGACCTCAACGCATTGATCAAGCGCTACGTGGTGGCCCGCACTGATTACTTGGGTGGCGCATTGCTGCCGATCGCGCTGGGCGTGCTCGATCGACACTTGCAGGCCGGCGATCGTGTCGTCATCGCCACTGGTGCGCCGCCGGAACTGGCAAAAGCCATCCTCGCATTTGTCGCGCGCGAAGACGTGCCTGTTGTCGGCAGCCACGAAGCGCCCTGGTTTGGCGGGCTCATCACCGTGGATCACTGCCACAACGAGAACAAGTTGCGCTGTCTCGCCCGCGACGGTTATGGCGGGCCGATCGCGATTGCCTATTCGGACAGCAAGGAAGATTTGCCGCTCCTAACGAAGGCGCAACAGCCGGTGGTAGTCAATCCAAAGGCATCGAGTATTTCGTTGCTGCGCCGCGCGTTGCCGCCGGGCACGCAATTTCTCAACTGGGGCATTTCGACACGCGCAGGTGATCACGTGACCGCCACATAGTCTGGACGCGCGTCGAAGCAATCCAATGCATCCTGTCGGGCGAACAAAATCTCAACGCCCCCGGATTGATCGCGCGCTTCGGAGCGTTGGAGACTCACTCCAGGCCGGAATTTTCGCAGCGCGACTGGCGGCTGCACCCGCGCGAAAAACTCAGCGGGTTCCGTAGAGGACGACCGTCTTGCCGCGCGCGTGCAGGATGCCGTCGACCTGCAGCTTCTTCAGCACTCGCCCGGCCATCTCGCGAGAGCAACCAACCAGCCGCGCCAGCTCCTGCCGCGACACACGCAACTGCGTGCCTTGGGGATGGCTCATCGCCTCGGGTTCGTGGGTGAGGTCATGCAGGGTGCGGATGATTCGATCGGTCACATCAAGGAAGGCCAGGCGCCCGGCCTTGCGGCTGGTATCCAGCAGCCGTCGCGACAGCTGCGAGCCGATCGCATACACGATCTTGGTGGCGTCGCCGGCGAGCGGGCCGTCGAACAACTGGTACAGACGCTCGTAACTGATTTCGCCAAGCTCACACTGGGTGCGCGTGCGCAGGATGACTTCGCGCCGGTCCGATTCGATGAACAGGCCCATTTCGCCGACGAACTCGCCGACGCCGAAATAACCCAGCACCAGCTCGCGGTCGTCGTCTTCCTCGGTGATGATGCTGACCGAACCATTGACGACGTAATAGAGGGTTCCTGCCGGATCCCCTGGACGGAAGACATCCGTGCGCGGCGGATAGCGCCGGCGATGGCAATAACCCAGGAAACGTTCGAGTGCTGCCGCATCGGGCGCCAGCGGACTGGTGGGGCGTCGCAGTGCGTGGGTGACGATCGGGACGAAGTTGTGGGCGCTGGTTGGCATGGCCCAAGACTATGACGTTGCCGTGGCCACGGCAAACGTTCTGTGACCAGCTGCTCATCCGGGCGTCCCTCCCGGTGCTAACCCCGTTGCACGGCCGGATGCCGCATAATCCGGCCCTTCGCCAGCCACGGCTGGTATCACGAGGGAATCATCGCCTTGGTCAAGCCGCTGCCGCGCCTGAAATTGCAGGGTTTCAACAACCTGACCAAGGCGCTCTCGTTCAATATCTACGACGTTTGCTATGCCGTGTCCGAAGAGCAGCGGCAACGCTACATTGCGTACATCGATGAGGTGTACAACGCCGACCGGTTGACCCAGATCCTGACCGACGTGGCGGAAATTGTCGGTGCCAACATCCTCAACATCGCGCGCCAGGATTACGATCCCCAAGGCGCGTCGGTGACGATGCTGATTTCGGAGCAGCCGGTGATCGACCGCGCTGATGCCCGGGGCGTGATCTCCGACGCCGTGGTCGCGCACATGGACAAGTCGCACATTACGGTGCACACATATCCGGAAACGCATCCGCAGCACGGCATTGCTACGTTCCGCGCCGACATCGACGTCGCCACCTGCGGCGTGATCTCGCCGCTGAAGGCGTTGAACTACCTGATTGAGACCCTCGAGTCCGACATCGTGGTCATGGACTACCGCGTGCGCGGATTCACCCGCGACATAAAGGGCAAGAAGCACTACATCGACCACCGGATCAACTCAATCCAGGAATTCCTGGCCAAGAACATCCGCTCGCGTTACGAGATGTTCGACGTGAACGTCTACCAGGAAAACATCTTCCACACCAAGATGCACCTGAAGGATTTCGACCTCGACAACTACCTGTTCGAGGAAAAGGCGAAGAACCTCTCGTTCAAGGACCGGATGCGGATCGAGACGCTGCTCAAGCGCGAGATCGAGGAATTGTTCCACGGTCGCAACCTGGTCGAGTGAGCGTTACCGCGTGCCGAAGCCGCTCCCACACACTCGGAATCGTCAAATCCTGTAGGCGATCGTCTTCATCAGCTTGGACGCCGCCGCCATCAGCATCGGCACTGGTTGCGGCAACACGCGCGCGCCTTGCGCTTCCGCCTGCGCCGCATGGCGGGCTTCATCGGCTTTCATCGTCGTCAGGATCGCGCGGCTGCGGGCATCGGCGGCAGGCAGAGTCTGCAGGTGCACGTCCAGGTGCGCTTCAACTTGACGCTCGGTCTCGACCACGAAGCCCAGGTTCCAGCCATCCCCGCGTAACCCTGCCAATGCGCCGATCGCGTAACTGCTCGCATACCACAGCGGGTTGAGCAGACTGGGACGACTATCAAGCTCGCGCAGGCGCTGGGCGCACCAGGCGAGATGGTCGGTTTCCTCCTGAGCGGCAGCCAGCAGTTGCGTGCGGGTGCGCTCATCCCGGGCGACCGAGGCTTGGCCCACATAGAGTGCCTGCGCGCAGACTTCCCCCACATGGTTGACCCGCATCAGGCCCGCGGCGTGCCGGCGATCCATGTCGTCCAGCATGATCTCCGGCTCGCCTTCCCCGGGATTGGGCCGCCGGGCGCGGGCGCTTCCAAACACGGTGCCCAGGGCGTTCTGGGCGTCGATGAGAATGCGGTCGAGGGGGTTGAAGTCGCGGCGGGCCATTGGGTGATTGCTGGTCTTGGATACCGTGATCATGCCCTGCGAAAGCGTGACCGGGTGGCGAACATCCATCCCCCTCGTCTGACCGTCCGGAGTTGGGCGACTTGCGGCCTACCGGCAGGCCCGCTATCATTCCGCCTCTTTGGTTCCGCCATTCCGGGTGGAACATGACAGCGCGAGGCAAAGTTCCGCCGGTGCACGGCGCGGAATCCGCCCGACAAGGTACCCAAGCAGACCCCGCATGAAGACTTTCAGTGCCAAGAACGAGACCGTCCAGCGCGACTGGTACGTCGTCGATGCCGAGGGCAAGACCCTGGGCCGCCTCGCTACAGAACTCGCCCGCCGCCTGCGTGGCAAGCACAAGCCTGTCTTCACTCCACATGTCGACACCGGTGATTACCTGGTCGTGGTCAATGCCGAGAAGATCCATGTCACCGGCAACAAGCTGCAGGACAAGATGTATTACCGGTTCACCGGTTACGTCGGCAACCTGAAGTCCGAGAACCTGGCCCAGGCGTTGCATCGTCATCCCGAGCGCGTGATCGAGACCGCCGTCAAGGGCATGCTGCCGAAGAATCCGCTCGGCCGCGCCATGTACCGCAAGCTCAAGGTCTACGCGGGCCCGAACCATCCGCACGCCTCCCAGCAGCCGCAAGTCTTGGAACTCTGATATGGCCATCACCCAGAATTACGGCACCGGCCGTCGCAAGTCCTCCACCGCACGCGTGTTCCTGCGCAAGGGCGACGGCAAGATCACCATCAACGACCGCACCATCGAAGACTTCTTCGGCCGCGAGACCGCGCGCATGATCGTGCGCCAGCCGCTGGAACTGACCAAGTCGACCGACAAGTTCGACGTGCTGGTGACAGTCGAGGGCGGTGGCAACACCGGCCAGGCCGGCGCCATCCGCCTGGGCATTTCGCGCGCGCTGGTCGAGTACGACGAGTCGCTCAAGGGCGAGCTGCGGAAGGCCGGTTTCATGACCCGCGATGCCCGCGAAGTCGAGCGCAAGAAGGTCGGCCTGCACAAGGCACGTCGCGCCACGCAGTTCTCCAAGCGCTAATCTTCAAACACAGGTTTCATAGCCCCGTAGCCAAGCGGTAAGGCACCTGACTCTGACTCAGGCATCGGTGGTTCGAATCCATCCGGGGCTGCCACATCAAGCCTTGCAGCACTGCAAAAGCCCGCCTCGTGCGGGTTTTTGCTTTGCCGGCCTCACTACATCGCAGGAGAGCACCCGTGGTTGCCAGCCTTGCAGCGCCGTTCACTTCGGTTGATGAGTTGGTTCCGCAGATGCGCAAATCCGGTTACGCGGTGCTGACATCGGACAGCGTCACGCAATTGTGTGGCGTCGGTTTCGCGTCGCTCAATGCCTTGCACGACAGCTGGGACGATCTCGCCCCTGATCTTTATCTCAGGGATGGCGGCCATTACCGCAAGCGCCGGCATTCGTGCTTCGTGGTCGAAGATGACCATGTGCTGCAAACCCCACATCGCGCGCATTGGCAATCCGAGGAATACAACGCCTTGCATGGTGGTATGCGTCGCTGGTTCGAGCCGATCCGCGACGACGTGATCGCGAATCCAGCGTGGTCGCAGGTGCTGCGCTCACTCGCCAGCCTGTTTTCGCAACTGCAGCCCGAGCCGCGCTGGTATGTCGAGGCGCATCAATTCCGCATCGATACCAGCGAGGGCATCGGCCGGCCGACGCCCGAAGGCGCGCATCGCGACGGCGTGGATTTCGTCGCGGTGTTCCTGATCGAGCGGGTTGGCATTAAAGGTGGGGAAACCCGAGTGTTCGAGGCGAGCGGACCCAATGGCCAGCGCTTCACGCTGTTGCAGCCGTGGTCGCTACTGCTGCTGGACGACACCCGCGTCATCCACGAGTCAACACCGATACAGCCACTGGACGAGCAAGGTCATCGAGACACGTTGGTGCTGACGTTCCGTGCAGGTGGTTTTCAAGAGGCTTGAACAGCCGGCGGTACAATGGCGTCAGCAGATCTCGGACACACACACGATGAAATTGGCTTCATTGAAAGAAGGCGGCCGGGACGGCACGCTGATCGTCGTCTCGCGCGACCTCTTACACGGCGTGCGCGCCACCGGGATTGCACCGACATTGCAGCGCGCTCTGGAAGACTGGTCGAACCTCGCGCCACGCCTGGCGGCATTGTCCGATGCGCTCAACGACGGCAGCGCCGATGGCGCCTTCGATATCGACATGGCGCAGCTGGCAGCGCCGTTACCGCGCGCCTATGAATTCGTCGACGGCAGCGCGTACCTGCCGCATGTCGCGCGCGTGCGCCGCGCCCGCGGTGCCGAGGTGCCGGAGAGTTTCTACACGGATCCGCTGATGTACCAGGCAACCAGTGCCGGGTTCATGGGGCCGCGCGATCCCGTGCGCGTCGCCGATGAAAGCCATGGCATCGATCTGGAAGCCGAGATCGTGATCATCACCGACGACGTGCCGATGGCGGTGACGCCGGAGCAGGCCGCCTCGCATATCCAGTTGATCGGCCTGGTCAATGACGTCTCGCTGCGCAACCTGATCCCGGGTGAGCTGGCGAAGGGATTCGGTTTCCTGCAGTCCAAGCCGCGCTCAGCGTTGTCGCCGGTGTTCGTGACGCCCGACGAGCTCGGCGACGCCTGGCGCGGAAACAAACTGCATTTGCCGTTGGTAACCCATGTCAATGGCGAGTGGTTCGGCGCGCCCGAAGCCGGTGTCGACATGCAGTTCGATTTCGCGCAGTTGCTGGCGCACGTGGCAAAAACGCGACCGGTGTCGGCAGGAACGATTGTCGGCTCAGGCACGATCGCCAACGAGGACACCAGCAAGGGAGCGTCGTGCTTCGCCGAAAAGCGTACGGTCGAGACGCTGGAACACGGCAAGCCGCAGACGCCTTTCATGTCCTTCGGCGACCTGGTGCGGATCGAAATGCTGGATGGCGCGGGCAAGAGCATTTTTGGCGCGATCGAACAGCGTATCGAACGCCAGCCATTGCCCTGACCGGGGCGTCTGAACCGTCCGACGGCCGGTTCGCGCGACCGACGGTCGGCTGAGTCGTCACTTGCCGGGCTAAGGTGCCTGCTGCGGCGCTGATGACAGGCGCCACCGCAAGGGGAGCGGAAGGACGCAATGGTGATCGAAAAGCTGTGCCTGTATTCCTATTGGCGCTCCAGCGCCGCATACCGCGTGCGCATTGGCCTGAACCTGAAAGGGCTGGCCTATGACATTGCGCCTGTGCACCTGTTGCGCGATGGGGGCGAGCAGCACAGCGATGAGTTCCGGGTTACCAATCCGCAGCAGTTGATTCCCGTCCTGCAGCATGGACACCGCATGTTGCGGCAGTCACTGGCGATCCTGGAATACCTGGACGAAATGTGGCCGGCGCCGATGCTGCTGCCGGCGACCGCGCGCGAACGCCAGCGCGTGCGCGGCCTGGCGCAGCTGATTGCCTGCTACATCCATCCACTCAACAACCTGCGTGTGCTGCAGTATTTCGAGCGCGACTGGGGCGTGCCCCAGCCCGAACGTGACGTGTGGATGCGGCACTGGATGGTCGAAGGGCTGTCCGCCTTCGAGGCCCTGCTGCTCGATCACCCGTCGACCGGCACCTTCTGTGACGGGAATGCGCCAACGATTGCCGATTGCTGCCTAATCCCTCAGCTCTACAACGCACGCCGCTTCGCCATCGACATGTCGCCATATCCCACCATCATGCGTATCGAGGCAAGCTGCCTCGCTCTACCCGCGTTCGATGCGGCACGGCCGGAGCGGCAACCCGACGCGCCCTAGGATCCCAGGCGGGCGGATTGCGATCCCGACTCAATGCTGGCTTGACGCGGTCGCGAACACCTCGGCATATGGATCATGTTCGCCGCTCGAGCCTTCAGACAGGCGGAATTTCAGCGCCAACCCATCGCGTGAATCGGCGGCGCGCAAGGCTTCCTCGCGTTCGACGCGGCCTTCCTTGTACATACGGAACAGGCACTGGTCGAAGCTTTCCATGCCCGATTCGAGGGATTCCTCCATGGCCTGTTTCAGTTCGTGGATCTGGCCGCGACGCAGCAGGTCTCGGATCATCGGCGTGTTGATCAGGATTTCGGCTGCGGGTACGCGCCGGCCATCGACCCCCACCACCAGCCGCTGCGACACGACCGCCTTGAGGTTCAGCGCGAGGTTCATCAGCACGTTTTTATGCGCGCCCTCGGGGAAGAAGTTGAGGATGCGTTCGATGGTCTGGTCGGCGTTGTTGGAATGCAGGGTCGCCAGGCAGATGTGGCCGGTCTCGGCGAAGGCGATCGCCGCTTCCATGGTGGTGGCGTCGAGGATTTCGCCGATCAGGATCACGTCCGGCGCTTCGCGCATCGCATTCTTGAGTGCATTGTGGAACGCGTGGGTATCGATGCCGACTTCGCGCTGGTTGACGATCGACTGCTTGTGCTTGTGCAGGTATTCGATCGGATCCTCGATGGTGAGGATGTGCCCGGTACTGCAGGAATTGCGGTGATCGATCATCGACGCCAGCGTGGTCGACTTGCCCGACCCGGTCGATCCGACGATCAGCACAAGCCCGCGCGGGGCCATGATGATGTCCTTGAGCACTTGCGGCAGTTGCAGTTCCTCGATCGAGGGGATCACGCTGCGGATCGCGCGGATCACCATGCCTACTTCGCCGCGCTGCTTGAACACGTTGATGCGGAAGCGACCGGAATCCTGCAGCGCCAGCGCCATGTTGAGTTCAAGATCGCGCTCGAACATCGGCACCTGGCCTTCGTCCATGAGTGAATAGGCGATCTTCTTGACCATGCCGGGCGGCAGGCCGGTACTACCCAGCGCATGCAGCGTGCCTTCGACCTTGATGTACACCGGCGCGCCGGTGGTCAGGAACATGTCGGAGGCGTTTTTCTCCGTCATCAGCTTCAGGAAATAGCCGATATCCATTCATCCACCTCTCAATAAGAAGTCATCGTTGCAGACAACGCATAAGCTGATGAAAATGACCGCGCGTCGCCCCTCCGCCACACGGCACCCCGATGAATCGAAGCTTCGCACATAATCCCCACGCCCGGCATGCCATCACAACCCGCATCACGCATCTGCTGACGTCGCTGACTTTGACGTGCCTGCTCGGCTCATGCGCGACCCTGCCGCCGCCCACCAGCGAACTGGCGGCAGCGCAGGAGGCGGTGACACACGCGGCCGGCGTCGATGCCGATCAATACTCTGGCGACACGATCGCGCAGGCACGCAGCGAGTTGAGCCAGGCCCAGGCCGCCATGGCCA
>JBBQTR010000089.1:0-8444 GCA_038213095.1 Lysobacterales bacterium | reverse complement strand
CTCCAGGTCGGCGAGGACGCCCGCTTTTTTCAGGTAGTCGGTCACGACGAGCGAGCCCGGCCCGATGGACGTCTTCACCCACGGCTTGGCCTTCAATCCAAGGCGTGCAGCCTTGCGTGCGACGAGGCCGGCACCCAGCATCACCGCGGGATTGGACGTATTGGTGCACGACGTGATCGCGGCAATGACGACGGAACCATCCTTCAGTTCGCAATCCTGCTCGCGGATGCGGATGTTGGAGATGGGTTTAGCAGCCAGGTGCTCGGCTTGTGGCTGGTCGCCGCCTTCTTCGTCAAATCGTTTGATTTCCGACTTCCTGACCTTACGGTTGGCGGTCAAGAGCCCGTCCAGGTTGGCCACGAAATTGGCCTGCATCTTCTCAAGCAGCACGCGATCCTGCGGACGCTTCGGCCCGGCCAGCGAGGGCCGTACGTCGGCAAGGTCCAGTTCGAGCGTGGCGCTGTAGCTGGCATGCGGGGAATCCGGTGTGTGCCACAGCCCCTGAGCCTTCGCGTATGCCTCGACCAGCGCAATCTGCGCTTCGCTGCGGCCGGACAGGCGCAGGTAGTTCACCGCTTCGGCATCGATTGGGAAAATGCCGCAGGTCGCGCCGTACTCCGGCGCCATGTTGGCTATCGTGGCGCGGTCGGCGAGCGGCAGATGCTGCAGTCCGTCGCCATGGAATTCGACGAATTTCCCCACCACGCCCAGCGCACGCAACATCTGTGTGACCGTCAACACCAGGTCGGTGCCGGTCGCGCCCTCCGGCATTTTGCCGATAAGACGAAACCCAACCACTTGCGGAATCAGCATCGACGACGGCTGGCCCAACATCGCAGCCTCCGCCTCGATACCGCCAACGCCCCATCCCAGTACGCCGATGCCATTGATCATGGTCGTATGGGAGTCGGTGCCGAAAACGGTATCTGGGAACGCGAGTAATTCACCATCCACCTCGCGCTCCATGACGACACGCGCCAGGTTTTCAAGGTTCACCTGGTGCACGATGCCGGTGCTGGGCGGAACCACCTTGAAATTCTTCAGTGCTTTCTGGCCCCAGCGCAGGAAACTGTAACGTTCCATGTTGCGTTCGAATTCGATCTTGCCGTTCAACTCCAGCGCGTCGGCGCGCCCGAATACGTCGACCTGGACCGAGTGATCGATCACCAGTTCCGATGGAATCTGCGGGTTGATCTGGCTGGGATTCCCACCGAGTTTCGCCACGGCATCGCGCATCGCCGCAAGATCGACCACGCACGGCACGCCGGTGAAATCCTGCAGCAGCACACGCGCTGGCATGAAGGCGATTTCGGTCTCCGGCTCATCCTTCGGGTCCCACTTCGCCACCGCTTCGATGTGGGCAGGCAGCACAGAAACCCCATCCTCATGGCGCAACAGGTTTTCCAGCAGGATCTTCATCGAATACGGCAAACGGGTCAGGTCGAAACGCTCGCCGAGCTTGGACAGGCTCGAATATGAGTACGACTTGCCGTTGACGGAAAGATGGGCGCGGGTGGCGAAGGAGTCGGCCATGCAAAAGGCTCCGGGAGGGGCAAGGGATGGCGGGAAGAAACACCGCATTCAGCGGCGTAATTATGCCGCAAAAACTCATTCCCCGGGCTTTCGCCTTGCTGACGAACATCATCGCGGCAGCAACCGGCGTGGTCATCGATCGATTTCGCCCCTGCTTGGAGAGGTTGACGCAGTGCGCGACCGATGAACCTGACTCTTTGTGTTCTTTGCTATTCTTCCGCCTCCCTGGCTGTCTTTAAACTCAGCAAGGAATACCTGCAGTCTGTCTTCGCCAGAACACCCCCCATTGGAATTCATGACTCATGAAATGCACACCCGTCGCAACGCTGTTTGGGGTATTGGCGCTCATCACATTCGCTTTACCCGCGTCGGCTGAAAACGGCTTGATCGCAGCGGGGGGATTTCATACCTGCGCGCTAACCACCAATGGCTCTGTGCGGTGCTGGGGAGATAACAACAGTGGAGAACTGGGCGTTGGCACCAACACGAAGCGTGGGGCGCCCGTCCGTGTGTCCGGCTTGGGCAACGGCATGCAGGCGGTTGCGGCGAAGGGAGCATTCACCTGCGCGCTGAGAACAGGGGGCGGGGTGAGGTGCTGGGGTGACAACACTCATGGCCAATTAGGCGATGGCACTACCTTACAGCGCGTGACGCCGGTCACCGTGACCGGCCTGGGCAGCGGGGTACAGGCAATCGCGGCAGGCAACACCCACTCCTGCGCCTTGACCACTACGGGTGCTGTGTTGTGCTGGGGTGATAACAGCCATGGCCAGCTAGGAGATGGCACCACCACCCAGCGGCTGACACCAGTGCAGGTGGCGGGGCTGGGTAGCGGGGTACACGCCATCGCGGGAGGAGGTGACCACGCCTGCGCGCTGACCACGGCCGGTGCGGTGTTCTGCTGGGGAGATAACATCGCTGGGCAACTCGGCGATGGCACCACCACGCAACGCCTCACGCCGGTCCCGGTATCGGGCGTTGGCAGCGGCGTGCAAGAGATCACCCTGGGGTATTACCACACCTGTGCGTTAAGCACGGCAGGGGGGGTGTCCTGCTGGGGCTATAACGCCGTTGGTGCACTGGGCGATGGCAGTACCGGCGATGCCAACCATGAGCGGCTCACGCCGGTCCCCGTGGTTGGCCTGGGCAGCGGCGTGCGCGAGATCGCGGCAGGCTACGAGCACACCTGCGCGGTGACCACGGGCGGCGCGATGCAGTGCTGGGGGTGGAACGTCACTGGTCAGCTTGGCGATGGCACAAGTATCCAGCGTCTCACTCCTGTCCCGGTGGTGGGCTTGAGCAGCGGGGTACAGGCGATCGCGGGTGGTGTCTATCACACATGTGCGCTGATCACGGCCGATGCGGTGTACTGCTGGGGCGCGAACGGCGCGATGCAGTTGGGTGATGGCACGACCACCAACCACCTTACGCCCGTGTCGGTTTTATTCCGTAGTGCTCTGAACACATCCGATTTCAACGGCGACGGATTCTCCGACATCCTGTGGCGCAACATCACAACCGGTGCCGACACGATCTGGAAGTCTGCTAAATCCACCTTGCAGCAGGCAATGACCGGTGTCACCGATCAGGCTTGGAAGATTGTAGGCACTGCTGATTTCAACGCCGATGGAATTGCTGACATTCTCTGGCGCAACACGAGCACCGGGGCCAATACCATCTGGAAGTCCGCGAATGCAGCCACGAAGCAGCCAGTTACCGGCGTGACCAATCTGGACTGGCAAATCGTGGGAGTCGCCGATTTCGATGGCAACGGATACGCCGATATCCTTTGGCGCAACGCCAGCACGGGCGCGAATACGATCTGGAAATCCGGCAATGGGGCCACGCAACAGGCCGTCACCGGCGTGACCGATGTCAATTGGCATGTTGTGGGCGTGGGTGATTTCAACAGTGACGGACACGCGGATATCTTCTGGCGCAATACCCTTAGCGGCGCCAACGTCATCTGGTACTCGGCGAACTCCATGACCCAGCAATCCGTCACAGGCGTGACCGATCTAAACTGGAGCGTGGTGGGTGTGGGCGATTTCGACGGCGACGGCGCATCGGACATCCTTTGGCACAACCAAAGCACGGGGGCCAGCGTGATCTGGAAATCCGGGAGTCCTTCTTCGCAGCAGGCGGTTACACAAATCACCGACCTGACCTGGAAGATCGTTGCGGTGGGGGATTACAACGGCGATGGGAAATCAGACATCCTCTGGCGCAACAGCAGTAGTGGCGCCAATGTGATCTGGCTATCTGCGCACTCTGCGATTCAGCAGTCCGTACGGAGCGTCACTGATCTCTCCTGGAAGATCATCGGTCGCTGATGGAACTTCGTGCAAGGCGGATCGAGACCCGCCTTGCAGATCGACTAAAGGTCAAATGTGGGGGACTGGATTAGACCCGCCATCTGGACATGAGACTCAATCCAGCCAGGCATCGATCGCAATAACCATTTCCTTCCTGCGTAACAGGAAATCCCACAGGCTGCCGCCGAGTTGCCGCCATAACACCGCCGAGCGCAACGCGGCAAGCAAGACGGCGCGGATTTCGGCGACCACGGCGGCTTGGCCCAGATAATGCGGGTTGCCTTGCACCAGCACGCGTGGGCGCAGGTGGCTGACGGTGTTGGCGTAGAGGCTGCCCAGGGCTGCCAGGACTTCCGGGTGTGTATTGCCCAGGCGTGCGGCCGACGGCGCGGCTGCCAGGATGCCGTCGCGCACCTGCTGCGCCATTGGATGGCGGTGAAAGCGGCGTTCCAGCTGCAGGACGGCCAGCGTCAATCGTGGCAGCAGGGCGTCCTGGGTTTCATTGCTGAAATAACTTCGCAACAACAACAGTCCTTGACGCACGGCATGTTCGCCGCCGTAAACCCCTGCGGGTGTTTCGGCCTCGATACGGAAGACGCTGTCCAATGCCGTCGCCAGGACGTCGCCCTCGGCCTGTCCGGTATCGGCGATTCGGCGCACCTGCTGCAGTGCTTGCACCATGCCGGCGAGGGCGAGCATCCGCTGGCTTGAGGAGTGGGAGGGCGCCGGATTCATGCGGCATGTTCGCGTTGGGCAAGCTCGAGAGGTGCATTCGTCGCCTCAATCACAGCGCCCCCCAGGCAAATATCGCCGTCGTACAGCACGAGTGATTGTCCAGGCGTCACCGCACGCTGGGGGCGTGAGAAACGCACCTCGAGATGACCGTCATCGGCGACGCGGACCTCGCAGGCTTCGTCCGCCTGCCGATAACGGGTCTGCGCGCTGCAGGTAAAACGCGATGACGGGGCGCTTCCGGTGATCCAGTGCGCGGTTTCCGAACGCAATGTGGTCGACTGCAACCACGGGCTCTCCAGGCCCTGCTCGACATAGAGAATGTTGCGGTCGATGTCCTTGCCTACGACATACCATGGCGCCGCTTGGCGCCCGCGTATGCCGCCCAGCTGCAGGCCTTCGCGCTGGCCGAGGGTGTAGAAGAAGACACCTTGATGCTCGCCGAGTACGGATCCCTGTGGGTCACGGATTTCACCGGGCCTGACTGGCAGGTAGCGCGAAAGGAATTCGCGGAAATCGCGCTCTCCGATGAAGCATATGCCTGTGGAATCCTTCTTGGCCGCAGTCGACAGCCCCATGTCCGCCGCGATCCGGCGGACGTCCGGCTTAAGCAGGTCGCCGAGCGGAAACCGCGTCGCGGCAAGTTGCTCCTGGCCCAACTGGTGCAGGAAATAACTTTGATCCTTGCTGCGATCCGCGGCGCGCAGAAGCTGCCAGTGCGGGCCAGACTTTCCGCTGCGAGGTTCAACTCGTGCGTAATGGCCGGTCGCGATGAACTCTGCGCCCAGCTCCCGCGCTGCGTCCAGGAAATGTTTGAACTTGATCTCCCGGTTGCACAGGACATCCGGATTGGGCGTGCGTCCAGCGGCATATTCAGCGAGAAAATGCGTAAACACACCATCCCAGTATTGCTGCGAGAAATCGCGAAAATAAATGGGGATGCCAAGCCGTCCGCACACCGCGACGGCATCGCGGCGATCGTCTTCGGCACGGCAATCTCCGCTGCCATCGTCCACCCAGTTCTGCATGAACAAGCCGGCAATCGTGGTGCCTGCCTGCTGAAGCAGCAACGCGGCGACGGAAGAATCCACGCCACCGGACATTCCGACAATGGCGTCGATGCGTTCGCTACTCATGCGAGTTGCTGCAGCATCGACAATGGATGTCGCTGGCCAGCGAGATAATCGGCGACGGCCTGCCATACCAGTGGACTGCGATGACGCTCGCGTGCGGCCATCAACTCTTCTGGCGTCATCCAGCAGGCCCGCAGGATGCCTACATCAAGTTCACGTGCAGGATCATGCTGCATCGGGTCGGCGGCAAAGGCGAAGCGCAGGAAGTGACGTCCGTCACTGCCATCCGCCTGGGTGGGTGCCCTCCATTGATAGGCGCCGACGAATGCGGTCAGGCGCACGTCCCAGCCGGTTTCCTCGCGGGTTTCGCGCAGGGCGGCGTCGAACAGGGATTCGTCAGGCTCCAGGTGCCCGGCCGGCTGGTTGATCACGACCCGTCCGGCGACACGCTCCTCAACGCACAGCACGCGTCCGTCGCGCACCACGACCGTGGCGACGGTGACATCGGGCTGCCAGAAGTGTCGGTCGCGATAGCTCATGCGCATATTGTCCGCTGGCGGCCGGCGCGGCGTCCATGCCGCCCTGTGCAGCCATCTTCGTATAATTGGTGGATGGCAAATACCCCAGGCAACGAACGCGACCATGGCGTCATGGTCGAAACCAGCAAGCCCGAAGTGGAGCGCCCTCCGCTGTACTCGGTGCTTCTGCTCAATGACGACTACACGCCGATGGAATTCGTGGTGGAGATCATGGTGCGGTTTTTCGGAATGAACATCGAAAAGGCGACGCAGATCATGCTTCACGTCCACACCCGCGGGCGTGGTGTGTGCGGCGTCTACACGCGCGAGGTGGCAGAGTCGAAAGTGGCCCAGGTTAACGAATATTCAAGGCTGAACCAACACCCGCTGTTGTGCACGATGGAGAAGGCGTAGAAGGGGTGTAAGCCGGTTGTGGAATCCGGCTGCGAGCAGCCGTGCAGGGCTTGTGCAAGCAGGTTGTCCGCCCCACATAGTCGGCAGTGATCTCCCGGAGCATCCGTCCCCATGTTCAGCAAGGACCTCGAATACAGCATCGGCCAGTGTTACAAGCGCGCTCGCGAAGCGCGCCATGAATACATGACGGTCGAACACCTGCTGCTTGCACTGCTCGACAACCCCTCGGCCGAAGGCGTGCTCAAGGCCAGCGGCACGGATTTCCCGCGCCTGCGCGGCGAACTGGAGCAGGCGATCGACAAGTCGGTCGTCAAGCTCGATGACGACGACGGTCGCGATACGCAGCCCACGCTCGGCTTCCAGCGCGTGCTGCAGCGCGCCGTCTACCACGTCCAGTCTTCCGGGAAGAAGGAAGTGACGGGCGCGAATGTCCTGGTCGCGATCTTTGGCGAAAAGGATTCGCACGCGGTGTATTACCTGAACCAGCAGGACGTCTCGCGGTTGGATGTCGTCAACTACCTGTCCCATGGGATCGCCAAGCAGGGCGGGGAGGAACCGTCAGGCGATGACGACAAAGCCCGAGCCGAGACCTCCGAAAGCGAGGGCAAGGGAGATGCGCTGGCCGAATTCGCCAACAACCTCAACGAACTCGCGATGGCGGGCAAGATCGACCCGCTGGTCGGCCGCGCGGATGAAGTCGAGCGCACCATCCAGATCCTCTGCCGTCGCCGCAAGAACAACCCGCTGTATGTGGGCGAAGCTGGCGTGGGAAAGACTGCATTGGCCGAAGGTCTGGCCAAGCGCATCGTCGATGGCGATGTGCCCGAAGTCCTCGCCGACGCAGTGATCTACGCGCTCGACCTGGGCGCGCTGGTCGCGGGCACGAAATATCGAGGTGATTTCGAGAAGCGCCTCAAGGCGGTGCTCGCAGCGATGAAAAAGATTCCAGGCGCCGTGCTGTTCATCGACGAGATCCATACGATCATCGGCGCCGGCTCAGCCAGCGGCGGCACAATGGATGCGTCGAACCTGATCAAGCCGGCTTTGGCTTCGGGTGAGTTGCGCTGCATCGGCTCGACCACGTTCCAGGAATACCGTGGCATTTTCGAAAAAGACCGCGCATTGGCACGGCGGTTCCAGAAGATTGACATCGTCGAGCCGACCGTCGGTGAAACAGTTGAGATCCTTCACGGCTTGAAACCCAAATACGAAGCCCACCACGGCGTGAGTTATGCCGACGATGCGCTGCAGGCAGCGGTCGACCTGTCGGTCAAGCACATTGCCGACCGCCTGCTACCTGACAAGGCCATCGATGTCATCGACGAGGCAGGCGCACGCCAGAGGCTCTTGCCGCTGGACAAGCGCAAGAGCCTGATCGATGTCGAAGAAGTGGAGATGATCGTGGCCAAGATGGCGCGCATTCCAGCCAAACAGGTCAGCAGCTCCGACAAGGACGTGCTGCAGCATCTGGAGCGCAACCTCAAAATGGTGATCTTCGGCCAGGACCAGGCCATTGGTACATTGACGTCCGCCATCAAGCTGGCGCGTTCGGGCCTGGGCGATCCAGACAAGCCGATCGGCAACTTCCTGTTCGCCGGGCCCACCGGTGTCGGCAAGACCGAAGTCACCAAGCAGCTCGCGTTGCAGTTGGGCATCGAGCTGGTGCGTTTCGACATGTCCGAGTACATGGAGTCGCATTCCGTGTCGCGCCTGATCGGTGCACCTCCGGGCTATGTTGGCTTCGACCAGGGCGGCCTGCTGACCGAGAAGATCGTCAAAACCCCCCATTGCGTCCTGCTGCTGGACGAAGTCGAGAAGGCGCATCCGGACATCTTCAACATCCTGTTGCAGGTCATGGA
>JBBQTR010000088.1:0-8504 GCA_038213095.1 Lysobacterales bacterium | reverse complement strand
CGCCATCGAACGTACCGTGATTGCGGCTGCACAGGGTTGTCTTCCGTCGTCATCCCCAAAGCATAACGGCTGCACGTCAACATGGTGGGCGCGAACACAGAACGAAAAGGCCGCTTGCGCGGCCCGTTCGTTGAATGGTGGAGGTGGGCGGAATCGAACCGCCGTCCGAAGGTACTCCATGCCCGGCACTACATGCTTAGCTCGTTGTTTGATTTCGGATGACGGCAACACAACGTGCGAGGCACACCGTCATCCACACCCGCTTTAGTCTAGAGGCTGGTTGACGGGTCGCCGCCAGCTTCGATCCCATGATGATGACCCTACATCCACGAGCATAGGCACAAGTGGGTTCAGGGCTTACGCCTTAAGCGGCGAGAGCGTAGACGTCGTCGTTGGCGTCTGAGTTTTTGCAGCTGGATTTACGAGGAAAGCTACCCCCTCGGCATGCGCCAAACAATTTCGCAACCCCCGTCGAAGCCAGTGCACCCCCGGGAATGTCGATATCGCCGACGTAGCCAGTATAGGGATGAGCCGCCATCGCGCAAGACGCTGACGACCTCAACCCCGGCGACGATTCATGCGCGGGACTGGTCAATTGTCCCCTGATCCGCGCCATGCCAGCGGCTATGCTTGCCGTCATGCTCGCATCGCCGACTTCTCCCGATGCTCATTTCTCCAGCAATCGCCGCGGTCATGCGCTGGCGCTGCTGGTGCTGCTCGCTTCCCTGCTGGTTGTGGGGATTTATTGGCGCACTGCTCGGAACCGTGAACTGGCGGTTGCCGAAGCCGATTTCATCGTCGATTGCAAGGAGAGCGTGGGACTTCTCGTCCAGCAACTGAGCGCCTATGAACTGGTCGCGCGCGGTGGCGTCTCCTTGTTCGCAACGGTGGAGCGTCCGAGCCGCCGGCAGTGGCAGGATTACGTCGACGGCTTGGACATCGGCCACCGGTTTCCGGCCATCGCTGGCCTCGGGTTCGCTGTGTATGCGTCGCCCGGACAGTTGACAGAACTACAGCGTCAGATCCACGACAACGGGGAAGGCCTGTACAGCGTGCGGCCCGAGGGGCCGCGTGAGCACTATGGTCCTATCCTGTATCTGGAGCCAAAAACACAGGCCAATCTCGACGCAATCGGATACGACATGTATACCGAGCCGGTGCGCCATGCCGCGATGGAAGCGGCGCTGGAAAGCGGGAGCGAGCACCTCAGCGGCGGAGTGCACCTGGTGCAAGATACGTCGAGTGCCGATCAGGGAGGTCCGATCGCGGCGTTGTTGCTGTTCCAGCCGGTGTATCACCTCGGTGGGCGGGACGGCAGCCTGTCGTTGCGTCACGAGTCCATGCGTGGCTGGGTCTACATTCCCTTTCGCGTGCGGCAATTCGTCGATCTTGCTTTGAGCACTACGCCGCAGCACCCTCGATTCCGCATCATCGACATCACCGATGCACAAGCCGACGCGTTGTATGTGTCCCCGTCCACGGACGCGCGGAAGCCCGCGTTCGTCGACAGCGAACTACTGGAGCGTTACGGGCGGCGCTGGCGTCTGGATTTCATCTCCGATCCATTGGAGGTGATCGATCAGCGCACCGCCGGGTTGCTCACCACGCTTGCCATCGGCGTGTTCGCATCGCTGCTGTTGTTCGGCATCACGCTGACGCTGGTGCGCACGCAGGGGCGTGCCGAATACCTGGCTGCGCGCATGAGCGACTCTTATCGGCGCAGCGAGTTGCGTTTTCGCGGCGCGATGGAGCATTCCGCGATTGGCATGGCACTGCTCGATCACGAAGGCAACATCGTCGAGGCAAACCCGGCGCTGGTGGCTATCCTCGGCAACGTCGCTGACCTGGGGGGAACGTCATTCGATGACCGGTTCGTGGAAGAGCCGGTGGATCACAGCCACGATCGGGAACGCGATCTCGCGATCGGTGTCACCCGCATGACACGCACGCTGCTTCGCGCCGATGGCATGCGGCAGGTGCACCTGACGTCCGCACCGTTGCCTGGCGACGACGATATTCACGGCATTGCGCGCCTGGTGCAGGTTGAAGACGTGACCGACCGCGTGCGCGCGGAGGAGCAGGTGTTGGCGCTCAACCGCACGCTTGAAGCACGCGTAGCGATGCGCACGCGTGAATTGACACTGGTCAACCAGGAACTCGAAACTTTTGCGTACAGCGTGTCGCATGACCTGCGCGCGCCACTGCGCTCGATCGACGGATTCAGCAAGCTGCTGGCTGAGCGTTATACGGATGCCATCGACCAGACCGGCCACGACTACCTTGCTAGGGTGCGTAATGCGGCAGGGCGCATGGGCGAGCTGATCGAGGCGCTGCTCAGCATGTCTCGTGTCGGTCGCGGCGGGATGACGCCAGTCGCGCTGGATCTTGGGCGGATCGCCGAGGAAGTCATTGGCGACCTCCGCGTCCAGGATCCGGATCGTGAGGTCACGATCACCATCCAGGGTGGATTACACGCCGTCGCCGATCAGGGCCTTGTCCGCAGCTTGTTGCAGAACCTGCTGGGCAATGCGTGGAAATTCACCCGCGACACTCTGGGGGCCAAGATCGAGATCGGCCGCACTGCAGCCAATGAATTTTTCGTACGAGACAACGGTGCGGGGTTTGCACAGGAATACGCCGGCAAATTGTTCCGCCCCTTCCAACGGCTGCACCATGCCGACCAATTCAGCGGGCACGGCATCGGCCTTGCGTCAGTCAAGCGGATCGTCGAGCGGCACGGCGGCATGATTCGCGCCGAAGGGAAACCAGGGCAGGGTGCGACTTTTTATTTCACCCTGCCAGAAGTTGAGACGGATTCCGGGAGCTGATCTTGCTGCTGGTGGATGCGACTACCGACAGGTCATCCATCCAGCGGCTAGACCTGCATGTCGTACGAGTAGTTCAACGGCAACATTGATGCATAACTTTGACAGGCAATCTTGATGGGCAGGCTTTGATGGGTAATATCTGCTGGCTGGCGTCGTATCCCAAGTCAGGCAATACATGGGTGCGTGTTTTCCTGGCCAACATGATCGCTGATCGTGGGGAGCCAGTGCCATTGCGCGAACTGCCCAGATTCAGCGATGACGAAGCCTTGCCGGAGGACTATACGGCGCTGGCTGGGCGCCCCAGCAGCGAATTGAGCCTGCAGGAAATCGCGTGCCTGCGGCCAAAGGTGCACGCGCGCATTGCAGCACGTCATCAGGGCACCGTGTTCGTCAAGACGCATAACATGTCGGGCAGCTTCGACGGGTATCCGCTCCATGACATGGACGTGACCGTTGCAGCGATATATGTCGTGCGCAATCCGCTTGACGTAGTGCTGAGCATGAGCGACCACTTTGGTGTGGATATCGATGCGGCGATCGCAAGCATGGCGTCCGACGATACCGGCACCGCGAATGATTCGCTTCACGTCAGCCAGGTATTAGGGTCATGGTCGCGGCATGTCTCCGGCTGGACGAACCAGGCAGGGCCACGGGTGCTGGTGGTGCGCTACGAAGACCTACTCGAACGACCGGCAAAAACCTTCGGCAAAGTGGTAAAGCTGCTCCACATGAGTACGGACCGCGCACGCATGGATCGTGCGATCAAGCACTCCGGATTCAGGACGTTGGTCGAGATGGAGCGCAAGGAGGGATTCGTGGAGGCGTCAGGCAAGGGTGGGCGTTTCTTCCGCCACGGCAGAAGCCACCAATGGCGCGAAGGATTGAAGCGCGAGCAGGTCGCCGCGATCGTCGACCGTCACCGCGAACAAATGGCGCGATATAAATACCTGCCACCCGGGTACTGATCGATCACGCATTCTTGTTGTGGTTTCGCATCAACCGTTGTTTGTCGCGCGACCAATCCTTGTCCTTGCTTGCCTCGCGTTTGTCGTGGGTTTGCTTACCCTTGGCCAGCGCAAGTTCCGCCTTGACCTTGTTGGCTTTCCAATACAGGGCGGTCGGCACCAGTGTGTAGCCGTCGCGCTGGACGCGTCCGATCAGCTCGTCAATCTCGTGCTTGTGCAGCAGCAACTTGCGGGTACGGTGGGCGTCGGCGATGACATGGGTGGACGCGGAGATCAATGGCGTCATCTGTGCGCCGAACAAAAACAGCTCCCCATTGCGGATCACGGCGTAAGCTTCGGTGATGTTCGCGCGGCCGGCACGAATCGATTTCAACTCCCACCCCTGCAATGAAAGGCCAGCCTCGAAACGCTCCTCCAGGTGATATTCATGGCGTGCGCGTTTGTTGAGCGCGATGGTGCCGCCGCCGTTTGCCTTATCCTTGCCTGCTTTCTTGTTCATTGCAGCCATTGTCCCCGAACCGTCGTGTACAGGCGAGCCATAGCGAGTCATCGATGCCCAAGATTCAACGCAGCGCCCTGGTCGCCCACTCCGCTGGCTGCATGTTTGCACTGGTCAACGACATCCCGGCATATCCGCGCCGCTTCGACTGGTGCAAGGAAGCGCAGGTGATCGAAGCCGATACCCGGCATGTCGTCGCACGGCTGGATCTCAAGCTCGGTGCGCTGCACACATGGTTCACCACCACCAATACGCTGACACCGCCGCACCACATCGACATGCAGTTGCGTGACGGCCCATTCCGGAAGTTGTCCGGGCGCTGGGAGTTCCATGCGCTGGACGAGTCCGCATGCAAGGTGACGCTGAGCCTGGATTTTGAACCGCTGAGCCGCCTGCTGGGCCCGGCGATGGCGCTGGGGTTCCAGGCGCTCGCGGACCGCATGGTCGACGACTTCGTTCGCGTTGCCGATGCAGGTGACGGAGCAGCTTGAATGATCCGCATAACGGTGGTCCGTGCCTGGCCGCGCCGGTTTGAGTCGGTCGTACTGGCGTTACCGGATGCCGCGAACGTGGGTGACGCATTAATCGCCAGCGGCCTGGCCAATGCCGCTGGGGATTCAGGTATGCCCGATAGCGGCGTGGAATGTGCCGTGTTCGGCGTCAGGTTTGGACTGCACGACGCCCTTCAGGATGGCGACCGGGTGGAGCTTCTGCGACCCCTGCTGGTCGACCCGAAGGAGGCGCGACGCCGGCGTGCGCGGAAGTAGCCGCTGGGGCTGGTGCCCCGATCAGCGCTTCTTCTTGTCCTTGTCTTTGTCCTTGGGCAGGTTGCCGAACTTGGACATTACCTTGACCAGGGCCTCGTCCTGCTCCGGGAAGTACTGGCCGTCCCACTTGGTCAGCGAATCCCCATCGAACCATAACGTCAGGTTCTTGACCTGGGTATGGCCTGAACGATCGGTGCGCTCACTTGCAGCGTAGTCCCAGCGCCCGTGATGAAAAGGATCGGCAATCGACGGCGTACCCAGCAGGGTTTGCACCTGCTGCTTGCTCATACCGACCTGCAATTGGTCTGCAGCGGTTTTCTCGATCAGGTTTCCCTGATAGATCGGCTGTTTGTAGAGGATTCCACAGCCGGTCGTCGATACAGCGATGGTGGCGGTCGCCAGTGCGGCCGCAAACACGAGCTTGCGCGTCAGGAGCTTTTGCATGGGGGTCGCAAGTGGGGAAATCGGGGCCGATGATACACTGAAGGCCGAGTTTTCCAGTTGCACGAGGTACGGCAGCGTGGTGCCGGCGTTCACGCGTTGCTGCCCTGTGCAGCCATCGCCCGCCTGTTGTCACCATGACCGGAGTCCCGATGGAATCGCAAGATCTGCGCAAGGCCGGTCTCAAGGTCACGCATCCGCGCATGAAGATCCTGGCGTTGCTCGAGCAGATCCAGCCCCGCCATATGACCGCCGAGGACATTTACCGGCAGCTGCTCGATCATGGGGACGAAATTGGACTGGCTACGGTGTATCGGGTGCTGACGCAGTTTGAATCGGCGGGCCTGGTGCTCAAGCATAACTTCGAAGGTGGACACGCGGTCTACGAGCTGGATCGCGGCGAGCACCACGATCACATGGTCGACATCGATTCGGGCAAGGTGATCGAATTCCAGAGCGACGAAATCGAGCAACTGCAAAGCCGTATCGCCGCGAAACACGGCTACGAAATCCAGGAGCATGCGCTGGTGTTGTATGTGCGGAAGAAACGCTCAGCCGCCATGAAACCGTAGGATGGGTAGAGCGAAGCGAAACCCATCATTTTCACGGGTCGATGATGGGTTTCGCCGGTGGCTCTACCCATACTACGAAAGCAGTTCAGGCTACGTTCTGAAGCAGGCTTCTCGCCGCGGCACGCGCTTCCTCGCCCACTGCCACGCCACCCAGCATGCGTGCCAGTTCTTCCTCGCGCTGCTTTGCATCCAGAAGTTGCACCGCGCTCTGGGTCATGCCAGAACGTTCGGCCTTGCTGACGCGATAATGCGCGTGACCTTGCGCGGCGACCTGCGGGAGATGAGTCACGCACAGCACTTGTCGTGTGCTCCCAAGCGAGCGCAATTTCTGTCCGACGATGTCCGCAACCGCGCCACCGATGCCCGAGTCGACTTCATCGAACACCATCGTCGGCACCGCATCCAGGCCCAACGCCGCGACTTCGATCGCCAGCGAAATCCGCGACAACTCCCCGCCAGACGCGACTTTCCGCAGCGGCCGGGCAGGTTGGCCGGGGTTGGCAGCGACCAGGAATTCCGTCCGCTCAGCGCCCTGTGGATCCGGACGCAATTCATCATTGCGCTCGAGCGACACCTCGAAGTGGCCCCCACCCATGCCCAGCTCGGCGATCAACGTGGTGGTGGATTGCGATAGCGCAATTCCAGCGACACGCCTGCATTCGCCAAGCGCACCGGCCGCCTTGCGCCATGTGGTCGTTGCCGCATCGATTTCGCCATCGAGCACTACCACCCGCTTGCCGGCGCCTCGCAACGCATCCAGTTCCACCATCAATGCATCGCGCTGTGCGGCCAACGTTTCCGGCACGATGCGATGCTTGCGCGCCAGATCGTGCAGCCGTGCAAGGCGGCGGTCAAGATCATCGAACGCCGCAGGGTCGATATCCAGGTCGGCCCGCACCTGTTCCAGCAATACCAGTGCCTCGTCGAGCTGGATCGCCGCTGAATCGAGCATTGCGTCGATCTCGCCCAACCGGGGCTCATGTTCAAGCTGGCGCGCAAGTTCTGTACGTACCGATTGCAACTGGCGTGACAACGCCGGGCCGTCGTCGCCCCCCATGGTGGCCAGGGCGTTTTCGCAGGTTGCGATCAACGCTGCTGAATGCGCGTGGCGTCGATGTGCGGCAATGAGTTCGCCAATGGATTCGGGTTCCAGCGATTCGCGTTGCAATTCACCCAGCTGATGCTCGAGCCAGCCGATGCGTTCGGACACGTCGCCTTGTCTTGAAAGCAGGTCAAGTTCGCGCTGCAGCAAGGCCCACACCGATGCGGCGTCGCGGACAGCATCAAGCTCCGCCACGTGCCCGCCGAATGCGTCCAAAAGCGCCATCTGGCTCGCGCGCGACAGCAGCGCCTGATGCTCATGCTGGCCATGGATCTCAACCAGCCGTTCGGCCAGCGCGCCGAGTTGTGCGACGGTCGCAGGTCGCCCGTTGATCCACGCACGCGAGCCGCCATCGGCGCGAAGCGTACGGCGCAATTGGCAATCCTGTTCATCGGCTATGCCATTGTCGAATTCTTCCTCGCGCAGCCACGCCAGCGCGGCAGGGGCATCGCGCAGGTCGAACATCGCGACCAGTTCGGCGCGCCCCGCGCCATGCCGCACCATGCCGCTGTCGGCACGCTGACCCGACAGAAAGCCCAGCGCATCGACCAACAGGGACTTCCCAGCACCGGTTTCGCCGGAAATCACCGTCAGGCCCGTGCTGAATTCGAGTTCCGCCGCCGCGACGACAGCGAAATCCTTGATGGCCAGATGGGTGAGCATCGCACTAGCGTAAGAGATTGTGCCGTGTGGCGCAGCGACGCTTGCGCCAATGCGCGCTCGGGCTTATATCCAATGCATGAGCCGCGCCTTCATTGACGACAAGCCGCTGGATCCGCGTGCGCGACAGTTGTTGCGCACGCTGATCGGGCGCCATATCCACGACGGAGAGCCGGTGGGTTCGCAGACGCTGGCACGTCACGCAGGGCTCGACGTCAGTCCCGCGACCATCCGCAATATCCTGGCCGACCTCGAAGACGCTGGCCTGCTCAGTTCCCCGCACACCTCGGCCGGCCGGGTCCCCACGCCGCAGGGCTACCGGGTGTTCGTCGATTCGCTGCTGCAATTGCGCCCACTACCCGAGGCCGAACTGGTGCGGCTGCGGCATGAATTGCCGCCGGGATCGGGCACCCAGTCGCTCCTCGGCAATGCCTCGGAGTTGCTGTCGGCGATGAGTCATTTCGTTGGCGTGGTGAGCGTGCCAAGGCGCGAGCAGTTTGCCTTCCGCCATATCGATTTCGTGCCGCTGGATGCCCAGCGGGTTCTGGCGATCCTGGTGTTTGCCGACAATGACGTGCAGAACCGCATTATCCAGACCCGGCGCGCCTATGACGCCAGCGAACTGGAGCGCGTCGCCAATTACCTGAACCACAATTTCGCCGGCTGTCCG
>JBBQTR010000087.1:0-8617 GCA_038213095.1 Lysobacterales bacterium | reverse complement strand
TGAGCCACGCCCAGTCCCGCCAGTAACGCAGCACAGAGGAGTTTCTTATTCATTGCAGCTCCTTGATCAGATAAAGAAAGCGGGTAAAGCGTGAGCTAAAGAGACGGCCTTGGGTTCACGCCATCCCGGAAAGACTAATGTTGGCCGCGTGAAGGCCTTGTTAACGCTACCATAACAGTTGGGGATGGTGCCACTGGGTCATGGACAAGTCAATCATTCAGCTCGACCGGTCAGTCTAAAGGCGATACAGGTTCATGAATTGATCGATGGGCATTGCCTCCAGCTTGCCCGGATCCCGTGCCAGCTCCATGATCCGGTCGACCTTGTCCACTTCAATCTGGGCACGCAACGCGGCCTCGCACTTGGCCATCAACACCGGGATGCCTTCGACGCGGCGCTTGCGATGGCCGATCGGATAATCGATCGAAATCCGGTCCGACGACGTGCCATCAGTGAAAAATACCTGCACCGAATTACCGATGTACCGCCTGTCGGCATCGAAATAGTCGCGGGTGAATTGCGGGTTTTCGCTCACCGTCATCCTGGCGCGAAGCGCGTCGATGCGGGGATCAGCGGCAATCGCATCACCGTAGTCTGTCGCTGTCAGGCGGCCGTAGATCAGCGGCACCGCAACCATGTACTGGATGCAGTGATCGCGGTCGGCGTAATTGGCCAGTGGGCCAGTCTTGTCGATGATGCGGACGCCCGCTTCCTGGGTCTGGATTTCGATCCGCTCGATCTGGTCGATGCGGTCTTTCACCAGCGGGTGCAGCTGCATCGCACACTCGACCGCGGTCTGGGCATGGAATTCGGCCGGATAGCTGATCTTGAACAGGACGTTTTCCATCACATAGCTGCCGAAGGGGCGCTCGAACTCGAACGGCCTGCCCTTAAACGCCACGTCGTAGAAGCCCCACGTCTTGGCAGACAACGCGCTTGGATAGCCGACGACATTCTTCTGCGTCGCATTGAGCGCATGGATGACCGCGCGACGACAGGCATCACCGGCCGCCCAGGATTTCCGCGGACCCGTGTTGGGCGCATGGCGATACGTGCGCAGCGCACCGTTGTCGATCCAGGAATGCGACACGGCTGTGATCACTGCCTCCTTGTCGCCGCCAAACATGGCCGTGGCCACGGCGCTTGACGCCAACCGCACCAGGATGACGTGGTCCAGGCCGACGCGGTTGAAGGAATTCTGCAGCGCATAAATGCCTTGGATTTCATGCGCCTTGATCGCCCACGTCAGCACATCGCGGACAGTGATCGGGTCGGCGCCATCGCGCAGTCCCTTGCGGCTCAGGTAGTCGGCGACCGCCAGGATCGTGCCTAGGTTGTCCGATGGGTGTCCCCATTCGGCCGCCAGCCAGGTGTCGTTGAAGTCGAGCCAGCGCACCTGTGTGCCAATGTTGAAGGCAGCCTGGGCCGGGTCGAGCTCGAAGTTGGTGCCGGGTACCGTCGCCCCGCCCGGCAGGATCGCCCCGGGGACCAAGGGCCCGAGGTGCTTGACGCAATCGGGAAACTTCATCGCCAGCATCGCGCAGGCCAGGGAATCCAGCAGCATGTGGCGCGCGGTGTCGTAGGCCTCCTGCGACTGGACCTGATAGTCGATGACGTAATCGGCGATTTCCACCATCGGCTGATCGGGCTGTGGGCGGATGGCGGAACGCACGTCGGCCGTACTCATGAGGCGTCCTTGTTCAGGGAGTAGCTCATGGAGGCGTGACTCATCAGGGCATCGTGCATGCGGGATCCGTGTCTGGGGAAGCCGCCTATTTTGCCGTGCCGAGAGGGCGCTGACCAACTCCACCCTTGGAGCCGGGCAGCAGGGCTGCCGTTCGAGGAGGCCCCGAGACTTACTACAAATTCAATGGAATCAACAGCATCCGCATTCAGCCAAGGTTGGGTTCACGGTGGCTACGGTGCGCGCACTTCGCTCGCCCGGCTTTGAAAAAGCTCCAGGCGGGCACCGGCGCCAGCCCGCAATCCTGCGGGATTTTCTCGCGCCCGGGCTCAAGGCATCCAAAGAGCTGCCGCCCTCCCCAATACGCCATGCCGGCTTGCGCCGCTGAATCGTCCAGTTGGACGGGAAGCGCTGCGGATCGACGCAACGGAGCAAGGAGTTTTTATGAAGCTGGCCTGGATCCTCTGGCTGTCGCACGTCCTGCCTCAGCCCGCGGCTGACTCGCTGTGTCTGAGTACGACGGTCTACCTGGAGGCGCGCGACCAGTCCACGCGCGGCCAGGAAGCTGTCGCCGAGGTCGCCCTGCGGCGCCGCGACAGCGGCCTGTGGGGCCGGAGCCTGTGCGATGTCGTGACCGCACGGCGGCAGTTCGCGCCAACGCTGGTGTCGCCGCAGACGAACTTGGGTAACTCCGACGCCTGGGCACAGGCCGTCACGATTGCCATTGAGTCCGAGCGCAACTGGGCCCTGCCGCCAGGACGCCGCCGGGAAGTCGTCCCGGGCGCCAGCCATTTTGCCGCCAGCGCCTTGGCGCTCCCGAGTTGGCGCAACGCCTACCAGGTTGCCACGATCGGGGATCACACCTTCTATCGTGTGCAGAAGCTGATTCCGCACGGTCACAGCTGAAGCTTGGTCATGGGTGACCTGCGGACGCGTTGCAACAATGCGTTCCACCCGGTCTGCTGACGCCTGACCCGATTGGCCCCATTCTTGCCGTCCTTCTGCAAGGAGTCCCACGATGAAGCTATATACCTCTCCGGGCGCGTGCTCGATGGCCGACCACATTATCCTGCAATGGATCGGTGCACCCTTCCAGGCGCAAGTCGTCAGCGGCGATGAACGCAAGACGCCAGAATTCCTCGCACTAAACCCATCCGGCTCAGTGCCTGTGCTGGAAGACGACGGCTGGGTACTGACCCAGAACGCGGCGATCATGAACTACCTCGCCGATCTTCATCCCGAGGCAAAACTCGGTGGTGATGGCACGCCCAAAGGGCGCGCGGTCGTGAATCGCTGGCTGTCGTTCCTCAACGCCGACGTTCATCCTGCCTTTCACCCGCTGTTCGGGTCCACCGCTTATCTGGGTGAGGAAAGCGCCGGGAAAACCAAGGATGCCGCCAGGAAAAAACTGCGCGGGTTCTTCGAGCGGCTGGACCAGCAGTTAAAAGACCAGCAGTGGCTGACCGGCACGCGTTCGGTCGCCGATGCCTACCTGTTCGTGGTGGCGCAATGGGCCAAGAAAATGGGCATCGATCTGTCCGGGCTGGATCACCTCATGGCTTTCGACCAGCGCATGACGGCGGATGCGGGTGTGCAAGCGGCGATGAAGGCGGAAGGCTTGCTGGGCTAGCCCTCGCCACAAAATAAAAAAGGCCACGCAATGCGTGGCTTTTTTTATTTTGTCGACGCCCTGCACGCGGCAGGAACGAACAACGTCAGCGCTTTCCGATTGGCACGTACTGGCGATCTTCCGGGCCGATATACGTTGCACTGGGCCGGATGATCTTGCCATCCTCGCGTTGTTCGATGACGTGCGCGCTCCATCCGGAGGTGCGTGCGATCACGAACAGCGGTGTGAACATCGGCGTCGGGATCCCCATCATGTGGTAGGCCGATGCGCTGTACCAATCGAGGTTGGGGAACATCTTCTTGGTATCCATCATCAATGTTTCAATGCGCTCGGATACGTCGAACAACGCTTGGTTGCCACCGTCGGCGCACAACGTGCGCGATATTTCCTTGATGATCGGATTGCGCGGATCGCTGACGGTGTACACCGGGTGTCCGAACCCGATCACGATTTCCTTGCGTTCCATTCGTGCGCGGATGTCAGCCTCGGCTTCATCCGGCGTCGCGTAGCGCGAGATAATTTCCATCGCCACTTCGTTTGCACCGCCATGCTTGGGGCCACGCAGCGCGCCGATCGCGCCGGTGATGCATGAGTGCATGTCACTTCCGGTACCGGCAATCACGCGCGCTGCAAACGTCGAGGCATTGAATTCATGCTCGGCGTACAGGATCAGCGACTTGTCCAGCGCATCTGCATGCAATGCGCTCGGTGGCACGCCATGCTGCAGGTGCAGGAAATGCGCGGCGATGGAATCGTCATCCGTTTCGCAATCGATGCGGCGACCATTACGCGTGAAGTGCCACCAGTACAGCAGCATCGAACCGAAACTCGCCATCAGCCTGTCGGCGATGTCGCGCGCTTCAGGCGCAGCATGACTGTCGCGTTCCGGCAGCACCGTTCCCAGCACTGAACAGCCGGTGCGCAGGACATCCATCGGGTGTGCATTGGCCGGCACGAGTTCCAGCGCCTCGGCCACGATCACCGGCAATCCGCGCAGGCGCTTGAGCTTCTGTTTGTACGCATCCAACTGCGGCTGCGTCGGCAACACGCCGTGTACCAGCAGGTGCGCGACTTCCTCGAACGACGACTTCGTAGCGAGGTCCTTGATGTCGTAGCCACGGTAATGCAGGTCATTGCCGCTGCGCCCGACGGTGCACAGCGCGGTATTGCCCGCCGGGGTGCCGCTCAATGCCACCGATTTCTTGGCTTTTGGAAGCGTCTGGGTGTTCTCGATCGTCATCGTCCATCCTGTGGCTTGTCGTGTACGAACAGTGCATCGAGCTTGTCTTCATAGGCGTGGTAGCCGAGGAAGTCATATAGTTCGGCGCGCGTCTGCAGCGTGTCGAGGATGTTTTTCTGCGTGCCGTCGCGACGGACGGTTTCATAGAAATTCAGCGCGGCCTTGTTCATTGCGCGATAGGCCCCGCAACAATACAGCGCGATGTCGACGTCCGCGCCGCGCAACTCGTCGGTGGTGAAAAATGGGGTTGATCCGAATTCGGTCAGGTTCGCCAGGATCGGAACCTTCACCGCCTGCCTGAAGCGCCGGTATTCATCCAGGCTCGTCATCGCCTCGGGGAAAATCATGTCGGCGCCCGCTGCGACATAGGCGCACGCGCGTTCGATCGCCGAATCGATGCCTTCCACCGCGGCGGCATCGGTACGCGCCATGATCACGAAGCTGTCGTCGGTGCGCGCATCCACGGCTGCCTTGACACGATCAACCATCTCCCCGATCGACACCACGTCCTTGCCGGGACGATGACCACACCGTTTTTGCTCGACCTGGTCTTCCATGTGAACCGCAGCGACACCCACGCGCTCGAACGAGCGGATGGTCCGCGCGATGTTGAACGCACCACCCCAGCCGGTGTCGATATCGACCAGCAACGGCAGTTGCGTGGCTTCAACAATCCGGCGCGCATCGGTGAGCACGTCTTCCATGGTACTGATGCCAAGGTCGGGCATGCCGAGCGAATTGGCGGCGACGCCACCACCGGACAGGTACAGCGCCTGATAGCCGACGCGCTTGGCCATCAATCCGGCGTAGGCGGTGATCGCGCCCATCACCTGCAGCGGGGATTCTTCGGCGACAGCGTTGCGGAATCGGGTGCCGGCGGATATTTGCGACATGTTGAGCATCCGTAGGATGGGTAGAGCGAATCGAAACCCATCATTTCTACCAAGCGACGGTGGGTTTCGCTTCGCTATACCCACCCTACAAAAGCGAAGGCGACCATCGGCCGCCTTCTTGTTGCTTACAGCAGATGTGCCACGCCGGCGCGTTCTTCCTCGAGCTCCGCCAGCGTCTTGTCCATGCGCTGACGGCTGAACTCGTCGATTGGCAGATCGGCGATGCGCGTGTATTCCCCATCGGCAGTGGTGACCGGAACGCCGTAGATGACACCTTCCGGGATCCCATAGCTGCCATCGGACGGCACACCCATCGTCACCCACTTGTCATCACTACCAAGCACCCAGTCGTGGATGTGGTCGATGGCAGCGTTGGCGGCCGATGCGGCGGAAGACAGCCCACGCGCTTCGATGATCGCCGCGCCACGCTTAGCGACGGTGGGAATGAAGGTGTTGGCGTTCCAGTCGGCGTCGTTGATCTTGTCCTGCAGCGACTTGCCATTGACGGTGGCGAAGCGAATGTCCGGATACATGGTCGGGCTGTGGTTGCCCCAGACCACCATTTTATCGATGTCACCCACCGCAACGCCGGCCTTGGT
Organism: Lysobacterales bacterium; assembly: GCA_038213095.1. GTDB lineage: Bacteria > Pseudomonadota > Gammaproteobacteria > Xanthomonadales > Xanthomonadaceae > Cognatiluteimonas. Next base: position 2,571 of record JBBQTR010000087.1, on the reverse strand, counting down.
GGCGAGCTGGCTCAAGGCGCGGTTGTGATCCAGGCGCAGCATGGCGGTGAAGTTCTGCGGCTTGAGGTCCGGTGCCGACTTCATCGCAATATAAGCATTGGTGTTGGCGGGATTGCCCACGACCAGCACCTTCACGTCACGCGAGGCAACCTTGTTGAGCGCGGCGCCCTGGGCGGTAAAAATCTTCGCGTTTTCCAGCAGCAGGTCCTTACGTTCCATGCCAGGGCCACGCGGACGCGCGCCAACCAGCAGGGCGATGTCAGCATCCTTGAACGCGACCTCGGCATCATCGGTGCCGACCATGCCGGCCAGCAACGGGAATGCGCAATCTTCCAGTTCCATCATCACGCCCTTGAGCGCGGCCTGCGCCTTCTCGAGCGGCAGTTCGAGCATCTGCAGGATGACCGGCTGGTCTTTGCCCAGCATTTCGCCCGATGCGATGCGGAAAAGAAGGGCGTAGCCGATCTGGCCGGCGGCGCCGGTGACGGCGACTTTAATGGGGGCTTTCATGGGGACTCCTGTAGACCGGATCTTGACCCGGCGTCGTATGCAACCTGATTGTTTTGCGAACCGTAACCCGCAAGCGCGGGTCCAGAGCCGCCCTACGCCAGCTCGGCGAAGAATTCCTGGAATCGCTGCAATCCGGGCGCCAGCTGCGGCGTCGGGCACGTGTAACTGATGCGCAATGCGCTCGGCGCGCCGAATGCCGAACCCGGCACGCAGGCAACACCCTTGGCTTCGAGCAACGCGTTGCAGAAGTCGACATCGTTGCCGATGACCGCGCCTGTCGGTGTGTGCGTTTTGCCGAACGCAACGCTGATATCAGGAAACACATAGAACGCGCCCTGCGGCTTGGGACAGACGAGACCCGGAATGCCGTCCATCACCGCCATCACCTGGTCGCGCTTGCGCTGGAACTCAGCGCACTTCTCGACAGTGATGTCCTGTGGGCCGGACAACGCCGCGACTGCGGCAGCGGTAACGACTTCGGGCAGGTTGGTGATGTGGTTGGAATTCATGGTCGTGACCGCCTGCGCTATCGTTTCGGGACCGGCCATGAAGCCGACGCGCCAACCCGGCATGCCGTAAGTCTTGGACAAGGAAGCTATGAAGATCACGCGATCACGCAACTCGGGCCGCGCCTGCACGAAGTTGTGATACCCGATGCCGTCGAACACCATGCGGTTGTAGATGTCGTCAGTGATGACCCACGTGTCCGGGTACTTCACCAGCACGTCGGCCAGGGCGCTGATCTCGGTTTTCGAATAGACCATTCCAGTCGGGTTCGACGGGTTGTTGAACAGGAACACGCGCGGTTTTTTTGCGAGTGCGGCGTCGAGTTGCGCCGGCGTGAGCTTGTAATCCTGTTCGGCGGGACACGGCAGCAGGTCGATCTTCGCGTTGAGGATCTCGGCGATGTCGAGATAACTTGTCCAGTACGGCGCCGGGAACACGATCGTGTCGCCTTCGTCGAGCAGTGCTTCGGCAAGGTTGTAGATTACGTGCTTGGCGCCGATGCCAGTCGCGCAATTGGCGCGCGTGTAGCCCGTCAACCCGATCTGTTCGATGTGCTTGAGGAAGGCATCCAACAGCATGTCACTGCCGCGATTGCTGCCGTATTGCCCGGAATCATGCGCCAGTGCTTCGCGCGCGGCGGCGTAGACATGTTCGCCGGGGAGGAAATTGGGCACGCCGATCGAGAAGCTGATGATGTCGCGGCCTTCGGCCTTCAGGCGCTTGGCTTTTTCGGCGACCTGCATGATCGCACTGGGCTTGGCGCGACCGATGCGGCTGGCAAGCTGGAGCATTGAGGATCCTCTACTGGAACGACTTGGAAAGCGGCTGAAATGACGGCAATTCAGCCGCTGATTTTAGCATTTTGTGCATGCCGGCCGAGGCGCGCATCGATAAGTTCGCCATCCCGGCGAAAACGGGAATGACGAACTCAATGTTCATGCCGCCAGAATGCGGTTCCAGTCGGCAACGCGATCGGCCTTTGCCGCCAGCACCGCATCGGTGTCACCTTCGAACGTCACCGTCTTGATGGTGTCGCCCTGCGTGACCTGGTCGACCACATCCATGCCTTCGAGCACCTTGCCGAACACGGTGTGCTTGCGATCCAGCCACGGGGTCGCGACGTGGGTGATGAAGAACTGGCTGCCATTGGTATTCGGGCCGGCATTGGCCATCGACAACACGCCGCGTTCATGGCTAACGCCGTTGGTGGTTTCATCCTCGAACTTGTAGCCCGGTCCGCCAGTGCCGGTGCCCTGCGGGCAGCCGCCCTGCACCATGAAATCGGGGATCACGCGATGGAACTTCAGGCCGTCGTAAAACCCGCGCTTGGCCAGGTTGACGAAGTTGGCGACCGTCAGCGGGGCTTTCTCGGGGAACAGTTCCACGCGGACAGGGCCGCGGCTGGTATCGAATGTGGCGAACAGGGCCATGGGGGAATCCAGTAGAGCGGCAGGCGCCGGGGTCCGCTATAATAACCGGCTTCCTAGCCAGCCTTCGCGCCGTCCCGGTGCGCTTTCAGCATGTCCGCATTCTCATCGATCGAACACCTCCGCA
>JBBQTR010000086.1:0-8696 GCA_038213095.1 Lysobacterales bacterium | reverse complement strand
GCGCAGCAATTGCTTGCCGCTGCCGGTTTCGATCTCGATCTCATTTGGCGATACGAAGCGCCCGATGCCGGCGACGACGCGCACCTTGCGCTGTTTCGCCATCGTCGCCAGGCCCTTGGTCAGTTGGCCGACCACCTTGGTTTTGTAATCGCGCAATTTTTCCAGCGTGATCTTCGGCTTGCCGAACTCGATCCCGTAATCGGCGGCGTGCGAGGCTTCGTCGATCACTGCCGCTGCATGCAGCAGCGCCTTCGACGGAATGCAGCCGACGTTGAGGCAGACGCCGCCGAGTTGCGGATAGCGCTCGATCAGCACCGTGTCCAGGCCCAGATCGGCGGCGCGAAACGCCGCGGTGTAACCGCCCGGGCCAGCGCCGAGCACGACCAGCTGACACTGAATGTCGGACTTGCGACCAGTCCCTGAAACGGGTTGAGGCGCTGTCGCTCCCGCTTCCTTTACGGGAAGGGGCTGGGGAGAGGGTGACGCCGGTGGAGTCGGTGTTCGAACAGCGGCGCCCTCTGCCTGGTTCCCTGCGGGAGCCTGTCCCTCTCCCGCGAGGGGAGAGGGTGCAGCAACAGCTACCTCGCCCGATTCAATCACGGCGACCACACTGCCTTCGGACACCTTGTCGCCGACTTTGACTTTCAACTCCTTGACGACGCCTGCAACACTCGCCGGCACTTCCATCGTCGCCTTGTCGGATTCAAGCGTGAGCAGGCCTTGATCAAGTTTCACCATATCGCCGACCGCGACCAGCACTTCGATCACTGGCACGTCGTCGTATCCGCCGATGTCGGGGACTTTCACTTCGGCCTGGCTCATCGCTCGCTCCCTGGCATGTCGTCTGGACCGATGGCTGCTGCGTCTTCGGAAGACTCGCCGGGGGCTGCGTCATCAGGCGGCGCATCTCGATCCGACCCTCGCGGCTGCGACTGTTTCTCGCGCGCGATCTCACGTTCCACCTGCCGATGCTCCTCGACGTCCTGCTGCGCGTCGTTGGAGGCGAGCGATGCGCGCTCCTGCCCACTCAAGCCAGTGTCCCGTTGCGGACCGAAGCGCTCGGCGAAGATCTCCGCGTCCGCGCTCGCGACGCTGCGCAGCATTGCCAGCGCCTCGTCGCCGTGGCGACCAAACAGGCTACGCACGTGCAGGTCCTGCTGGGGGAAAGGGATCTCGATCGCATATTTCGCCAGTGCAGTGTGCAACGCCCACGTGTAGGCTGCACGGACCGCACTCGGGCGCTTGGTTGCCTCCGCGTTGAGCCACACCACCAGTTCGAAATCCAGGCTGCTGGCACCGAATTTGACCAGCCATACCCTGGGTCCGCGCGCGCCTTCCAAGGTGAGTGTGAAGCGAACCTCCGCTGCAGCTTCCAGCGCCGCCTTCTTGACCAGTTCCTTGTCGCTGCCGTAGGCGACGCCGAACGGAATGCGCACGCGCCGCGAGACTTCGCGATACGTCCAGTTGACCACCCGGCCAGTGACGAATTCCGCATTCGGCACGAGGATGTCGATGTTGTCGTTGGTGACGATGCGGGTCGCGCGGATCTTGATGTCGCGCACCTCGCCATGCACGCCGGAGGCCAGCTCGACGAAGTCCCCGACCTTGAGCGAGCGGTCGAACAACAGGATCAGCCCGGAGATGAAATTGCTGAAGATCGCCTGCAGGCCGAAGCCCAGGCCGACGCCCAACGCGCCGGCGAACACGGCGAATTTGCCGACCGGAATCCCGGCCAGGTCAAGCGCCAGCAGCGCTCCCAGCAGCAGCAGGACGTAATGCACCATCCGGGCCAGCGTGTAGAGCGCGGCACGATTGGCGTGCGCATTGCGCTCTGCGTAGTGGGTCAGCGCGCGCCGTACCAACGACGAGGCGAACCATGCTGCCGCCAACGCCAGGACAGCCGCGACCAATCCCCCAACAGTAAGGTCGAGCCCGGCGATGTGCAGCAGCTTGAAATCGAGCAGCGGCTGCAATCCGCGCCAGCTTTCCTGCGCGGCATCGCCCGCCGCGTCGCGGACGCGATCGCCAGCGTGCTGCAGGTTGTCGCCTACGTCGGGCTTGGCCATCTAGAGCAGCACCCGACGCATGTCCCCTACCAGTTGCGCCAGATACGCGGTGAAGCGCGCGGCTGCGGCACCGTCGATCACGCGGTGATCGTAGGACAGCGACAGCGGCAGCAGCAGGCGTGGCATGAATTGCTTGCCATCCCACACAGGTTTCATTGCCGCCTTCGACACACCCAGGATCGCAACTTCCGGTGCATTGACGATCGGGGTGAACGACGTCCCGCCGATGCCGCCCAGCGAACTGATCGAGAAACAACCGCCCTGCATGTCGGCCGGGCCAAGCTTGCCATCTCGTGCTTTCGCTGCGAGCTCGCTGGTTTCGCGCGCGATCTGCAATACGCCCTTGCGATCGCAATCGCGCACCACCGGTACGACCAGGCCATTCGGAGTGTCGGCGGCAAAGCCGATGTGGAAATAGTGCTTGAGCGTGAGGTTTTCGGCATTGGCATCCAACGACGAGTTGAAGTTTGGATACTTCTGCAACGCGGCAACCGACACCTTCATCAGGAACGCGAGCATGGTCAGCTTGACGCCATCCTTGTTTTTTTCGTTTTCCTTGTTGAGTGCGATGCGCAGCGCTTCGAGCTCCGTAATGTCGGCATCGTCGTGCTGTGTGACGTGCGGGATCATTGCCCAGTTGCGCGCAAGGTTGGCGCCGGACAACTTCTGGATGCGGGTGAGTTCGCGCGTTTCAGTCTCGCCGAACTTGCTGAAGTCGACCTTCGGCCATGGCAGCAGATCCAAGCCGCCGCCAGCAGTGGTCGTCCCAGATGCGCGTCCTGCCAAGGCACCCTTGACGAATTTCTGCACATCCTCGCGACTGATGCGGCCACCGCGCGAGGAACCGGTGACGTGCGCCAGCTCGACGCCAAGTTCGCGCGCGAGCAGCCGCACCGCCGGACTTGCATACGGCGCCTTGTCGGGCATGACTGCGTCGGCATCAAAACGTGCCGATGAAAGTGACGCTGTCGCTGGGTGTTTTGTCGGCGCCTGTGCTGCCGTCGCATCGGCAAGCAACGCATCCTTGTCGATGGATGCCTGCGCGATGTTGTCCGCCTCTGCCTGGACCTCGACCGGCTCGACACCCGCGCCGGTTTCGACGCTGCGCGTGCGTTGTTGGGGTTCTTCGGGTTCCGCGCGCGGTGGCGTGCCGGGCGCCTTTGCGACGGTGGCACCACCAGTCGCAGCAGGCGCTGCATCGGCAGGCTCGATCACGGCCACCACGCTGCCCTCGGACACGTTGTCGCCAAGCTTGACCTTGAGCTCGCGCACGATCCCGGCGAAGGGCGCCGGGACTTCCATCGTCGCCTTGTCCGATTCCAGCGTGACCAGGCCCTGGTCGAGCGTCACCGAATCGCCCACCGCGACCAGTACCTCGATCACCGGCACATCGTCATAGCCGCCGATATCCGGGACGCGTGCTTCCTTGAGGTCGGCCATGCGGCTCTCCATCGTGTGGACCCCCATTGTGGCGGTGCCGGCGTCAAGCGCCAACCTCACACGACTGTTGGCGTGTGGAAAACGCAAAAAAAAGCGCCTTCCATTTGCATGGAAGGCGCGCACACCACGCCTCGGGGGAGTCAGTGGCGGTGCTCGACGCTCGCGGTGATCCGAGCCGGGGGAGGGCGTCGATTCAGACGCTGAAGAGATCGTGGCCGACGTGGTCACCCGTGTCCCATGCCGTTGGGCGGCATGACCTTCGCCACACAGGCCCTTTCAATGCTCCAGCGCGGATTCGCCCAAGGCCTCGCGGTAGCGTTCGTAGAGCGCCTGCACCTTGGCGACGTAGGCCTGGGTTTCCGCGTAGGGCGGCACGCCGCCGTAGCGGGTAACGGCCCCTATGCCGGCGTTGTAGGCGGCCGCCACCAGCGCCAGGTTGTTGTGATAGCGACGTTTCAGCCCGCGCAGATGACGTGCGCCCGCGCCAATCGACTGAGCGGAAGCAAACGGATCCAGCACGCCATATTCGCGTGCCACCTCGGGCATCAGCTGCATCACGCCCTGAGCGCCCTTGGGCGACTGCGCGTGCGCATCAAAGCCGCTTTCCGCATGGGCGATCGCTCGCAACCAGGCATCGTCCACGCCAGTGGCTTTCGCCGCCGCGCGGAATTGCGTCGCGTATTTGTCCAGCTGCGGTGCCCCGATCTTGCCAAGCCCGACATGCGCCGGCGACCCCGGTGGCGTGCGTACGGTAAAGCCGAACACCCGTGTCGAGCCCGGCAGGTTGCGCGTGCTGTAAACGACCACGCCATCCTGTTCGCGCTGATATAGCGCGCCCTGCACGACCCCGAAGTTGCCCCACAGGTTTGGCACGGCGGCCGCGTTGTCGTCGTAAGTGTGGGCAATGCAATGCGAGCCAGGTTCCGGCGCGGTCGCCAGGCTGACGTTGCCGTGGCGCACGCAACGATAAACCGTGCGTGCCTGCGCGGTTGTCGCAACAAGCGCAAGCAACGTGCACGCCATGACGTGTCGCAACTGCACCGCTCAGGCCATTGATTGCATGGTCAATTGCTGCATGCGCCAGGCCAGTCCGAGGCCCTGGACGAGGTAATACGCCAGCAACGTGGAAACAAACGCCAGCGTCAGCGTGCTGCCCTGCTGCAGCGTCGCCGCGCCACCGCCGGTCATTAATCCCCCATGGCTCCAGCGCCAAGCCAAGCGCCCCACCAGTAGCAGCGACAGTGCGCCGCCGATCCACGGATTTGGCGTGTACCAGTGCGTGCCGTCGACGGTTTCGATGTGCGTGTGCCGTAGCGCGAGCCAACCGAGCAACGCACCGATCGCGATCCCTGCGGCAACCGGCAACAACGCATTCGCGATGGTGCTTGCAGCCACTGACACTCCGACCAGCAGCACCGCCAGCAGGATCAGTCGCAACCAGCGCCCAGCGCCGGGTCGCCATTGCTGGCGCCCGAACTGGCGACGGATGCGCCGGTAATAGATCCAGCCGATTCCCGCCATGAACAGCACGGGAGTGAAGGAAGACGGAGCGATCGGTTGCATGCGTGAGCCGTGAGGAAGCCGCGCCGAGCTTAACCCACCGCGCAACCCACCCAGAGAGTGCCTCAGGGCTGCAGCACGACCACGCCAAAGCTGTCGGGCAGCATCGGCGGTCGCGTATGTGCAGGTGCGTCGGCAGGCAACGGCCCGAAATTGGCGGCAGGCAGATAGACGCGATGGCTGGCTGCGTCCAGCGTGATGGTGCGGGCGCTGACCTGTGTCGGCACGTTGGCGACGACATGGAAGTGCTCCGGATCGTCTTCGTGCACGACCGTCAGCGTGCCGTCGTGACCATTGGCGCTGTACGCCAACCCCAACGTCTGATCGAATGCCGCGCCATCGGGACCGGCGCCGATCGGCAACTGCGCGACGCGGCGACCGGTGTCGGCATCCAGCACCACCATCATTGCGTTCTGACAGACCGAAAACGTGCGCCGATGCGCGATGTCCACCGCCAGGCCGCTCGGCTCCTCGCAACCGCCCAGCGTCCATGTCGACAGCACCTTCGCCGCTCGAGGGTCGAGTTGCGCGAGTTCGCCCTTACTTTCGATGTTGACCAGCACGTGGCCCTTGCCATCGCTGGCGGCGAACTCGGGATTGCCGTCGAGCTTGATCGTGGCGACGACTGCGCGCTTGCGCGCATCGATCACGGTGATGTCTTCACTCTTGCCATTGAACGTCAGCACACGGTCACTGGCGCGGTCGTACAGGATGGCATCCGGACCACGGCCCGGGATCGCGATCTCCGCCAGTACCTGCAGGCTTTTCAAGTCGAACACCGACACGGTGTTCGACTTGCCGTTGCTGGTGAAACCCACACCGTGGCGCGGCGCCAGCGCGACGCCGTGGACGCCGTCGGTATGCGCGATTTCGCCGACGGCTTTGCCGGTGGCCGTGTCGACCACCATGACCCGGTCGCCGCGACTGAGGTACAGGCGATGGCTGGCGCTGTCGACCAAGGGATAGTCCCAGCCGCCGACGCCACCCACTGCAAGCGGTGCGACCACGTGGGGGGCAGCGACCTCCGCAACAGTGTGCAGTTTCGACGTGCGTGGGGTAGTCGCTGGCATTGCCGCCATGACGGACAGCGGCAACAAGGCCAGGACAGGAAGTAATGCTCGCATGGGGGAGCTCCGCGGATGGGTGCTGCGAGCGTCGCACAAATCCGAAGCCGTCGCTAATTTGAGCGTGCGAAACGCCAGCGCCGCTGCATTTTCCTCACCTTCACCTGATGCGCGCAATAACAGTCCCATGGAAAAGCCCGCGCGATCCCCTGCTGCAACTCTCTGGCGCGACATCGCATGCGTGTCGTGTCTTGTCCTGGCGGCCTGCGCAACGCAGACGCCACCACCCGGACCACCGCCAATCCCTGTCGCCTTGCAATCGCTGCCACCGACGGTGACGCGCGGCGAGTTCACCATCCATGCCATTCCGCTGGACGTGTGGAACGCCATCGGCGACATCGTCGTGCGCACGCCACAAGCCGGTTACGACAGCCGTTCGCAGATGCTCGGCCTGTATTCCGTGCGTTACAAGGATCAACCGTTGCTGATCCTCGCGCATGGGTTGCCGCTGTCGGACACCGTCCATGAACTGACCACGCAGGTGACTGCGAAGTCGACCGTCGGCACGCCAGTTGACACCGATACCGTCGCCGAGCTGCTGGTACTTCTGCAACAACAGTTGCCGGCGGAGATCGCGCAGGTGCATGCACGGCAGCTGGCGACAGATGCTGCCGCTGCGGCGGCGCTGAAAGCGAAAGCGCACAAAAAGAAATCGCGACGCAAAAAATAGGCTCCGTTCGGCCTTGGCGGGATCAAATACCGGGTTGGATTCGATTGATGCCTGACGGCGTCGCGCCCTGGTCATCGAACATCAATTGCTGGTTGCTGGCCTGCGCCTTGAGCAGCTGCCCGCTCGCGTCGAAATCCAGCCGCAACAACCACCCGAACACAGCATCGGGCCAGATCGCCGGCAGCGTTGAAGGTGGTGCATTGAGCGCGTGCGCCAGCGCCAGGATCTGGCCGTGGTGCCAGCAGATCAGGATCGTCGCGTTATCGTAGCGAGGGTCGCCGAGCAGTCGGTCCGCCAATGCCTGGTAATCATGATCGGCGACGGTGAGGTCCATCAACATACCCAGCGCTGCCGCCAATGGCGCCAGCGTCAATCGCGAGCGCGTGCTGTGCACCGAGTCGGCAGCAGCGATCAAGTGTGCGGGAGCAGCGACGGGCGACGGGCCATGCGCGAGGTTTCGGAAGTAGGCGACGTACGCCTGCGCGCGTGCTTCGCCGGCCGGTGTCAGCGTGGCGTTCAGCGGGTCGCCGGATTTCTCGGCGTGGCGAATGAGCAGGATCGTGGCGGACTTGGGCATCGTGTTATCGCTGACGGGGATGCAGCATTGAAGCCGCAAGCGGGCCTGCATACCGTGATCGTCGCGCCGCAGCCTCTCAGCGCGTATGCGGTACCTGACTTCCCGCGTTGGCCTGTTTCCAGAACGCCAGCACCGGATCGACGACGCGAAACCACAGCGGCGGGCATAGCGCGAGCACAAACATGGACGCATAGCCGCCGGGCAGTTGCGGGCTGGCGGCGTGGTGCAGCAGCAGCGGATAACGCCGCCGCGGCGATTCATGGTGGTCGGAATGACGCTGCAAGTGCAGCAGGATCAGGTTGCTCAGGGCGTAGTCGGAGTTCCACGAGTGCAGGTGAGTGGTGCGCTCGTAACGGCCATCGGGAAATTGCGCTCGCACCAGGCCGTAGTGCTCGATGTAGTTGATGGTCTCCAGTGCGCAGGCCGCCAGCAACCCCTGCGCGACAAAGAACGCAAGGCCGAAGGGCCCAAGCCACAGCCAGAACGCGCCGGCCGCGGCCAGCCACACTGCGGTCCAGCCGATCAGTTCGTTGCGCCAGTGCCACCAGCGCAGTCCACGCCCGCGCAGCCGCCGCGCCTCCAGCCGCCATGCGTTGACGTTGTTGCGCAGCACCGCACGTGGCAGAAAATTCCACAGCGTCTGCCCGGCGCGCGCGCTCGACGCATCGCGCGGCGTCGAGACGTGGACGTGGTGGCCGCGCAGGTGTTCGACCTTGAAGCCGTGATAGCCGACGCTCGCCAGCAGCAGCCCGCCGACCACCGGCTCAAGGCGCGTGTCCTTGTGGATCAGCTCATGGGCGACGTTGATGGCGATCACACCGCCAACCACGCCCTGCGACAGCATCCAGCCGACGGTGCCGACCACACCCAGCCCTGCGTGCAACTGATACCAGCCCGACCACGCCAGCAATGCCACCTGCACTGGCAGTGCCGCCAGGGTGATCGCGCTGAACCACGGATCGTGCTCCAGCGCAGCCTCCGCGTCGGCGCGCGGCTGGCCCGGATCGTGCCCCAGCAGAAAATCCGCGGCCGGCAACGCCACGAACAGGAAGAACAGCGGGAACCACGCCATCAGCGCTGGATGCCCGCTGTGCACGCCGAGCCACGCCGCCATCGGCATCAATGCCGGGACGACGAACACCAGCAGGAATCCCACGCGTTTCCAGGACGGCATCGCTGCAGCCTACGCGGTGGCAGCGCCGATGCAAACCGTGCCGCGGCGCGCATCCGATGCGTCCGCCGCTAGCTGCTGACCAGGT
>JBBQTR010000085.1:0-8787 GCA_038213095.1 Lysobacterales bacterium | reverse complement strand
GCCGAGGACGTTTTCCAGATCACCGACGAGCGCGATCTCGCGCTGGTCGACCCGCAACAACAAGAGGCCCTGCGCGCTGCGCTGCTGGCCTGTATCGATGGAGAAAACTGATGGCGGAGCGCAAGCCGATGGACCAGCGTCTGAAAAGGAAATCGCCAGCCAAGGCGAAAGGAGCGGGCGCGGACGAGTTGAAGTTCAATATCGACAGCGCGTGGGAACGGCGCACGATGCTGACGCCCGAGGAGATGGAAGGCTCGACGCGGCCCACGGTCGAGCGCGTGGTCGAGGGCCTGGAGTCCGGCGAGTTTCGTGTTGCCGAACCCGATGGCGGCGGTGGCTGGCTGGTCAACGAGTGGCTCAAGAAAGCGGTGTTGCTGTATTTCCGCACGCAGGAAATGGAGTTGCTCGAAGCTGACCCCGCACCGTTCTGGGACAAGGTTCCGATGCGGTTTTCCGGCTTCGACGAATCGCAGTTCCGCAAGCTCGGTGCACGCGTCGTTCCCGGCGCTGTTGTCCGGCGCGGCACCTTCATCGGCAAGGACGTGGTGCTGATGCCGAGTTTCATCAACATCGGGGCCCATGTCGGTAGCGGCACGATGATCGACACCTGGGCCACGGTCGGCAGCTGTGCGCAGATCGGTCGCCATTGCCATCTGTCAGGTGGCGCGGGTATCGGTGGGGTGCTGGAGCCATTGCAGGCGACACCGACGATCATCGAGGACCATTGCTTCATCGGTGCACGCTCGGAAGTCGTCGAAGGCATGATCGTCGGCCATCACAGCGTGATCGGAATGGGGGTGTTTCTCGGGCAATCCACGCGCATCTACGATCGCGCGACGGGCCAGGTCAGCTACGGTCGCATCCCGCCCGGCAGCGTGGTCGTCTCCGGGCAACTACCAGCCAGCGACGGCAGTCATTCGTTGTATTGCGCGGTGATCGTGAAAAAAGTCGATGCCAAAACGCGTTCGAAGACATCGATCAATGATCTACTGCGTGGACTGGCGGATTGACGTGTTCTCGTCTCCCGCGAAAGCATGAATCCATTGCCTCCGCTCCATGAATTCAAATGTGTCGGCTTCCTGCTTTCGACGGGATGACGGCAAGAGAAGACACCTTCAGTGATAACGCTTTACGGTCTGTCCAACTGTGATACCTGCAGGAAAGCCCGCAAGTGGCTCGACCGCTTCAGCGTGGGTCACCGTTTCATCGATTATCGCGAGCAACCACAGTCGCCTGCGACGCTGTCGGAATGGAAGGAGCAGGTGGGCGGATGGGACCTGATGGTCAACAAGTCCTCGACCACCTGGCGCAACCTTTCACCCCATCGCAAACACCCGGGGTCGGACTCGGAATGGATCGTGCTGGTACGCGAATATCCGCAGCTGATTCGGCGTCCAGTGGTCGTCACCGACGATGGCATCGTGTCGCAGGGCTTCAGCGATAACGGTTTCAAGCAGCGCTTTGACATCGGGCGCGACATATGAAGCAACTCCTGCCTTCCGACGTGCTCGCGCTTGCCATCGAATTGATCGGGCGGCGTTCGATCACGCCGGACGATGCCGGTTGCCAGTCGTTGATTGCGCAGCGATTACGGGGCGTCGGGTTTGCTTGCGAATCGATGCGCTTCGGCGATGTCGACAACCTGTGGGCGACGCATGGCGATGGTGCGCCGATGCTGGTACTGCTCGGGCATACCGATGTGGTGCCACCTGGGCCACGTGACACATGGAGCAGCGATCCTTTCGTCGCCGACATCCGCGACGGCGTGTTGTACGGTCGGGGCGCAGCCGACATGAAGGGCAGTGTGGCGGCCTTTGTCATTGCACTGGAGCGTTTCGTTGCCACGCACCCCATGCATCGAGGCACGGTGGCGTTGCTGCTGACATCCGACGAGGAAGGCGACGCGATCCACGGCGTGCGCAAGGTGGCCGATGTATTCCGGGAACGTGGGCAGCAGATCGATTGGTGCATCACCGGCGAGCCTTCGTCGAAACATGCATTGGGCGACCTGCTGCGTGTCGGTCGTCGCGGCACGTTGTCGGCAACGCTGACCGTCCGCGGCGTGCAGGGCCACGTCGCCTACCCCGACAAGGCCCGCAACCCGATCCACCAGGCCATGCCTGTACTTGCAGAACTCGCCGCGCGCCGATGGGACGACGGCTTCGCGTCGTTCCCGCCGACCAGCTTCCAGATCAGCAACATCCACGCCGGCACCGGCGCGAACAACGTGATTCCCGGTGAGCTGCAAGTCCTGTTGAATCTTCGCTACAACCCCACATGGCGCGCGGAACAACTCGAAGAGGAATGCGAGGCCGTGTTGCGAGGGCACGGACTGGAGTATGCAATCCAGTGGCACCGCGGTGGTGAACCTTTCCACACGCCAGAAGGTCCGTTGCGCGCCGCAGCCCGTGACGTGCTCGCGCGATTCGCTGGGGAAGTACCCGAAGAAAGCACGGGTGGCGGGACCTCCGATGCGCGATTCATTGCGCCGCTGGGAGCGCAGTGCATCGAGGTCGGGCCGGTCAATGCCAGCATCCACAAGGTCGACGAACACATTGCCTTGGCCGACCTGGAAGCGTTGCCAAATCTCTATCTGGCGTTGATCGAACGCCTTTTGCAGTAGAGGTTTTTTTACCGCCTGACTACTTGGCAGGCATCAGTCGCAGCGTGTGCAGTGTTTTTCCCGGCAAAAATGGCGTCGCCCGTCCGTGCACCCAGTCTTCGTGGCCGGCACCCCAATAAGGCGACAGCGGATGACCACTCTGCCCACCCGGCATTTCGATCAGGCCGTCCGCCTCGTGTCCGGGTGAGACCACCATGCGTTCGCTCGCACCGAAATTCGGCGCGGCCACACGCGGCATGTTGCTGTCGCCAGGAAGTTCATCAGGCGGCATGCACAGTAGTGCCTTCGCGAATGTTGGCAACGCCATCGCCAATGGATGGCAGATGCGTGCAGTATTGCGTTCGCCCCAGGTGCGTTGCGATACCTTTCCATTTTTTGCGAACTGGTTGCGCACCTCTTTTGCCGCGTCTTCGAACAGTGCATTCCAACTCACGAATCGTCGCGACAACAGGTTGTCCGGCTGTTGGGTAACCAGTGGCCAAGCCATGCCTTCGAACTGCGGTAACTCCGGCATGGCGAACTCGTCGCCTAGTACCTGTTGTGCCGGCGCAGTCAGCCCATCGAGCAATCGCGCATTCACCGCAAGCCGCCATGCCCGCACGATGCGATAGCTGGCTGAATCCGTGCTTGCACGCCCCGGCCATGCCGTGGCTGCCGCCGCGAGCACGTGCAGTGCCGGCGTATCGATACGCAATGCCTGAGCGTGCAACAACTGCCACCAGCGCTGCAGGAATATCGCGCGATCGTCGAGCTGGATGGCGAGCATGTCGCGTTCGTTGAAGTTTTTTCTGGCGAACAGGTCGTTGCGGATTTGTTGCGCGCGCGCGCCGAGGGCATAGCCGGCATCGCCAAGCTGGGCGAGGGCCGGGCCATCAAGCGTGCGATTGTTTGCCGTCCACAGGCGATGGGAAGCAGGGTCGCGGATCGGTTGGGCGATCTGCCAAGCCCGCCAATCCATAGTTCGCTGTGGCAGCCGGCCGATCAGCATCCATGCCTGGCGGCCGCGTGCATCGACCGCGACGAGATTCTGTGACGGAATCCCAACCTTGGCTGCGAGCGGGAGCATCGTGTCGAGATCAGCCGCAGTGACAAAGTCCATGAGCTGCAGGTTGAGTGAACCAGGAAGCTGTGCGGCCCAGCGCAACGCCAGTGGCTGACCTCGCGCATGGCCATGGATCTGATCAAGGATTGGCCCCCATGCCGTTTGCCGCACGAGGAGTGTCTGTGACGGTTGGCCGTGGATGAGGATTTTCTCGTGATACACGGCCGCGTATGCGTTTGATGCAGGCGCCCAATCCGCCACGTCGGCATAGCTGTTGGTGAAACCCCAGGCGACATGTCCATTGCTACCGACCACGACCAGCGGCAAACCCGGCAGGGTAAAACCCGATACATCGACCCTGCCATCCAACGCTCGCGCATCCGCATACCGCAGACGTGCGCGGAACCAGATGTTGGGGACGCGTAATCCCAGGTGCATGTCATCGGCGACGATCGCACGGCCATCTTTCGTCAGCGCACCAGAGACAGCAAAGTTGTTGCTGCCGATTTCACGCGATGCTGGAAGCAGCCCGGCAAATGAACGAGGTATCGTGGGCGTCGGCAAGGTACGCAAGTCGAGGGCCTTCGCATCAGGCAGCATCGCATCGCCACGGGGCATTCCCTGCAATGGCGCATCCCACGATGTTCCATCGCGCTCCAGCAGTGCGTACAGCGCAGGTGGGACGACCCGCTTGATTTTCGACAGTGCAAGCTCACGCGCGTTGCTCGAATCCTGCAAGTCGAAATACATCGCATAGCCGACCAGCGGACTGTCCTCCAGTTGCCAAGGCCTTGGTTGGGTTCGGAGCAGCAGGTAGGGCCATGGCCGCACTTTGAGATTGGCAAGCCCGGCGTTGACGCCATCCACGTACGCTTTCAATACCGGTAGTTTGTCGCCAGCAATGGTGGCCAGGTTTTCCGTGACCCGGGCCCGCATGCGATGCAGTCGACGTTGCTTGTCCGTCTCCAGTGCGATGGGGCCGAACAGTTCGGCCAGTTCACCTGCGGCCGAGCGCCGCATCAGGTCCATCTCGAAAAAACGCTCCTGCGCGTGGATGTATCCAAGCGCATGCATCGCGTCAGTTTCATCGGCGGCATCGACCGTCACGACACCCAGGTGGTCGCGCTGGATCGTGACCGGTGCTGACAGGCCTGGCAGCACCAGGCTACCGTCGAGTCTAGGGACGCTGCCGCGCAACAGCGCCCATGCGCCGAGCACGAGAAACATGAGCAGGATCAGCAGCGCCAATACGACGCGCCTGAGACGGATGACCATTGCGTTCCCTTGGGACTTGGCCGCGCTGAGGATAACGGAGATCAGCGCCGCCGCATGCGCCAGGCGCTGGTGTGCAGGGTGCTCACTTGGGCGGCGACAAAATCTGGAAGCGTGCTCAGGATCTCGCGTCGATCCAGCAGCGTGAGCACCCAGTCGGCTCCGAAACGTGAACGCACTTCGTCGGCGGGAACCGAAAAGGGCGGCCCGGATTTTTCATGCTGCGGGTAGTCGAGTGTCACCAGCAAGCCGCGGCAGTCTTTGGGAAGCCGTGCATAAAGCTCGCCCGCGTAACGCGCGCGCAACGTTGGAGGAAGTGCGATCAATGCGGCACGGTCGTAGACACCTGCACAATCGGCCAGCAGGGATGCATCCACGTTGAACACATCGCCGCAGAGCAGGTCGATTCCGCCTGCGCTGTAGAGCGTCCCGCTGCTGGTTTCGTTCAACGTCGGCGAGAGATCGCTTTCGGCGAAGAACTGCTCGACTGCCAGCTTCGACAGCTCTATGCCAAGTACGCGATGCCCGCGCGCAGCCAGCCACAGCAAGTCCAGCGACTTGCCGGCAAGCGGCACGAGCACACGGCCACCCGGTGGCACTTCTACTGCATCCCAGTAGCGCTCCAGTAGCGGAGTGACCTGCTGCTGATGAAAACCGATACGGCCTTCGCGCCACCGCTGGTTCCAGAACTCCGGATCCATGTTGTCCTCCGATGGGTTTTTGCCCGTCAACGCACCAAAGGGTGGAGTCGTGACGAGTAAGTCGAGCACAATCATCCAGCGATGGAAATCATTCCACGGACAAGCTGTCCACCTTCTGCCATCCCCTGGGCAGCAAACCTCCACGGGTCGCGCGACTGCCCACGTACTCGCCAAGATCCTTGTACGACAGCGTCATCGTGCGCGCACCCGATTTGATCGACAGTGTCCCGCCGGGCGAGACCACGGCAATCGCGATCACATACTCGGTGCCGAGCTTCGCTTTCGGAATGTCGATGAGTTTGTTGCCCTTGCCGCGATCGAGTTCCGGCAACTCGGTGACCAGGAACACCAGCAAATGCCCCGCGCTGGTGACGGCCACCATTCGAGCGTTCTCCGCCAAGGCCGTTGCAGCCGGTTGCAAGACTTTCGCCCCCGGCGTCAGTGACAATAGCGCCTTGCCGGCCTTGTTACGCCCGGTGAGATTTTCAAAACGCGTGACGAAACCATAGCCGTGCGTGCTTGCAATCACGAAGCGCGCGTCGTTGTCGCCAGTCGCCAACGCCTGGAACGATGCACCCGGTGCCAGCGCGAAGCGACCGGTCAACGGCTCGCCATTGCCGCGCGCACTAGGCAAGGTGTGGGCCGCGGTGGAATAGCTGCGTCCGGTCGAATCCAGGAACGCCACCTGTTGGTTGCTGCGTCCGCGCACTGCAGCGCGCAGTCCGTCGCCTTCACGGAAGCTCATCGATGTCGCATCGACATCATGCCCTTTCGCTGCACGCGCCCAGCCCTTTTCGCTCAGTACAATCGTCATCGGCTCGCTGGCGACCAGTTCGGTTTCGGCCAGTGCCTGCGCAGCACCACGTGCAACAAGGGGCGAACGCCGCGCATCGCCGTATTTTTTTGCATCCGCCAGCAACTCATCCTTGATGAGTTTTTTAAGCTTTGCCTTGCTGGCCAATGTCGCGATCAGCCGGTCGCGCTCGCTGTCGAGTTCGTCCTGTTCACCGCGCAGCTTCATTTCCTCAAGTCGCGCCAGTTGCCGCAATTTGGTGTCGAGGATGTAGTCCGCCTGGTCGTCGCTGAGTTCGAAACGGGAAATCAGCACCGGCCTGGGTTCGTCCTCGCCGCGAATGATGCGGATGACCTCATCCAGGTTGAGGAACACCAGCAACAGCGCATCAAGCATGTGCATCCGCCGCTCGACTTTGTCCAGTCGATGTTGCAGTCGCTTAGTGACGGTTTCGAAGCGGAACGCAAGCCATTCGCCCAGCAACATCCGCAGGTTCTTGACCTGGGGCCGGCCGTCGGCGCCGATCACATTCATGTTGACCCGGTAGCTTTTCTCCAGATCGGTCGTTGCAAACAGGTGACCCATCAACTGCTCGGCATGGATGCGGTTGGAGCGCGGAATCAACACGATGCGGGTCGGGTTTTCATGGTCCGACTCGTCACGCAGGTCTTCAAGCCATGGCAGTTTCTTCGCGCGCATTTGTGCCGCGATCTGCTCGATGATCTTCGATGGCGACACCTGGTAGGGCAGCGCGGTGATGACGATGTTCGCGTGCTCCCTGGCGAAGGTCGCCCTGGCCCGCACGCTTCCCAGCCCGCTTTCGTACATCGCCAGCAAGTCGCTGGGCTGCGTGATGATTTCCGCCGTGGTTGGATAATCCGGGCCGAGGACGTGTTCGCACAGGTCCCGCACCGTGGCATCAGGATCATCGAGCAGTCGCACGCAGGCACTGACGATTTCGTTCAAGTTGTGCGGAGGCACGTCAGTGGCCATGCCGACGGCGATACCGGTCGTGCCGTTGAGCAGAAGATGCGGCAACCGGGCCGGCATCCACGTCGGCTCCTGCAGCGTGCCGTCGAAATTCGCAGTCCAGTCGACGGTGCCGTGGCCGAGTTCGCCGAGCAATACGTCCGCGATCGGCGTCAGCTTGGATTCCGTGTAGCGCATGGCGGCGAACGATTTCGGATCGTCCGACGAGCCAAAGTTCCCCTGGCCCTCGATCAGCGGATAGCGATACGAGAATGGCTGGGCCATCAGCACCAGCGCTTCGTAGCATGCGCTGTCACCGTGGGGATGATATTTGCCGATGACGTCGCCCACGGTGCGTGCGGATTTCTTTGGCTTGGAGCCGGCCGCCAGCCCCAGTTCGCTCATCGCGAAGATGATCCGGCGCTGCACCGGCTTCAACCCGTCGCCAAGGAAAGGCAGCGCGCGATCCAGCACCACGTACATCGAATAGTCGAGGTAGGCGCGCTCGGCATATTCGCGCAGCGGTATCTGCTCGAAGCCGTGGAAGGCCGGACGGACGGTTTCGGTCATGGGATGATTCGAGGATGCGACGCCACGATTCTACCGGTGGAGGCCACTTCGGCTGGTAGCGTGATACGACGCAGGAATCTAGATCGCCATGTGCGTTGACAACCCGAACGTCGCCCCGCAACATACGCGCCCTGCACCTGCCCGGGTGGCGGAATTGGTAGACGCACTAGCTTCAGGTGCTAGCGGGGGCAACTTCGTGGAGGTTCGAGTCCTCTCCCGGGCACCATAAGAGAGTTTCAGGAAGTCCCAAAACATCCCGAAACACACACAAGACCCCGCCAAAAGCGGGGTTTTTTGTTCCCGGCCGTCCCTGCCCGTCCCGTTGAATCCCAGCCCATGCGGGGGTACCTTTGGGGGTACGTCCCAAAAGGGATGCCTGAAAGGTGGGGGTGCCTGGCATGGCGACGGATTCTGGAAAATTGACGGCGCTTGCCATCAAGCCCGACATCAGTTGCGTAACCATCAAGTAGATCGGCAAAGTTGCGAAGGCCGGCTTTAGAGCCTGACAGCAGCCACTTCTTAGTTGGATCGGCGATCGCATAGAAGAAGCCTAGGCTCCGCCAGTCTCGGCGAGTTGCGGCTTTTGCTGACTCAGACAGTTCTGTCATGGCCGTCTAACACCTGAATTAAGCCGACCCGCTCAATAATCCGTCTGGAGCCTTGAAGCTACGAAGCGGGTTCGGCTTGAATGATTTGTTAGGCCACAAAGATTGCCATAGTAAACGCGACATCGCTGGTCAAGGTTGGAAAGCGGATGAGCTGGCAGAGTGGCAGGTCCTGTTCTCCTGCAAGAGATAAGACCCAGCCATGAGTCACT
>JBBQTR010000084.1:0-8904 GCA_038213095.1 Lysobacterales bacterium | reverse complement strand
TCGATGTCGTGCGAGCCATCCATCAGTACTTCCGGCTCGACCATCGGCACCAGGCCTTGCTCCTGGCACAACGCCGCGTAACGTGCGAGAGCGTGGCTGTTGGCCTCGATGCAGCTGCCCGACGGAATGTCCTCGCCGATGTTTATCACCGCGCGCCACTTGGCAAATCGCGCGCCTAGGGTGTAGTACTCCTTGAGGCGTTCGCGCAAACCGTCGAGCCCTTCGGTCACCACTTCCCCGGGGAATCCCGCAAGTGCGACCGGACCTTTGTCGACCTTGATGCCGGGAATTATTCCGTTGTCGCGCATGAGCTTGGTGAATGGCACGCCAGCCTTGGTCGACTGACGGATGGTTTCGTCATACAGAATCGCGCCGGAAATATGCTCGCCCAGCCCAGGCGTCGTCAGCAGCATCTCGCGGTACGCACGACGGTTCTCTTCAGAATCAGGGACACCCACGCCGTCAAAGCGCTTCTTGATGGTGTTGTTGGACTCGTCGATCGCGATGATGCCCTTGCCGGCGGCAACCATCGCCTGGGCGGTTTCGGCAAGTTGTTCGATGCTCATGTGGGTTCCGCCGGAAGCTGGTAAGAGGGGAATTATAGCTGCCGCATGTGTAGGGCGGGCTTTTACCGCTGCGGGGAAGCTCACAAACGCTACCAGTCCATAAGCTGCCGCGCACGCTTGGACTTGCATGCGAGCAAAGCAGATTTCAAGCTTCGCTAGAGTTCGCCGAGACCTTCGGCCCTCCCGTCCGTCCCCACTTGCAGTAACCGCAACGTATTCGTCGCGCCGTGATGCCCCATGTGATCGCCGCTGGTGATGACGATCCTGTCGCCTACGGCCAACAGGCCTTGATCGAACAGCTGCTTCAGCGCTTCGCGAGCGGCTTCGCGGGTGGCCAGGTCACGGCTGTCGAAATCGATCGGGAATACGTCGCGCATCAGCGCCATCCGTCGGCGTGCGCCGACGTGGCGCGACAGGCCGAAAATCGGCACGTTGGAGCGGAATCGCGACAAATAGCGCGCGGTACCGCCGGACTCGGTCATGGCGACAATCGCGCGCACACCAATATGCTCGGACAGGAACATAGTTGCCATCGCAATGGCCTGGTCGGCCTGCTCCAGGTCGCGTTGCGCCTGTTCGAAGTTGGTGTTTGCCTCGAACTGCTTTTCCGCGCCTATGCAGATGCGTGCCATCGCCTCGACCGCTTTCAAGGGATATTTCCCTGCCGCCGATTCCTGCGACAGCATCACCGCATCGGTGCCGTCGATCACGGCGTTGGCAACGTCAAGCACTTCGGCACGCGTCGGGATCGGACTGTCGACCATCGATTGCAGCATCTGCGTGGCGGTAATCACTACGCGACCTTGCGCCAGGGATTCGCGAATGATTTTCTTCTGCAGGCCGGGCAACTCGGCGTCGCCAATTTCGACACCCAGATCACCGCGCGCCACCATCACCGCATCGCTGGCCTGGATGATCTCGGTCAGGTTTTCGATCGCTTCGGCCCGTTCGATCTTGGCCATCAATGCCGCATCGCTGCCGTGGCTGCGCGCGATTGCCCGCGCCTCCTCCATATCGGCGGCATTGCGACAAAACGACACTGCAATGAACTCCGCGCCAAGTTTCGCCGCAACGCCGATCAGTTCGCGGTCGCGATCGGTCAATGCGCCCAGCGACAACCCGCCGCCGAGACGGTTGAGTCCCTTGCGATCCGACAACGCGCCGTCGTTGAGGACTGTGGTGACGATGCGTTCGCCCTGCACAGATTCGATCCGCAACTGCATCAGGCCGTCGTCGAGCAGCAAGGTGTCGCCGGCACGCACGTCGTTCGGCAGGCCGAGATAGCTGATTCCGACTTCATGCTCGTTTCCTGGGAGCGCATCGGTGCGCGCCACCAGGTCGAAGCGATCGCCCGCCTTCAACAGCACGCGACCAGCCGCAAAATGTTCGATGCGCAGCTTCGGGCCCGGAAGGTCGGCCAAGATGCCGACTTCGACACCGACCCGCTCGGCCGCGTCACGCACGGCCTGCGCACGCGCCACCTGCGATGACGGGTCGCCATGGGAAAAATTGAGCCGCACGACATCCACGCCCGCTCGCAACAATGCATCCAGCATGCCTGGCGGATCGGTGGCCGGCCCGAGGGTGGCAAGGATCTTGGTGCGTCTGCGATGCGTGTTCATGGCAAGCTGTCTCCTCATTCAACGCTAGCACAGCCACGCAACTGCGCGATGACTGCGGCAACAATCAACAGCAACGGAAGACGACTGCAGCAAAGTGGCCACACAGCCCACCATCGATATTACGTCCGTGCTGGCCGGTTTGCCTGCGTTCCCGCAACTGGAAGGCAAGCGTGTGCGTTTGCGCGGGCCGCGCAGCGAGGATGCCGATGCATTGTTCCAGCTGTTCGCCGATCCGCAGGTAATGCGTTACTGGAGCCGGCCGCCAATGACCACACGCATGGAAGCTGAAGGGCTTCTCGAGGAAATCGACGAATCCTTCGCCCAGCGCGCCAAGCTCAACTGGATGCTGACCCTGCGCAGCAACGATGCCGTCATCGGTACTTGCACGTTGTTCCAGCTCGAGCCGCGCCATCGTCGCGCTGAGGTTGGCTACGCACTGCGATCCGACCATTGGGGCCGCGGCATCGCCACCGAAGCGGCGACGCTGGCGCTCAACTGGGCGTTTCGCGTGCTCGGCCTGCATCGGATCGAAGCGGACATCGATCCGCGCAACCAGAGTTCGCGCAAGCTGCTGGAGCGGCTTGGCTTTGCCAGTGAAGGTTTCTTGCGGGAACGTTATTTCGTTGGCGAGGAGATCAGCGATACGGAACTGTTCGGATTGCTGGAAAGCGATTGGGCAAAGCGGTCTTTGTAGGAGCGGTTTCAGCCGCGACCGCCCACTGCCCCTGAGGAGTAGCGCATGACTGCGCCCATCCCATGGCAAGAAAACTAGCCGCGCGCCCTGAGTGCCGCGACTGCCGGCAATTCCTTGCCTTCCAGGAACTCAAGGAACGCGCCACCGCCAGTTGAGATATACGACACGTCGCCGGCGATTCCATATTTGTCGACAGCCGCGAGGGTGTCGCCGCCGCCCGCAATCGAATATGCCTGCGATCGTGCAATTGCCTGCGCCAATACCTGCGTGCCGTGACCGAATGCATCGAATTCAAACACACCGACTGGGCCATTCCACACCACCGTGCCCGCTTTCGCGATCATCTCGGCGTAGCGAATGGCGGTTTCCGGTCCAATATCGAGGATCATGTCGTCGCCTTCGACGGCGCTCACCGCCTTTATGCTCGCAGGCGCATCGGCCGCAAATTGCTTCGCTACAACGACATCCGTCGGCACCGGGATGTCGGCGCCCCGCGCTTGTGCATCGCGCATGATCTGTCTTGCGGTCTCGACCAGATCCATTTCCACCAGCGATTTTCCGATCGCGTATCCCTGCGCGGCGATGAAGGTGTTGGCAATGCCGCCGCCGACGATCAGCTGATCGACGTTGCCGACCAGCGATGACAGCAGTTGCAGCTTGGTGCTGACCTTGGAGCCTGCGACGATCGCCAGCAGCGGGCGCGCAGGAGTGTCGAGCGCCTTGCCGAGCGCGTCGAGTTCGGCCATCAGTAGTGGGCCACCGCAGGCGACCTTCGCGAACCTGATGACGCCATGCGTGGATGCCTGCGCGCGATGCGCGGTGCCGAAGGCGTCCATGACGAACACATCGCACAAGTCTGCATAGTGTTTCGACAACGCTTCGTCGTCGAGCTTCTCACCGACATTCATGCGGCAGTTCTCGAGCAGCACGAGTTGGCCAGGTTGCACGTCGACACCATCGAGATAGTCGCGGATCAGCTGTACTTCAGATCGAAGAAGTTCGGATAGCCGCGCAGCGATCGGCGCGAGCGAATCTGCTTCACTCCACACACCCTCCTTCGGTCGGCCCAGGTGCGACATCACCATCACCGCCGCGCCCTGCGCCAACGCCCGCTTCAGCGTCGGCAACGCCGCGGTGATGCGTTGCTCCGAAGTGATGCGCCCGTTGTCCATCGGCACGTTCAGATCCTCGCGGATCAGCACGCGCTTGCCGGACAGGTCGAGGTCGGTCATGCGGGGGATGGGCATCGAGGACTCCGGGGAACAGGATCGTCATTGTCCTCCGCCAGCAACGCCTTGCAAACCGGCCGACCGCCAGCATCGGCTAACATGCGTCGGCAATGTGGCGCCTGCCGGCGACACCATTGGGGAGCACTGATGCGGGCATTCTGGGAACAGCTCAAGCGCCGGAAAGTCATCCGCGTGGCGATCGGCTATTGCGCGTTGAGCTGGCTGCTCGTGCAGGTGGCCGCGACGCTGATCCCGGCCTTCGACATCCCGATCTGGACTTTGCGGCTATTGATCCTGCTGCTCGCGATGGGCTTCCCTTTTGCCCTGATGATGTCGTGGACCTACGTGGCGACGGCGGACGGGCCACGTCTCGAATCGGACGGGCCTTCCGAACCCGTGGCGATCAGGGAGATTGTGACTCGACCCACCGAGTCCATGGTGACGTTACCCGCCGCGACGCCAAATCCGGCCTCGATTGCCGTGCTGCCGCTCGTCAACATGAGCTCGGACAAGGAACAGGACTATTTCTCCGATGGCCTGTCGGAGGAGTTGCTGAACCTGCTGGCGCAGGTGCCGGGTCTGCATGTCGCAGGACGCACCTCGTCGTTCTCCTTCAAGGACAAGCACGCGACCATCGCCGAGATCGGTAGTGCACTTAATGTCGCTACGGTCCTTGAGGGCAGCGTGCGCAAGTCCGGCGAGCGAATCCGCATCACTGCGCAGCTGATCAAGTCTCAGGATGGCTATCACCTCTGGTCGCAGACCTACGACCGCGAACTCACCGACATCTTCGCGGTGCAGGATGAAATCGCTGGCGCGGTGGTCGCTGCGCTCAAGCTCAAGTTGCTACCCGCGCAACAACCCAGCCATTCCCGTCACCACGTGCCGAGTCCGGCCGCGCACAATCATTTCCTGCTGGGACGGCAGTTCCTCAATCGCGCGACCGCGGATGGATTCAAACGCGCGGTGGTGGCCTATAACAAGGCGGTCGCGCTGGAACCGGATTACGCCGCCGCCCTCGCCGGGTTGGCGCTGGCCGAGGCCTACGCCTCGGACGACACAGAGTCTGACGAAGCGATGCTGCATGGCCGCCAGCGCGCGGGCGAATCGGCCGAGCGTGCAGTCGAGTTGGATCCGACGCTCGGGGAGGCCTACACAGCGCGTGCGGTGCTGCGTTTCGTCTTCGATCAGGACTGGAGCGGGGGCGACGCCGACTTCTCGCAAGCGCTCATCTTCAATCCCGGCGACGTGATGACGCACTGGCAGCGCAGTCGCCTGCTGGCGGCACTCGGCCGCCTGCCGGAAGCATTGGACGCTGCGCGCGTCGCAACCGATCTCGACCCGCTCTCGGCGCAGGCGTGGGAAATCCTGGCGCGCTACCAGATCGCGTTGGGTGATCTCACCAGCGCACGCCAGTCGTTGCAGCACGCACTCGACATCGCGCCCGAGCACGGACGCGCCCCAGTCGGCATGGGCATGATCTGTCTGCTGGAGACCACTCCGTCCGCGGCACTGGACTGGTATGGGCGCACCGAGAACAGCACCTTCCGGTTGCTGGGGGAGGCGATGGCGTTTCACGACCTCGGTGATGCACAGCATTCGCACGACAGCCTGCAGGCCTTGATCGACGCGGATGCACACCACGCCGCCTATCAGGTCGCCAGCGTGTTCGCGTGGCGCGGCGAGAATGAAGCCGCATTCGAATGGCTGCAGCGCGCGTTCGAGCAACGCGACGCCGGGCTGCAATACCTCAAGTACGACCCTGCGTTGCGCGGTCTTCGCCACGACACACGCTATGCGCAGCTATTGGAAAGACTGCACCTGCCCGCCTAGCGGCTGACGATGTCCTCGCTTTTGTTTACGCAGCAACGATCCGAACCATCTCCAGGCACTTGCTCGAGTAGCCCCACTCGTTGTCGTACCAGCTCACCAGCTTGACGAACGTGTCGTCCAGCGCAATGCCGGCACCGGCATCGAAGATCGAGGTACGGGCGTCGCCGCGGAAATCAGTGGCGACGACCTTGTCCTCGGTATAACCAAGGATGCCCTTCAACGCGCCTTCGGATTGCGCCTTCATCTCTGCACAGATCTCGGCGTAAGTCGCGGGCTTTTCGAGCTCGCAGGTGAGATCAACCACGGAAACGTCGGACGTGGGCACGCGGAACGACATGCCAGTGAGCTTCTTGTTGAGCTCGGGGATGACGACGCCGACTGCTTTCGCCGCGCCGGTGCTCGATGGAATTATGTTCTCGAGGATGCCGCGACCGCCGCGCCAGTCCTTGTTGCTCGGACCATCCACTGTCTTCTGCGTCGCGGTCGCCGCGTGCACCGTCGTCATAAGCCCGCGCTTGATGCCCCACTTATCGTTGATGACTTTCGCCAGCGGCGCCAGGCAGTTTGTGGTGCACGATGCGTTGGAGATGATCGATTCGCCAGCATATTTCTTGTGGTTGACACCGAAGACGAACATCGGCGTGTCGTCTTTCGACGGTGCCGACAGGATCACCTTCTTCGCGCCCGCGTCGAGATGCTTCTGCGCCGTGGCCTTGTCCAGGAACAGGCCGGTCGATTCGATGACGACTTCCGCGCCGACGTCGTCCCATTTGAGATTGCCGGGATCTCGTTCCTGGGTCAGCCGGATTTTCTTTCCATTGACGACCAGGTCCTTGCCATCGATCTTGACTTCGCCCTTGAAGCGGCCATGCACGGAGTCGTACTGCAACATGTATGCGAGATACTCCGGCTCCAGCAGGTCATTGATGGCGACGATCTGGATGTCGTCCGCGAAGCTCTGCACCGCTGCACGCAATACATTGCGCCCGATCCGGCCGAAACCATTGATGCCAACCTTGATCGCCATGGACCACTCCTGCACGAAAGACGGGGAAGCCGGGTATTTTAGCCGGTCTCCAGTGATGGCCCACTTATACATGCGCCAGCGGTCCCATCTTCGATACGTTTTTGCCCTGGTGTTGGTGATTGCCAGCCCCGGCGCCATGGCCTGGGGCGCACTGGGGCATCGCCTCGTGGGTGACCTGGCCGAACGCCACCTGCAACCTTCGACCGAGCGTGCTGTGCGCGATCTGCTTGCCGGCGAGCCAGAACCGACGCTCGCCGGCGTCGCCAACTGGGCGGACAGCCTGCGCGCGAACGATCCTGTCCGCTTCAGGCAAACGTCGCGCTGGCACTACGTCAACTTGCCTGAAAATTCGTGCCGCTATGACATGGCGCGCGATTGTGCCGATCGGCAATGCGTGGTCGAAGCCCTCAAGACACAACGCACGATCCTCGCCGACCGCAGCCAGCCGCGTGAGGCCCGTCGCGATGCATTGAAATTCCTGGTGCATCTGGTGGGCGACGTGCACCAGCCGTTGCATGCCGGAAATCACGATGACAAGGGCGGCAACAAGTACCAGGTCAGCCTGCGCACCGCTATCGAGCCCGAAGCGTATGCGCGCAATCGCTATAGCAACGGCGTCATGGGGACCAACCTGCACGCGGTGTGGGATTACTACATCCTGGCAGGGGCGAACCTGACCGAAGCGCGATATGCCGACAACCTCGCAGGCATTCCATGGCCATCGCCAGCAACCGCCGCTGGCGATCCGGCTGCGTGGGCAAGCGAATCCTGCGGCGTGGTTGATGCACATGGACTCTATCCAGCGATTCACATCATGGATCGAAGTTATCTCGACGCCCAGCGCCCACTGGCTGAACAGCAGATCCGCCTCGCGGGATATCGACTGGTGCGATTGCTGGATGATGCATTGGGCGGGCGAAAATGACTGCGCTCATGGTGAGTCTGTCAGCCGATCTTCGATTGCTTCCTGAGCGCGGTTTCCACTGCCCATCGACCACAGCACGTGACTGAAACCGAACTTCTCCTCGGCGCGTTATTTTTCGTCGTCGCCGTGCTCTATTCCTCGGTCGGCCATGCCGGCGCGAGCGGCTATATCGCGGCGATGGCTTTGCTTGGATTTGCGCCGGAAGCCGTGCGACCGACCGCACTCGCCTTGAACCTGCTGGTCGGTGGCATCGGACTGTTCCGCTTCTGGCGCGACGGGCATGTGCGCTGGCGAAACGTGTTGCCCTTCGTGCTGGCATCGGCGCCGGCGGCATTCTTCGCGGCGCAGATCAAGTTGCCCAGGGAGAGTTATTCACTGCTGCTCGGAATTGTGCTGATGGTGGCGGCGATCGGCGTTTTCCGAAGTGCATCACGCGCTGTCGTGACCGATGCAGAAGCGATCGGGCGCAAGGTTCCATGGTTGATCGGTTTGCTGGTAGGCGCGGCGATCGGCGTGTTGTCCGGGTTGACTGGCACCGGTGGGGCGATTTTCCTGACGCCGCTGTTGCTGTTCGCACGCTGGATGCCGACGCGTGACGCCAGTGGCACATCGGTTGCATTCGTGTGGATCAATTCCTTGACCGGGCTTGCTGGCCTGCTGCACGTGACCGGCGCGCTGCCGCAGGCGTTGCCGCTCTGGCTGGGGATCGTTGCGATCGGCGCCATGGTCGGCACCCAGTTCGGATTGCGCTGGCTACCTGTGAAGAGTCTGCGTTATGCGCTGTCTCTCGTCCTGGTGATCGCGTCGAGCAAGCTGCTGTTCGCGTAAGCGCACATTCGCATCAGTCAGGGCTTCGATACATTCAGGTTGCCGCGCACGTACCAGCGCCACGGCTCTTCGGCGGCATGACGAATGCCGATGCGCGGGCCGACGACCGGATTGTCAGGCGGCGCGATTCCGTCATCGACGATGGCCAGCCCTTCCGCGCCAGTCACCAGATCGTCGCCG
>JBBQTR010000083.1:0-8909 GCA_038213095.1 Lysobacterales bacterium | reverse complement strand
GCCACCGACATCGCCAAGGAGCTCTACCTGTCGATGCTGGTCGATCGTTCGACAAAATCGTTGACCTTCATTGCATCGAGCGATGGCGGCGTCGAAATCGAAACCACCGCGCGTGACAACCCGGATGCCATCAAGACGCTGCACGTGAACTTCGTGCAGGGGCTGCAGCCCTACCAGTGTCGCGAGCTTGGATTCGCATTGGGCCTCAACGCCAAACAGGTCAACCAACTGACGAAGATCATGCTGGGGCTGTTCAAGCTGTTCAACGAAAAGGACCTGGCGCTGGTCGAATTGAATCCGCTGGCGATCCTGACAAACGGGGACCTCGCGGTCCTCGACGGCAAGGTGAATTCCGACGACAACGCAACCTTCCGTCACCCCGACCTGGCTGCGATGCGGGACATCCGCCAGGAAGACCCGACCGAAGTGCTCGCCAGCCAGCACGACCTCAACTACGTGACCATGGACGGCGACATCGGCTGCATGGTCAACGGAGCGGGCCTGGCGATGGCGACGATGGACGTGATCGCGCTGGAAGGCGGCACGCCGGCAAACTTCCTCGATGTCGGCGGCGGCGCTACCAAGGCGCGCGTGACCGAGGCGTTCAAGCTGATCCTGTCCAGCGACAAGGTGCGCGCGATCTTCGTCAACATCTTCGGCGGGATCGTGCGTTGCGACATGATCGCCGAGGGCATCATTGCGGCAGTCAAGGAAGTTGACGTCAAGGTGCCTGTGATCGTGCGGCTGGAAGGCACCAACGTCGACGAAGGCAAGGCCCTGCTCAAGTCGAGCGGTCTTGCGATCACGTCAGCCGATGACATCAACGACGGCGCGAAAAAGGCGGTTGCAGCGGCAAAGGCCGCCTGATCTAGAACGTAGGGCGGCTTTAACCCGCCGCCAAGTCGCCGTTAAAGCCGGCGGTTAAAACCGCCTTAAATAGGAACAAAATCGCAATGTCCGTGCTGATCAACAAGAACACCAGGGTCATCGTGCAGGGCTTCACCGGCACGCAGGGCACGTTCCACGCCGAGCAGATGCTGGAGTACGGCACCAAGGTCGTGGGTGGAGTCACGCCGGGCAAAGGCGGCACCGAGCACTTCGGTCTGCCGGTGTTCAACACCGTCGCCGACGCAGTTGCAGAGACCGGCGCCGATGCCTCCGTGATCTACGTGCCGCCGGCGTTCGCTGCCGATGCCATCCTCGAAGCCGCCGATGCCGGCATCCGCGTCATCGTCTGCATCACCGAAGGCATCCCGGTGCTGGACATGCTGCGGGTCAAGCACGCGCTCGCCGATTACGACGATGTCGTGCTGATCGGGCCCAATTGCCCCGGGGTGATCACGCCTGGCGAGTGCAAGATCGGGATCATGCCGGGCCATATCCACATGCCAGGCAAGATCGCGATCGTGTCGCGTTCAGGCACGCTGACTTATGAAGCAGTCAAGCAGACGACCGATGTCGGTCTCGGGCAATCGACTGTGATTGGCATCGGCGGCGATCCGATCAACGGCATGAACTTCATCGATTGCCTGCGCCTGTTCCAGGACGATCCGCAAACGGAAGGCATCATCATGGTGGGCGAGATCGGTGGCAGCGCCGAAGAGGAAGCCGCCGAGTTCATCTCGCAGTACGTCACCAAGCCGGTGGTCGGCTTCATCGCCGGCGCCAGCGCGCCTGCTGGCAAGCGCATGGGGCATGCCGGTGCGATCGCGTCGGGCGGGCAGGGCACGGCGGCCGGCAAGTTCGCGGCGATGGAGAAGGCCGGGATCACGACGGTGAAGTCGCCCGGGGATCTGGGCGCCGCGATTGCCAAGCGCCTCGCGAAGTAAACTCGACGCAAGCTGGACGGAAAGGCCGCCGCGTGCGGCCTTTCGTTTTCTGGAGCAATGCATGACCGGATCGTTACGCATCGCGTTGGCGCAGTTCGACTTCCCGGTCGGAGCGGTGTCATCCAATGCCGATCGCATCATCGCGATGATCGCCGAGGCGCGCGATACACATGGCGCAGCCCTGGTGCTGTTCCCGGAATTGGCGCTCTGCGGTTATCCGCCTGAAGACCTGCTGCTGCGGCCCTCATTCCTCGCGGACTGTGAAGTGGCTTTACAGCGGATTGCCGACAGCACGCACGGCATCGCCGCCGTCGTCGGGTGGCCACAGTCGGTCGGCGCCGTGGTCTACAACGCCGCCAGCGTATTGCGCGACGGCCACATCGCGGCCACCTACCGTAAGCGCGAATTGCCCAATTACGCGGTGTTCGACGAGCGACGTTATTTCGACGTCGATCCGGATTGCGACACGTGCGTGTTCAACGTCAATGGCGTGCAGGTTGGCTTGATGATCTGCGAAGACCTGTGGTTTCCCGAGCCGCTGGCGCAGACTGTCGCCGCCGGCGCGCAACTGGTGCTGGTGCCCAATGCCTCGCCCTTCGAACGCGACAAACATGCGCAGCGTGATGCATTGCTGGCGCAACGTGTTTCCGAGACGAGTGTCGCGCTGGCGTATCTCAACGTCGTGGGTGGACAGGATGCGCTGGTGTTCGACGGTGCCTCCGTCCTTGCCGATGGCGATGGCGTGGTACATCCGGCCGCGGCTGCATTCGTCGACCTGTGGCTGGTCGCGGATTTCGATGCGGGCCTGCGCAGATTCACCCCGGTGCAATGGGTGGTTGACGACCAGGAAACCCGCGATGCCCTCGCCTGGCGCGCGATCGTGCGGGGAACGCGCGATTACTGCCACAAGAACGGTTTCGACAAGGTCTGGCTGGGATTATCCGGTGGTATCGATTCGGCGGTGGTGCTGGCGATCGCCGTGGATGCGCTCGGTGCCGACAACGTCACCGCGGTGCGGCTGCCGTCGCGTTACACGGCAGATCTGTCCAATGACCTGGCGGCCGAGCAATGCGCCGCGGTGGGCGTGCACTACGAAACCGTCGCGATCGAAGCGCCTTTCCGTGGTTTTCTGGACGCGCTTGCGCCCCTGTACGCAGGGACCCCAAGCGGCCTGGCCGAAGAAAACCTGCAATCGCGCACGCGTGGCGCATTGCTGATGGCACTGTCGAACAAATTCGGCGGGCTGTTGCTGACCACCGGCAACAAGAGCGAATACGCGGTCGGGTACGCGACGATCTATGGCGACATGTGCGGCGGGTATGCGCCCATCAAGGACCTATATAAAACCGAAGTGGTTGCGTTGGCGCGATGGCGCAACGCGGCTGGCGACATGGTCGTGATCCCACCGGCGGTGATTGATCGCCCCCCCTCGGCCGAATTGCGCGACAACCAGCTCGACCAGGATTCGCTGCCGCCGTATGAGCTGCTCGATGCGGTCCTGCTGCGGCATGTTGATCAGGAGCAGTCGCGCGACGAGATTGTTGCGGCGGGGTTCGACGCGGCGATGGTGGACAAGGTGTTGCGGTTGGTCCGCATCAGCGAATGGAAGCGGCATCAGGCCGCTCCGGGACCTAAAGTGTCACGTCGTGCGTTTGGACGTGAACGAAGGTATCCGATCAGCAACGGCTATCGCGAATAGATGCTGTTCGAAGCGTATTTCCAACCGCGCGGCGGCGCGTCGAATGGAATCGTCGGCAAGTTTTAATTCGGCGCGGACGCGAGCGCCGGTATCCGATCAGCAATGGATATCGCGAGTAACCCATTCAGCACGCCTGTTTCCAAGCGCGCGGCTGCCGGAATCGACAGTCCTGTTACTTCGCGGGAGCCAATACCGAGGCATCACCCGCAAACGGGTTGAGCGTGCGCAGCTTTGACGGGGAATTCGGCCAGTCGCCGCGCAGCCACGGATGGTTTGGATCGTTCTGCTGCAGCACCCGCTTGGCGTCGGCCGCCAGCGTCTGGTTTCCAAGGCGTGTGTAGGCCTCGGCCAATACCGCGACGGCGTCGTTCTGGTGCGCGGACTGCGGGTAGGTTTCCAGCAGGTATTTCGCGCGGTCCACCGCAGCGACATACGCGCCGCGGCGCAGGTAATACAGGGCGGTTTCCAGCTCATGGCGGGCGAACAGGTCGCGCAGCGACGTCATGCGTTGACGCGCATCGGCGGCGTAGCGGCTATTGGGGTAACGCTCGGTCACGATCTTGAAATCGTTGTAAGCCTGCATCGGGGTCGCCAGGTCGCGGCGGCTGGAATCCAGCGTCCACACCTTCTGCAGGAACACCGTGTCGCGGCTGGAATCCACCAGCCCGCGCAGGTAGTACATGTAAACGGTGTTGCGGTTGGTCGGATAGGTGCGGATGAAGCGGTCGATCGTCGAGATCGCATCGTCGTTGCTGCCCGACTTGAACTGCGCATACGCCGTCTCGACCAGGGCCTGCTCGGTGTACGGCCCGTACGGGTATTGGGCGATCAGCCGCTTGTAGACATTCAGCGCACCGTTGTAATTGGCGCGCTCCATCTGGGCGTGGCCCTTGGTGTAGAGCTGCTCGACGGGAACCCCTTCGTAGGCATCCTTCTTGTCCTTGCCGAAGATGCCCTTGATGCTGGAACAGCCGGACAGGGCGAACATCGCCAGCATCAGCGACAGCAGCAAGGCGCGCGCGGACAGGTGGCTGGCGTCACGCAGGGACAGTGGGAAGCGAGGAGTCATGGGCTGGGACGAGGGGGCACGAGGCGCGGATAATAGCAGCCCGGGCGAAGCCTCCCTTAACCCTTCCGGAGTTGCCGCCACATGCCGCCCCTGCCTTTCGATCACCTCGCTTCCGATGATGCTGCTTCTGACGAGCTTGAAGCCCAAGCGCTCGAACCCCGCACCGCACGCGTGCCGGAATCCGCAGCCGGGCGGCGTTTCGATGCGGCGCTGGCGGAATTGTTCCCGGAATTCTCACGCTCGCGCCTGAGCCTTTGGATCAAATCCGGCGATGCGCTGCTCGACGGCCAACCCGTGCGCGGGCGCGACCCGGTCCGCGGGGGCGAAATCGCGTCCCTCAATGTTGTTCTCGACGTCCAGACGCAAGCCGAGCCCGAAAACATCCCGCTGGACGTATTGTTCGAAGACGACCAGGTGATCGTCCTGAACAAGCCGGCCGGGCTGGTCGTGCACCCCGGCGCCGGAAATCCGAACGGCACGCTGGTCAATGCACTCCTGTATTTCGATCCGACCCTGTCGACCATTCCGCGCGCAGGCATCGTCCATCGCCTGGACAAGGATACGTCTGGCGTGATGGTGGTTGCGCGCACCTTGCCTGCCCACACCGCGCTGGTCTCGCAACTGTCCGAGCGCGGTGTGCATCGACAATACCTGGCGGTTGTCGTGGGTGCGCTCGTGTCGGGCGGAACCGCCACGGCGTCGATCGACCGGCATCCGCACGATCGCATCCGCATGGCGGCGCGCGAAGGCGGACGCGATGCGGTCACGCATTACCGGCTGCGCGAACGCTTCCGTGCACACACCGCGCTGGAATGCCGGCTGGAAACCGGGCGCACGCACCAGATCCGCGTGCACATGGCGCACCTGAAACATCCCATCGTTGGTGATCCGATGTACGGCGGTCCGCTCAAGTTGCCCAAAGGCGCGACGCCAGAATTGATCGCTGCGCTGCGCGGCTTCCGTCGCCAGGCATTGCATGCGCAAACGCTTGAATTCATGCATCCCATCAGCGGCGAACCGGTGCGTTGCACCGCGCCGGTCCCCGACGACATGCTGCACCTGCTCAAGACATTGCAGGACGACGCCGCGGCGCACGCAATCACGGCGCGCCGCTGACGCATGGACGACATCCTGCGTCCGGACTGGAATACTCCCGGCGTGGTGGCGTTCACCACGCTGCGTCATGCGGGTGGAAGTTCATCCGCACCGTTCGATGATTTCAACCTGGGCGCGCGGTGCGGTGATACGGAGGTTGCAGTTGCCGAAAATCGTGCGCGATTGATATCGAAGCATGCATTGCCGTCACCACCGCGCTGGTTGCGGCAGGTGCATGGCACTCGCGTCATCGTTGATCCCGGATTCGAAGAGCCCGAGGCAGATGCCGCCATCACATGCTGTGCCGGCATGACGCTGGCCATCCTCACAGCCGACTGCCTGCCGGTCGTGTTTGCAGCCGCCGATGGCAGCGAAGTCGCGGCCGCCCATGCGGGCTGGCGCGGATTGGCAGGGGGGATCCTCGAAGCGACAGTGGCGGCGATGCAGGCGTCACCCGATCGCATCAACGCCTGGCTTGGTCCGGCAGCAGGGTCGCAGGCATACGAGGTCGGGCGCGAGGTGTTTGATGCATTCGTGTCGATCGATCCAGCCGATGCCAGCGCCTTCAAGCAGACTCGCGTGGGGCACTGGAATGCCGATCTCTACGCACTTGCACGCCGCCGTCTGGCATCGGTCGGCGTGACCCGTGTCGACGGTGGCGGCCTGTGTACGATCTCCGATGCGCAACGGTTTTTTTCGCACCGGCGCGATGAACGCACTGGGCGCATGGCGACGATTGTCTATCGCCGCTAGCGGGACAGCGTCAGCCCTTGTGGAACACCAGTTGGCCGCCTGCGGCGTCCACGCGGATGAGGTCGCCATTGGCGAATTCGCCGGACAGGATGCGTGACGCCAGCGGATTTTCGATCTGCGCCTGGATCGCGCGCTTCAAGGGCCGCGCACCGTAGACCGGGTCGAATCCCGCATTTCCCAGCAACACCAGCGCCGCTTCGGACAACTCGATGCGAATCCCGCGTTCGGCCAACCGCTTTTCCAGCCCGCGTAGCTGGATCTTCGCGATCTGTCCGATCTGTGCCTTGTCCAGCGGATGGAAGACGACGATGTCGTCGAGACGATTGATGAATTCCGGGCGGAAATGCGCCTGCACCACACCCATCACCGACGCCTTCATCTGGGTGTAGGCGAGGGCCGCGGATGACTTGTCATCCGCGTCAAACGATCCATCGCCCGCCATGTCCTGTATCTGGTGCGACCCAAGGTTGGACGTCATCACGATCACGGTGTTTCGGAAATCGACGGTACGGCCCTGGCCGTCTGTAAGACGCCCATCGTCAAGGACCTGCAGCAGGATGTTGAAGACGTCCGAGTGCGCCTTCTCGACTTCGTCGAGCAGGATCAGCGAGTACGGACGACGCCGCACGGCTTCGGTGAGATAGCCGCCTTCCTCATAACCGACATAGCCCGGCGGTGCTCCGATCAGTCGCGCAACCGAATGTCGCTCCATGAATTCACTCATGTCGATGCGGATCATTGCGTCGCTCGAATCAAACAGGAATTCCGCCAGCGCCTTGCACAGTTCGGTCTTGCCGACGCCGGTCGGGCCGAGGAACAGGAACGAGCCGCTCGGCCGGTCGGGATCGCTCAGGCCCGCGCGTGAACGTCGCACGGCATCGGACACCACTTTGATCGCTTCTTCCTGGCCGACGACGCGAGTGTGCAGGTGCGCTTCCATCGCCAGCAGTTTGTCGCGCTCACCTTCGAGCATCTTGCTGACGGGAATGCCGGTCCAGCGCGAGACCACCTGCGCGATTTCCTCCGTGGTGACCTTGTCCTGCAGCAACGTGAAGCCCTTGTTTTCCGCCTCCTGCGCCGTCTTGAGCTGTTTCTCCAGTTCCGGTAGCTGGCCGTACTGGATCTCGCTCATGCGCGCGTAGTCCTGGCGCCGTTGCGCACTCTCCAGGTCAAGCTTGGCCTGCTCGATCTGTTCCTTGAGTTTCGTCGCGCGCTGCAGCGTCGCCTTCTCGGCCTTCCACACTTCTTCCAAGTCGTTGAAGTCTCGTTCCAGTACTTCGATCTGCGCCTGGAGATCGGCCAGCCGCTGTTTTGATTCGGCATCCTTCTCTTTCTTCAACGCCTCGCGCTGGATCTTCAGCTGGATCAGCCGACGTTCCTTGCGATCCATCTCTTCGGGTTTGGAATCGATTTCCATGCGGATGCGCGACGCCGCTTCGTCCATCAGGTCGATGGCTTTGTCCGGCAACTGCCGGTCCGCGATGTAACGATGCGACAACGTCGCGGCGGCAACGATGGCAGGGTCGGTGATCTCCACGCCGTGGTGCACGGCGTAGCGCTCCTTCAGCCCGCGCAGGATGGCGATGGTGTCCTCCACCGTGGGCTCGCCCACGAAGACGGGTTGGAAGCGCCGCTCCAGGGCGGCGTCCTTCTCCACGTACTTGCGGTACTCGTCGAGGGTAGTGGCTCCCACCACGCGCAGCTCGCCCCGGGCCAGCATGGGCTTCAGCATGTTGGAGGCGTCGATAGAACCTTCGGCCGCGCCCGCGCCCACCATGGTGTGCATCTCGTCGATGAAGGTGATGATCTCGCCTTCGGAGTCGGAGATCTCCTTGAGAACCGCCTTGAGGCGCTCCTCGAACTCGCCCCGGAACTTGGCTCCGGCCACCAGGGCGCTGATGTCGAGGGCCACCACCTTCTTGTCCTTGAGGCCTTCGGGCACGTCACCGGACACGATGCGCTGGGCCAGGCCCTCCACGATGGCGGTCTTGCCTACGCCGGGCTCGCCGATAAGCACCGGGTTGTTCTTGGTGCGACGCGAGAGCACCTGGATGACGCGGCGGATCTCGTCGTCGCGGCCGATCACCGGGTCGAGCTTGCCCCGGCCGGCCAACTCGGTGAGGTCGCGGCCGAAGCGCTTGAGGGCCTGGTACTTGTCCTCGGCCTGCGGGTCCTCGGCGCGCTGCGACCCGCGAAGCTCCTTAAGGACGACCAGGATGGCGTCGCGCGTGAGGCCGTGGCCCTTGAGGATGTCGGCGGTCGAGCCGCCCTTGGCCGCCAAGGCCATGAGAACGTGCTCGGTGGAGGTGTAGGTGTCCTTCATGCGGTCGGCTTCGGCCTGGGCCGTCGTGAGTACGTCGCGGAGTTGGGAGGAGAAACCGACCGAGGCCTCGCCGGTGATGGTGCTGAGGCGTGAGAGCTTGGCGTCGAGGTCGGCGCTCACGGCGTGGGGGTTCACCCCCAC
>JBBQTR010000082.1:0-9024 GCA_038213095.1 Lysobacterales bacterium | reverse complement strand
CGGGTCCTGCTCAACGAAGACGATGCTCTACTGCCAGATCTGGAGCAGATCGAAAGCCTGATCGGCCAGGCGTTGGCTGCGGCGGCCTAAGTTCGCTTTTCCAGCGATTCACGAAACCAAAACTGGCCTCGTGACTGCGTTTGCCCGCACTTAACCTAGATCGCCAAAACGCGATTGCAAGGCGGCAATCGCAACAATCCCGGCTGTCTCCGTCCGCAGGATGCGTGGCCCCAGCCGAATTTGGGCAAATCCAGCGTTCGTCAACAACATGATGTCCCTTGCTGACCACCCGCCCTCCGGACCGATCGCGAGGACCTGTGCGCAATTACGCGTAACTGCGATGTCGCCCAGGCCGCGAACTGCCGACGGTGCCAGCACTAGGCGCTGCGACCCTTCAGGCAACACCTTCAGCGCCTGTTCCAGCGATGACGCCATCGCAATCGACGGAACTGTCGCCCGACCTGATTGTTCGCATGCCGACACGATCACGCTGTGCCAGTGCAACGCGCGCTTGCCGCTGCGTTCGGCATCAAGCTTCACTTCGCTGCGTTCGCTCATCACCGGCATGATCGCGTTCACGCCGAGTTCGGTTGCTTTCTGCAGGATCCAGTCCATCTTGTCGCCGCGCGCCAGCGCCTGCAACAGCACGATTCGCAGCGGCGATTCGTTGTTGGGCGACCGGATGGAATCCACCTCGACACGTACGGCGCGTCTGTCGATCACAGTGATTCGTGCGCAGTAGTCGCAGCCGTCGCCATTGAACAGAACGCATGCATCCCCGGCCTGCAGGCGCAACACACGCAGCAGATGTGTCGCCGCAGCCTCGGGCAGCACGACCGTGATGCCGATGGCGAGCACGGAATCCACGTGGATACGCGTCACGCGCATGCTGTGGCTTCATCTATCGCTGTGCGGGTGACATCTGCCAGCAGGACCAACTGTTCCTCATCCACGCAATACGGGGGCATCCAGTAAAGGAGGTCGCCCAATGGGCGCAGCACGACGCCGCGCTCGAGTGCCGTGCGATAGGCGCGTAAGCCAATGCGTAGCGTGGCATCGAAGGGCGTGTGTTTGTCGCCATTTCGTGTCAATTCGAAAGCCACGATCATCCCGGCCTGGCGGACATCCGCGACATGCCGATGCGACGCAAGTGGGCTGGCCAGTTCCGCCATGCGTTTCGCGATTCCGCGGTTGCGTGTCAGTACAAGGTCATCGTCGAAAATCTTCAGCGTCGCCAGCGCGGCCGCGCAAGCGAGCGGGTTGCCGGTGTAACTGTGCGAATGCAGAAACGCTCGTTCGCGGGAATCGTCGAGGAAGCCATCATGGATCGCCTGCGTTGCCAGCACGGCGGCCAGCGGCAGGAATCCCCCGGTCAGTCCCTTCGACAAGCACATGATGTCGGGTTGGATGCCGGCCTGCTCGCAGGCGAACATCGTGCCAGTACGGCCGAACCCCGTGGCGATCTCGTCGGCGATCATGAACACGCCATGCAAGTCACACAGCGCGCGGGCATGTCTCAGGTAGGACGCGTCATGCATGCGCATGCCGCCGGCACACTGCACCCTCGGCTCCAGGATCAACGCGCAGATCTCACCGTCGTGACGCTCGAGTAGCGCACGCAATCCATCCGCGGCGCGTTGCGCGCATTGCGCCGGAGACTCCCCCGCCTGGGCAAGATACGCATCCGGGGATGGGGTGAATAATGCTTCGGCCAGTAGTGGTGCGTAGACCCGGCGATACAGCGGGACATCCCCAACCGCCAGTGCGCCCAAGGTTTCACCGTGGTAACCATTTTCCAGTGCGATGAACTTGCGCCGCCGGTGTTCGCCGCGATTATGGAACCAGTGGAACGCCATTTTCAGCGCGACTTCGACGCCTGCCGATCCGTTGTCGGCAAAAAACACCTTGGACAATGGTGCGCGCGAAGCTTCGCGTGGTGCGATCGCAAGGAGGCGTTCGGCGAGCTCAACCGCTGGCGGATGCGAGAATCCGGCAAGGATGACGTGTTCCAGTTGCGTGGCCTGCGCCCCGATTGCCGCCGCGATGCGTGGCTCTGCATGGCCGAACAGATTGGTCCACCAGCTGCTGATCGCATCAAGGTAACGACGGCCGTCCTGCCCGATCAGCCATGCGCCCTCGCCGCGTGCAATGGGAACCAGAGGCAGCCGGGACGGGTGCAGCGTGCCCATCGGTTCATCAAAATGGGGTTCATCAAAATGATGTTCACGCATCTGCGTGCACGGATGCCAGAGCACAGCCAGGTCGCGCGTTCGCCACCGATTGGCCTGGGCTGCCATCGCGTCCGTTATCATCGTGGGGACATGAATCGGTTCACGCATTCTCCCATTATCGCCGCGAAAGCAAAGATCGCATCCCTGTTGCGTGGATGGCGATGATGCAGCGGCTGCCGACCATTCATGGCACGACCGAGCACGAGGCCGGCCCATATCGCGTGGAACGGCTGGACCTGGAATTCGGCAACGGCGAGAGGCGCTGCTACGAGCGCCTGCACAGTCGTGGTCACGGGGCGGTGATCGTGGTGCCGATGCTCGATGCGGACACGGTGTTACTGGTGCGCGAATACGCCGCAGGCCTGCATCGTTACGAACTCGGGCTGGTCAAGGGCCGCATTGATGCCGGTGAAAGCCCGCTGCAGGCGGCGAACCGCGAATTGCAGGAGGAAGCCGGCTATGGCGCACGCGAATTGCAGGTCCTGCGTTCGATCAGTCTTGCGCCGGGCTACATGAGCCACCAGACGCATCTGGTGCTGGCGCGCGATTTATACCCGCAGCGGCTGCCCGGAGACGAGCCCGAAGAGCTCGAAGTCGTGCCGTGGAAACTGGATGCACTGCATACGCTCGCGCTGCGCGAGGACTGTTCGGATGGCCGTTCGATCGCGGCGTTGTTCATCGCACGGGAGTGGCTGCTACATGGCAATGGCTGATGCTGCATTGTGCGAAAGCGTCATCGCGCTCGCCTGCGAAGCCGCGGCGCGGATTCTTGCCGTTTACGAAGGAGATTTCGCGGTCACGCACAAGGACGACACGTCACCACTCACCGCTGCGGACCTGGCGGCGCATCACTGCATCGTCCAAGGACTGGAGCGATTGACACCCGACATCCCGGTGCTTTCGGAGGAGTCCGCACAGGACGTGCCGACGCTGGTGCGGCGCCAGTGGCGTCGAATGTGGCTGGTGGACCCTCTGGATGGCACGCGGGAATTCGTCAAGCGCAATGGTGAGTTCACCGTCAATATCGCATTGATCGACGAAGGCATTCCGGTATTGGCGGTGGTGCAGGCGCCGGTGACGGGCGTGGTCTGGCACGCATGCCGCGGGCACGGCGCCTTCCGTCGCGATGGTGCAACCGATGCGCGATTGCAGACGCGCATGCCGGCAACGGCGCC
Source organism: Lysobacterales bacterium (assembly GCA_038213095.1). Classification (GTDB taxonomy): domain Bacteria; phylum Pseudomonadota; class Gammaproteobacteria; order Xanthomonadales; family Xanthomonadaceae; genus Cognatiluteimonas. The sequence goes on along the minus strand of JBBQTR010000082.1, from coordinate 5,618 downwards.
GTTGCGGGTCGCCGCCAGCCGCTCGCATCGCGACGCGCGTACCGACGCGATGATGCAGCGCATGGGCGCAGTGGACACCATCGCGCTGGGCTCATCACTGAAATTCTGCCGGCTGGCCGAGGGCGGCATGGACGTGTATCCACGTTTTGGCCTGACCAGCGAATGGGACACCTCGGCCGGGCAATGCGTGCTCGAAGCGGCAGGCGGCGCGGTGATTGACCTGAAGGGCAGGCCGCTGCGTTACAACCAGCGCGACACGATTCTCAATGGTGATTTCCTTGCGCTGGGGGATCCGGCCTTGCCATGGCAGGCATGGGTGGGTTGACGAGCAGAGCATGAGCGACACAAAGCACAAGCATGACATCAACGATCTGCTTGCGATCATGGCGCGCCTGCGCGATCCCGAACGCGGCTGTCCGTGGGACGTCGCCCAGACCTTCGCCACCATCGCGCCATACACGATCGAGGAAGCGTACGAAGTCGCCGACGCGATCGATCGCAATGACCTGGAGGATCTTCGCGATGAACTCGGGGACCTGCTGCTGCAGGTTGTGTTCCATGCACGCATGGCGCAGGAGTCCGGCGCGTTCGAATTTTCCGATGTGGTGGCGGCGATCAGCGACAAGATGACGCGCCGGCATCCGCATGTTTTCGCTGATGCCGTGGTTGCCGACGCAGCCGCGCAATCGCGTGTCTGGGATACGCACAAGCGGGCCGAACGTGATGCGACTGGTGATAGGGATGCGTCAGTACTGGCTGGCATTGCGCGCGGAATGCCTGAGTGGCAGCGTGCGTTGAAATTGCAGCAGCGCGCAGCGCGCATCGGCTTTGATTGGCCTGGCCCGGCACCGGTGATCGCAAAGCTGCAGGAAGAAATCGAAGAGGTGCGTATCGAATTTGCAGCGGTCGCCACTGCGCCCGATGACCTCGACGCCCACACGCGGCTGGAAGATGAGATCGGTGACCTGCTGTTCGTGTGCGCCAATCTTGCCCGACATGCCAAGGTCGATCCCTGCAACGCATTGCGTCGCGCCAATCGCAAGTTCGAAAGACGCTTCCGGGCGATGGAAGCACTGGCGACGAGCGATGGCGTGGCGCTTGACGCACTCCCACTTGACGCGCAGGACCGCTATTGGAACCGCGTGAAGGAGGAAGAAAAACAAACGCGGTAGGCGCCACGGCAAGCGTGGTGACGACTAACCTTCACACGATGTCCACTCGCGCCCCGGCAACCTTCACAAAGCTGAAGACAAAGGGAAATCCCGATGCGTGCATCCCAAGAACCTGCCGGTCTGGTCCTGATCGTCGAGGACAACCGCAACATTTCGGAAATGGTTGGCGAATACCTGGAAGGTCGTGGTTTTGAAGTGGACTATGCCTCCGATGGCCTGGATGGCTATCGTCTGGCGGCCGAGAACAGTTACGACGTGGTAGTACTCGACCTGATGTTGCCGCGATTGGACGGGATCGAGGTGTGCAAACGGTTGCGCGAGGAAGCGCGGAAGTCCACGCCCGTGCTGATGCTGACCGCGCGCGACACGCTCGATGAAAAACTTACCGGCTTGTCCGTCGGCGCTGACGATTACCTCACCAAGCCGTTCGCGATCCAGGAGCTCGAAGCCCGCCTGCGGGCATTGATCCGTCGCGAGCGTCGCCAGGTAGGCTCCGAAGTACTGAAGGTGGCCGACCTAGTACTTGATCCTGCCAGCCTGCGCGCCACCCGAAGTGGCGTCGAGCTGCAGCTCTCACCGATCGGACTGAAGCTGCTGACGATCCTGATGCGCGAATCGCCGCGCGTGGTGAGCCGTCAGGAAATCGAACGCGAAATCTGGGGCAACGGCCTGCCGGATTCGGATACGTTGCGCAGCCATCTCTACAACCTGCGCAAGACGATCGACAAGCCGTATGACAAACCGCTGCTGCATACGGTGCAGAGCGCGGGTTACCGAATTGCTGATATCGAACAGCCGCCAGCCTGAGGACTCGTCAGGGCGATGCCGCAAGGCCTGCCGTACAAGCTGCGTTATGCATTCCTGTTGCAGGTGACGATGGCCAGCATCGTGATCGTGGCAGGAACGTTTGCCGCTGTCTCGTCCGCCAAATACCTCTTGTCTTCACAGGAGCTGCAGGAGGAAGCCACCTACTACTGGCAACAACGCGTACTCAATCCTCAACGTGCGCCGCCGGACAGTGCCATCCTGCATGGCTATGCGGTTGCCGCAGCGGATTTGCCACTGACCGACTTGCCGATGGGCGCGATTGAACCATCGGCATTGCCAGCCGCGCTGCGCAACCTGTCGCCCGGAATGCACGATCTGCCCGACCTTCTGGTCTTGGTGCAGAAGCGTGACGGCGTGGTGCTGTACCTGACCTATCCACAGGCGCAACTCAACCGGATCTCCATTTCACTGGTTGCCATACCGATGTTGCTGGCATTGCTGGCGATTGGTGCCAGCTCCTGGTTCACTTACCGCGTCACGCGGCGGATGTTGGCGCCCGTGCACTGGCTGGCTGGTGTGGTGCGTCGCTGGGACCCACGCGATCCGGACATCACGGCGCTGGAGCCAGACAAGTTGCCGCCCCAGTCGGGCTCGGAGACGCGAGAGCTTGCCGGCGCCCTGCAGCGCATGGGGGAACGCATGCGTGCCTTCGTCTACCGCGAACGCGATTTCACCCGTGATGCCAGCCATGAACTACGCACGCCACTCACTGTAATTCGTGTGGCCAGCGACATGATGCAGGACGACCCGGATCTTTCCCAGCGCGCACTTCGTTCGCTGAATCGGATCCAGGGTGCCGGGCGCGACATGGAAGCGGTGATCGATGCCTTCCTGCTGCTGGCGCGCGAAAACGAAGTCGAGCCGCAACGGGAGGATTTTGATGTGCGCACGGTGGTCGATGAGGAAATCGAAAAGGCGCGTCCGTTGCTTGTCGGCAAGCCGGTCGAATTGCGAGTGACCGGGGACCCCGCGCCGCGCCTGCATGCCTTGCCGCGTGTGCTGGGCTTGATGCTGGGCAATCTGCTTGTCAATGCCTGCACGTACACCGAGCGCGGGCTGATCGAAATAGGGATCTACAAAGACAAGCTCACGATCAGCGACAGCGGCATCGGCATGTCGGTGGAGACTCTTGGCAAGGCCTTCGATCCGTTCTTCCGGGGCAACCCATCCAACCCCTCCAGTCGCGGCATGCGGCTGTCGATCGCGCGTCAACTCGGCGAACGCTTTGGCTGGCCGGTGGCCCTGGAAAGCAAATTCGGAGTTGGCACCAAGGCTACGATCCGTTTCAACGCCGGGCTGGGGCAGGAGAATGGACTGAACCCACACCTACGCGCGGGCGATCCGGCGTCAACCGCGAGCTGACGAGTGCGTTTGTATTGAAGATAGGTCGCGGAAACGTGCCATCTGCGTTGTGGATGCACCGATCACCACCTGTGAGAACTCAATGAGCGTTGCTCCAGCTCAACGCCGCAAATGGCGGCCGATCGTCGTCATCGTCCTGCTGCTATTCGCGGCTGCGGGCGCTACCTACTGGCGATCGCACAAAGACCATGGAGCGGCTGGAGCGTACCGGACCGCCGTGGTGGATCGTGGCGAGATCCGCGTGGCCATTTCCGCAACGGGCACACTGAGTGCGATTTCCACGGTGCAGGTCGGCAGCCAGATTTCCGGCCAGGTCACGGCGGTGCTGGCGGACTTCAACGACCACGTCAGCAAAGGAGAAGTGCTGGCACGGATAGATCCCAGCACCTACCAGGCGCAGATCGCGCAGGGCGCAGCTGCGGTCAACAGCGCACGGGCGAGCTTGACCGGCGCGCAGGCGACACTGCACAACGCGCAGCTCGACTACTCGCGCAAGGCAAGCCTCGCAAAGCAGGAGCTGGTCGCGCGCAGTGACGCCGATCTTGCCCGCGCCGCACGCGATCAGGCTGGCGCCCAGGTCAACGCCGCGCAGGCGCAGATCGCCCAGCAGCAAGCGACTGCGCAGACCGCGCAACTCAACCTGCAGCGCACGGTGATCCGCTCCCCGGTTGATGGCGTGGTGCTGACGCGCACGATCGAGCCCGGGCAAACGGTCGCCGCCAGTCTGCAGGCACCAGTGTTGTTCACGATCGCCGAAGATCTTTCGAAAATGGAAATCGTGCTGGCGATCGACGAGGCGGACATCGGCCAGGTCAAACCCGGGCAAGCGGTGTCCTTCAGCGTGGATGCCTTTCCCGACAAGCAATATCGCGGCCAGGTACAACAAGTGCGTCTGTCAGCGACCAACACCAACAACGTGATCACTTATCCCGTGGTCGTTGCCGTGGACAACAGTGACAAGACTTTGTTGCCCGGCATGACCACAAATGCCGAGATTGAGGTCAGCCGCAAGGCCGGTGTCCTGCGCATTCCCAACAGTGCGCTGCGCTTCAAGCCGGCTGAAGACGCCACCGCATCAGCGACGGACACCGCACCTGGGCATGGCGGCTCTGGAATGACCGATGCGTTACCTCCCTTGGTGCAGGCGCTCAGCCTGGATGCCGCGCAGCAATCGGCATTTGACAGCGCGATCACCTCGTTGCGGGCGAGCGCTGCGGCGCGTCGCAAGCCGCCCGCGAGCAGCGCGACGCCATCCAAGGGCCCGAGTCTGTTTGGTGGGCGTGGAGGCGGATCGCGCAATGGCGGGAATTCAGATGGCGGACAGGGAAATCAAGGCGCAACGCGACAGCGCATGTTGACGCGCATGACACAGCAGTTTGCCGCGTTCCGCGCAACGCTGACGCCGTCGCAGCAGCAACGTTGGGACGCCAGCCTAGCAACATTGGCGAGCGAACGCCGCGCGCCGATCTACCTGCTGGTCGGTGGACAGCCAAAACAGGTGATGATGCGCATCGGTGCCACCGATGGCACCAGTACCGAAGTCTCCGGAGCAGTTCATGAAGGCGACCAGGTGATCATTGGTGCCGAACATGCGGCAGCATCGACACCGTGAGCGCCATCGATCTCGTCGGTTATGCACCGCGCAGCGCAGTCATCGAAACCCGAGAGCTGAACAAGGTTTATTCGGCAGGTACCGAAGCGGAAGTCATCGCGTTGCACGGGGTCAACCTGCGCATCGATGCGGGGGAATTCGTCGCGATCATGGGCCCGTCGGGATCCGGCAAGTCGACCCTGATGAATCTCATCGGCTGCCTTGATACGCCATCGTCCGGCGTCTATCTGTGCGATGGCGTGGATGTCGCCACGCTCGACGCCGAGCAGCGCGCGCAATTGCGGCTGCAGAAGATCGGCTTCGTATTCCAGGGATTCAACTTGCTGACACGGATGAGCGCATTGGAAAACGTCGCGATGCCGATGGGATATGCCAACACGGTGCGCGAGGAACGCCTGCAACGGGCACGATCGGCGCTGGAATCCGTCGGCCTGGCGGCACGCGCGTTGCATCGCCCAAGCGAACTGTCAGGCGGTCAGCAGCAGCGGGTCGCGATCGCACGTGCATTGATCAACCGGCCGCCAGTGCTGCTGGCTGACGAGCCCACCGGTGCGCTGGACAGCAAAACGGGCGAAGAGATCCTCGGCCTGTTCAAACAGCTGCGCGATGATGGGCATACCGTGGTGCTGATCACGCACGATGCG
>JBBQTR010000081.1:0-9114 GCA_038213095.1 Lysobacterales bacterium | reverse complement strand
CGCAGGAAGACCTCAGCAAGCGCGGCAACTACACACGGGGCGGGCTCTACGCGCCTGAAATCCAGGACAGCGCTCCTGACGGCCTGCCCGATGTCGACCTGATCCCGGAGCCCGAGGTCAAGGCCGAGAGGCGCTCGCTGTACGGCAACCGTTCGCCTTATGCGGTGCTCGGCAAGAGCTACGCGATCGTCGATGACCCATCGCACTACGACGAGGTCGGACTGGCGTCGTTCTACGGAAACAAGTTCCACGGGCGCCGCACGTCCAACCTTGAGGTGTACGACATGTACGCCTTCAGTGCCGCGCACAAGACGCTGCCGCTGCCAAGCTACGCACGCGTGACAAACCTTGCGAACGGAAAATCGGTGATCGTGCGCGTCAACGATCGTGGCCCGTTCCATGAAGGCCGCATCATCGATCTCAGTTACGTCGCTGCGGTGAAACTCGGCGTGGCACGCGCCGGCACCGCGCGCGTGGAAGTGAAAGGGTTGAGTCCGGGAGATGAACCTTTATCAGAGCCGGTCCGCGTCCCTTACGGCGTAATCGCCGCGAGTCCGAATCCGTCATTGCTGACGTTGCCGCCCGGCGTGCATATCGCGACCGGCAAACCACAGCCCGCAAGCGCGATCGACACGTTGGTGTCGGCCTTGCCGATCGCCAGCGCCAATGCCGGCGAGCGTCCGCCGCAACGCATCGCATCCATCGCTGGTAAATCCAGTCCCGATCTTCCGTTATTGCCCGCCACTGCTCCTCAACCTGCTGCCAGCCAACGCTTCGACATGCGCCAGGACGGCCGCACGATGACGGCGGACGAGTTCGACGCCTGGATGCGCGCGCGTCGCATGCGCGTGGCCACCGGGAAGCCGGAAACGCCTGCCAATCCCAGTGAGCCTGCGCCAGCGACTGTGCCGCGCGTGTCGCCGATCGCCAACGAAGTCGCACCGACCCAGACCGCCATCGCGCCGAATGCACTCACCTTCCAGGTGGCCAGCTTCGCCGCGCGCGCCAACGCCGAGCACGCGCTGGCCATGCTCACCGGAGCCGGCATCGATGGTGCCCGCCTGCTCGACGCCGATGCCAACGGCCACAAGGTGTGGCGCCTGCGCGTCGGACCGGTGAATCCTTCCGCCGCGCCGGAACTCGTTGCGCGCCTGCAGGGTCTGGGTTTCAGTCAACCCCAGCGCGTCCGCGAGTAAACTCGCACCTTCTTTTATTTCATTCCGGTCACGGATGGCCGGTCATCCGGAGTTCGTTGTCTTGAAGTTCACCATTCTCAGCCGTGCCTTTTTCACCGCAGTGGCGACGCTCGCCGTGGGCCTGGTGGCTGCTCAGACGCCCACCATCCCGCAGCCCGCCGCTCCTCCGCCAACCGCACTGAGCGACGCACTGCCGATCCCGCCACCGCCCGCACCGAAAACGTCGGCCGCGTGGGTGCTGATGGATTACGCCACCGGGCAGATCCTGGCCGGGGAAAATGTCGACGTCCGCCACGAGCCGGCCAGCATCACCAAGGTGATGACGTCCTATGTGGTCGCTTCTGAAATGGCTGCCGGCAAGGTCCACGCCACCGACATGGTGATGATGAGCGAGCACGCCTGGCGCGAGGGTGGCGCCGGCACCCAGGGCAGTTTCAGCGGCTTTGCCGTCAACCAGACCGCGCCGCTGATCGAGATGGAAAAAGGCATGGTGGTGCAGTCCGGCAACGACGCCGCGATCGCACTGGCCGAACACGTCGCCGGCAGCGAGGACGCGTTCGCTTCGCTGATGAATGCCTATGCCACGCGCATCGGCATGACCGGCTCGCACTTCGTGAATCCGCACGGCTTGTCGGCCGAAGGCCATTATTCGACCGCCCATGACCTCGCGCTGCTCGGACGCGCGCTGATCCACGATTTCCCGGTCGCGTATTCGTACAACAAGATCAAGGAATTCACCGTCGGGCCCATCACCCAGCCCAACCGCAACCTGCTGCTGTGGCGCGACCCGTCAGTCGATGGCATCAAGACCGGGCACACCGACAATGCCGGCTACTGCCTGATGGCATCGGCGCTACGCGGCGACCAGCGCCTGATCAGCGTGGTGCTTGGCGACACCAGCGAAAAACAGCGCGCTGACGACAGCCAGGCACTGCTGAACTGGGGTTTCCGCTTCTATGAGACCCACAAGCTCTATGACGCCGGCAAGCAGATCGCCGCGCAGAAAGTATGGAAAGGCAAGCTCGACGAAGTGCATCTCGGCCTGGCGGCACCGATGCTGATCAGCATGCCGCGCGGCAAGTACACGCAACTCAAGCCGACGATGGACGTGCCCAAGACACTGGTGGCACCGATCGCGAAGGGTCAGAAGATCGGCATGGTCAAAGTCTCGCTCGACGGCAAGGTGATCGCACAACGCCCACTGATCGCCTTGAACGCGGTCGAGGAAGGAGGATTCTTCAAGCGCTTGTGGGACGAATTCTGGATGTGGTGGAAGACGGTGTAACCGCTCTGCTCGCCGTCGCCCGGCGAAACCATTTGATCGTCATTTCCGCGGCGCAAACCGGTGCACCTGCACTACCAACGGCTAAGGCCGCCCGAACGCCTTCAACATGGCGTAAACACCCCGTAAACCTTGCGCCTCGCCGCCGGTGGAGCGGCCGGGTCGATCGCTGTCGTTCCAGCCGTAGACATCCAGGTGCGCCCACTTCTGCCCGGCGGGGACGAAACATTCCAGGTACAACGCGGCGATGATCGCGCCGGCCATCCTGGTTGGGCCGGAGTTGGCGAGGTCGGCGACATTGCTGGTCAGGTAACGCAGGTACGGTCGCCACAACGGCAGCCGCCAGACGGGATCGCATGCGCGCAGGCCCGCATCGAGCCACTGTTGCGCCAGCATCTCGTCATTGGCGAACAACACTGGCAGGTCCGGGCCCAACGCGGTGCGCGCAGCACCGGTCAGCGTGGCGAAATCCAATAGAAGGTCCGGCGACTGTTCGCCCGCATACGTCAACGCGTCGCCCAGGATGACGCGGCCCTCGGCATCGGTGTTGTCGATTTCGATGAATTTCCCCTTGCGCGTAGCGATGACTTCCCCAGGCCGATAGCTGTCAGGCCCGATCGCATTCTCCACCGCAGGTACCAGCAACGTGATCCGCAGCGGCAGGTTGCGGGCCATGATCAGCTCAGCCAGCGCGATGGCGTGCGCGGCGCCGCCCATGTCCTTTTTCATGTTGCGCATGCCTTCACCGAGCTTGATGTTGAGCCCGCCGGTGTCGAAGCACACGCCTTTGCCGACGATCGCGACATGCGGCGCATCGTCATTGCCCCATCGCATGGCGATCAATCGCGGTGCACGATGCGACGCACGCCCGACGGCATGGATCGCCGGAAAGTTCTGGGACAACAGGTCCTCACCGCGGACAACTTCGATGTTCGCACCGTGGCGCTCGGCAATCCCGCACACGACCTGCTCCAGTTGCTCGGGGCCCATGTGTTCGGTGGGCGTGTTGACCAGGTCACGCACGCGAACGCAGGCCGCCAGCACATCGAAGGTTTCGTCATCGAAGGCGTCGAGCATCAATCGTGCCGGCGCGCGCGTCGGCTTGCGGAAATGGCTGTAGCGATACGCACCCAATCCCCAACCCAGTTGCAATGCATCACGCACCGCTGGCGTCAACGCGCCATCGACGCGCCAATCGCCCACTGGCAATGCATACGGCGCGTGCGCGTAGCTCCATGGATCGAGCGCCTCGCCGATGCCCAGGATTGCCGCCAGAGTGCCATCCGCGGCAGGCAAGACCAGCGCGGAGCCTGCCGCACCATCGAACCGGTGTGCATCGATCCAGACTTGCACCTGATGCGGTTGTTGCTGACGCCATGTGTCGAAATTGTCGCGCTTTACAAGATGCAACGCGCAGCCATGCGCATCCGGCGCGGCAGTGAAACCTTGGGGAAGACTCATGCGGCGCTCTGCGTCTGTGTGGAGTGCGATGCATCCAGCCAGTCGGCCAACGCGCTGAGGGTGGTGAATGCCAGATCGGGTTGTACGTCAGTGCGCTTCCATGAGCGTAGGCGTCCTTCGACATCGGGACGATTGATCCAGCAGGTGCGAAGGCCGGCATTGGCGGCACCAATGACATCCATCTCGATGTCATCCCCGACATGCAGCACCTGCGCGGGTGTGCAACCCAGACGCGAGCTCGCGGCATGGAAGATGCTCGATGCCGGTTTTGCAGCGCCATGTTCGCGAGCATTCAACTGGAAGCCAAACAATGGCATCAAACCGATGCGCTGCAGGCAGGCATTGCCGTTGCTGAGCGCCGCCAGTGGCACGCGTGCCGCCAGTCGCTGCAATGCATCGATACTGTCCGGGTAATGCGTCACATCGCAGCGCGCGGCGAAATATGCGTCGAACGCCGGCTGTACCAGCGCAACATCGTCACCAGCTGCCTGCAACATGCGCTCCAGCGTGATCAGTCGCTGCGTGGTGAAATCATGCGCGAACTGCGGATGCTCGGCGTCGACTTCATCGCGCAGCACGCGACGTGCCTGCAGTGTCCAGAGCTCGGCGGTGGCTGGCGCATGCGTGCGCAGCCATGTATCCAGCGCAGCTTCGGCACGATCGATCGCCGGCGCGACCGGCCACAGGGTGTCATCCAGATCAAGGGTAATGGCGCGGATCGGAAAAAAATCCATGTGCCAGTTTAACGCTGTCGACAGATTTCATCGTGGAATACCGATTTATCACGCCGACCCCGGTATTCTGAGTGCATGCGTCCCATCTCATTGTTGTTCGTTCCCATCCTGCTGATCGCAAGCCCTGGCGCAAGCGCTGTCACAGTCGGATCCGTGGATATCCGTGGTCTCGACGACGCGACGACCTCCAATGTTCGCGCCTCGCTGTCACTGGTCGACGCCATCGGCAAGGACGTCTCACAACGAAGGCTCGATTACCTGGTGCGCGACGTGCCGGCGCAGGTGCGTGATGGGTTGGAACCCTTCGGTTATTACTCGCCGCGAATCGACGTAACGCGTAGCGGAGCCGGGCCAACGGTATCGGTGATGATTGCTGTGGTACCGGGTGTCCCGGTGCGGGTGCGGCACTCACATGTCGCGATCGCGGGTGCTGGCAGCGACGACACCAACCTCCAGCAGACGCTCGCGGCATTCCAGCCGGCGCCCGGTGCGATTTTCGATCAAGGTGTGTACGAAGGGAGCAAAGCGCAGGTTAGCCGACAGCTGGCCGAGCGAGGGTATTTCGACGCCGATTTCACTGTGCGCAAGGTCGAGGTGACACGCGCTGAAAATGCAGCCGATATCGACCTGGCGTGGGCCAGCGGCGCGCGTTATGCGATGGGTGCGGTCGCGTTCGTGCAGACGCCGCAGCACATCATCCGCGACTCACTGCTCGGCAAGCTCGTGTACTGGGACGAGGGCAGTGATTACCACCAGGACAAGCTCGACCGACTGCGCAAATCACTGGTCGCGCTGGATTACTTCAGCCGGGTCGACATCCAGCCGCAACCCGACAAAGCCATCGACCATCGCGTGCCGGTACAGGTCACGCTGACGCCGGCCAAGCGCAGCATCTACACCGCCGGCGTCAGCTACGGCACCGACAGCGGTGGAGGCGTGCGATTGGGCGTGGAACGTCGCTATCTCAACTCACGGGGCCACAAGGCGCTGGCGCAGATCGACTACGCGCAGCGACGCAAGACGCTGACATTGCAATACCGCATCCCCGCGTTCGGCTGGATCACCGGCTGGTACACCGGCAGCGTGCAGGCCGCCGACGAGCAGACCGATTACATCGACACGCGTCGTGTGGAATTCGTTGCAAGCCGCAGCGGCGAGATCAACACGCATTTGACGGCGGTGGCCTCCCTGCATGCACTGCGCGAACGCTGGGCTTACCCCGGTGATCTTGGCAACCCAGGTTTCCGCTACGGCACGTTTACGTATCCATCGTTGCGCGCCGAATATATCGATGCCGACAATCGCCTGTATCCACGCAGGGGGATCGGCACATCTCTGGAATTGCGGGGTGGGCTGAAAGGCGTCGGATCGGATGCGAGTTTCGCCCAGTTCGATGCCCACGCCAGCTGGTTCAGGGGGCTGGGCGCCAATGACAGGGTGATCCTGCGCGGTGAGTTTGGACATACATTCACTAATACGCTGACGGACCTGCCGCCGAGCCTGCGCTTTTACGCCGGCGGCGATCGCAGCATCCGCGGCTACAACTATCGCGAGGTTGGACCGCGCCTGGGCAACTTCGGGTTGGGTGCAAACAACGTTGTCACCGCCAGCACGGAATTCGAGCACTACTTCACCGCGCAATGGGGCGGAGCGGTGTTCGTCGACACCGGCAGTGCGTTCAACGGACACACACCTGATTGGCGTACCGGCGTTGGCATCGGCGTTCGCTGGCGCTCGCGAGTGGGGCCGGTGCGGATTGATATCGCGCGTGGACTGGATCATCCGGATTCGGCATTCACCCTGGGCCTGAACATCGGCGCGGACTTGTGACGGGCGCGCCCCTCACCATTGAACAGCGGGCTGCGCGCAGCGTCGAGCGACGCACACGTGCTCGCCGCATTGCATTGCGCTCAACGCTTGGTGCATTGGCATTGGTGGTAGTGATCGTCGTCTTCGCGTGGTGGTTGCTGACGACAATTGGTGGGCGCGACCTGCTGCTGCGACAGATCGTTGCGCGTCTGCCATCGGGCATGACGTTGACCTGGCAACAGGCGCAAGGTCCGGTATCGGGACCCATGACATTGCATGGCGTGCGTTTTGCGATGCCGCGTGCGCTGGATTCCACTTGCGTGGCGACTGCAACTCAGCCTTGTGCGACTGGCCTGCTCGTGTTTACCGCAAATACCATCGTGCTGAATCCAGCATTGCGTCCTTTGCTGGGGCGACGATTGCGCCTGAATACCCTGGACATCAGCGGCGCCACGCTCGAACTTACCAAAAGCACCCAACCGTTCACGTTGCCGCACTGGCCGCAGTCGCTACCGCAGATCACGCCACCGCTTGCGTTGCAGGCCGACCGCATCCGTATCGATCACCTGCAGGTGACGCGTGACCACCAGCCGCTGGTCGACGTCCGCAGTGCGCGTGCAGGCCTGGATGTGGGAACTGGCACCTTGCATGTCGATCATCTGGACGTCGACAGCAACCGTGGCCGCTTCACCCTGCACGGTGACTACGTGCCGCGGGAGGATTACCGCACCGATCTTGTCGCGACCGCCGTGCTGCCGGCACCTGCCGGGCATGCGGCGCCACGCTTGGGACTGGTCGCGCTTGGCGATTTGTCGCGGATGGAGATCGCGCTGGCGGGAAACGCGCCGGGTGAGGTGCATGCCGGCCTGACGTTGCGAGGAAAGAGCGCGCCGCACTGGTCGCTGCGGGCGCGCTCGGACGCATTCGATCCGGGATTGCTGAGTCGAAGTCCTTCGACGCCTATCGCACTTACGTTGCAGGCCGACGGCGAGGGTGGTGCGGCGACAGTGCGCGGCCACGTCGTGCGCGGTGGTTTCGTCGCCACGGTGCAGCCATCGCACATCACGTTGGCCGATCAGGTGCTGCAGGTGCAGCCACTGCTGATCGACACCTCCGGTGGGCGCATCAGCCTGCGCGGAACCGCCGATCTGCGTAATCCGCATCGTTCGAGTTTGAAATTCGCGGTGAATGCGCGAGGATTGCGTTGGGGTGGCACCACCGGAGTTCCAGTGCTGCATGCCGATGCCGACTTCGGCATCGCAGGAAAACCCGACGCATGGACCGCGATTGGCACGGCCACATTGTTGCGAGGTGCGCAGGTCGCGATGGTGCGTTTCGATGGTCGCGGCAGTTCCGAACAGGTCGCGATCCACTCGCTACGCGCGACGACGCCTGGTGGCGTGCTGCAGGCCAGCGGCAATGTTCGCTGGACGCCGGGATTGGCATGGACGCTCGACACCACGCTGGCAGGATTCGACCCCGGGTACCTGTTTTCCGGATGGGATGGTGCGATCGACGGACACATCGCCACGCACGGCACTGCGCGCAACGGTGGCGGATTCGATGCAACGTTCGATGTGCCCCAACTCGACGGCCGTCTTCGCGGTCGCGACTTGCATGGACACGGTGCACTGTCCATGTGCGGAAATACCTACGCCGGTAATGTCGCACTGGCGATTGGCGGCAGCCACATCGATGCGCGCGGCACCGTTGCCGATACGCTCGACATCAATGCGAAATTCGACCCGTTGCAACTGGCCGACCTGCTGCCGCAGGCCGGGGGCAACCTGCAGGGCACGCTGAAACTAAGCGGCCCGCGCAACGCACCGGATATCGACGCCGCGTTGTCGGGCCATGCGCTGCATTACGCAGGGTATCGTGCCGAGGCGCTGGAGTTGCATGGCCGCCTGCCATGGCAGCATGGCAACGGCGCATTGACCATTGATGCACGCGGGCTCCAGGCCGGCGTCGCACTGGACACCCTGCATGTCGATGCCCGCGGCGCAATGCAGGCGCTGCAGCTGCAGGCCAATGCGCATGGCCCGTTGGGCGCAATCCGTGTCTCGGGCAATGCAGAAAAGCGCGGTGCCGATTGGCAGGGCACGCTGGACGCGCTGCAGCTATCGCCTGCGAAATTGCCTGCCTGGCAGTTGCAGGCCCCCACGCATTTCGCACAACACGGAAGCGACTGGCAGTTGAGCCACGGCTGCCTGACATCCAGCGCCAGTGGGCAGGTGTGCGCGGCAGCGAACTGGCCGCGGCCCGGACTCACCATCAACGCACACGGCGTGCCGCTGGCCTTGGCGACCGCCTATCTACCGCCGCGCAGCGACGGCAATCCATGGTTGTTGCACGGGGAAGTTGCGGTCAGCGCGCAAGTACATCCGGTGGGCAACGGCTGGACTGGGGCCGCGCATATCACCTCGGCCAACGGCGGATTGCGCAACAGCGAACGCTCGCGGCGTGATCTGTTCGCGTACAACAACCTGGCGCTGGATGCGAGGTTCGATCCGCAGAATGTGGACGCCACGCTCGGCGCTGCACTCGACGGTGGTGGTCGCATCGACGCACACGTCGCCACCGGCTGGGATGCGTATGCGCCGCTCGCCGGAGACATCGCGATGCACACCAC
>JBBQTR010000080.1:0-9208 GCA_038213095.1 Lysobacterales bacterium | reverse complement strand
ACTTGTGCCGCTTGACACGCCGGGTTGCAACGTGTGCTGCGCTGCGCCATGCTCGGGTTTCCACCGGGGAGCTCGCCGCATGGCCGTACGCGTCATCAAGAAATATCCAAACCGGCGTCTCTACGACACCGAGATTTCCAGTTACATCACCATCGAGGACGTGCGGCAGCTGATCATCGAAGGCGAGGATTTCGAGGTTCGCGACGCCAAGAGTGGCGAGGACCTGACCCGGCAGGTGCTGCTGCAGATCATCGCCGAGCACGAGCAGGACGGCGAGCCGATGTTGTCCACGCAGCTGCTCAGCCAGATCATCCGCTTCTACGGTGACTCATTGCAGGGGTACATGGGGAGCTACCTTGAACGCTCGATGCAGACCTTCATGGATCAGCAGCAGCAATTTCGTCAGCAGGTCGGTAGCCTCTTGGGACAGACGCCCTGGACGATGATCAATCAACTCACCGAACGCAACATGGAAGTCTGGAAGGATTTCCAGCAGAACCTGATGGGCGGCATGGGCCAGGCAAGCACGCCCTCGCGCGAGAAGGACACGGGCAAGACCCGCGACTGAATTCCGACAAAAGCAAATTCGTTCAAGATCAGCCGGTCGACACGCTCATTAGGTCAGCGAAAAATTTTTTAGGTTTTTTAGCAGGTTACGGACCGCGCAATCACTGCGCTCCGGTCGCCGTCCCGGAGTCCTTGCAGAATCGCTCACGATAGGCCATTGCCTTGGGCATCAACGCCTGGAGATTCTGGATCCGGGTGCCCGGGTTGGGATGCGTCGATGCGAACTCAGGCTGGCCACTACCGCCGCTCGCTTCGGTCATGCGCTGCCAGAGCGGGATCGCTTCCTGCGGGTTGTAGCAGGCGGCCGCGGCCAGCATCAAGCCCATTTCATCGGCCTGCGTTTCCTGCTTGCGCGCATACGGCAACGCGCGACCGTAGCCATAGACCGCCATCACCGCCTGCATCTGCTGCTGGTCCATTCCACTGGCGGCGCCCGCCATCTGCCCGATCTGCGCCAGCTTCTGCTCGGTCATCCGTTGGGCACCATGACGCAGCAGGGCGTGG
The DNA here is from genome assembly GCA_038213095.1 of Lysobacterales bacterium. Lineage (GTDB taxonomy): Bacteria > Pseudomonadota > Gammaproteobacteria > Xanthomonadales > Xanthomonadaceae > Cognatiluteimonas. Next base: position 8,137 of record JBBQTR010000080.1, on the reverse strand, counting down.
GATATTTCATGGCCCAGGACGACGGCCATCGCATCGGCGTTCTGCGCGACCGGAATCAGGCCGGTATAGACCGCGATCTTTCCACCGGGCAGGCAAAACGCGTTGACCTGATCGGACTTGAGCACGTTGACGTCCCAGTCGAAGGCTTTTTCGACATGCGGGGCCTGCAAACCGTGTTCGCTGGCGAGGGCGTCTTCGACCTCCGGAATTTTAGCGACCAGCCGCTGGGCAACCTCGCTGACCTGTCGCGCCTCCTGGGAATTGCGATCCAGTGGTCGCTCCTGGGTCAGGATTTCCTGATAGGCCTGCAGTCCAAGGGCTTTCTCGTCCTGCGTGGAAATGTTCTTGTCGATCACCACCTTCTGGCCGGTGAGCGCGTCGGTACTGCGATTGGACAGCCAGTAATACCCACCGTAAATCGCGAACAACACCAGTATCCAGATGTGCAACCCGCCAAACCGACGTCCGCCGCCGCTACCAATCGGATTCATACTCATGTGTGTTGTCCTTTGCTGAGGTCTTAAAGCTGCCGCACGACCCGGAATCCCGTCCGTGCATTGGTAGTATCGGCGCCGACCGGCGCACGCCATGCTGATCGCGTCTGCGACGGCGCGCTCGCCCAGCTGCCGCCGCGCACCACGCGCATCTGGCATCCGGGGTTGAGCCAGCTTGCACCATCGTCCGGCGCGCGCCGGTAGCCATCGTGCCAGCAGTCCCCGACCCACTCGCTGACATTGCCTGCCAGGTCGTGAAGACCGTATGCATTTGCGTCGAAGTGGCCCACCGGCGCCGGCCCCCAGAATCCATCGCCAAAGCCGCGGAATGCGTCGCTCCAGTGCCGACCACCCGGTGACACATCCCGGCTGCCAGTGAGATTGCCGGCGCCTGCCACGGGCGCACCGCCACCCCAGGGAAAGATCATGGAGTGCCCGGCACGCAGCGCGTACTCGAACTCCGCCTCGCTTGGCAGTCGATAGTGCTGACCACTTTGCCCGCTCAGCCAGTCCGCATAAGCCTCGGCATCGCGTGCGCTGACATGCACGACGGGTAGGTCATCACCAGCCCGGGCTCCGTCGTAGGTGGACTGCCAATCGATCCCGTTGCGGCGCACGAAGTTGCCGCTGCGTTCTTCGTAGACCATCGAATAACCACGTCGCGTCGCTGTCGGTCGATACCCACTGGACTGCACGAACTCACGGAATTGATCGACCGTGATTTCCGTGCGCGCCATGGCATAGCCACGATCGAAACGCACGTAATGCGCGGGTTTTTCATCGTCACTGTCATCCTCGCCGTCTTTTGCGCCCATGCGGAATCCACCGTGGGGCACCACCAACAATGTCGGGCCACGGGCGCCGAGCTTGAGTCCGTCGGTGAAACTCTGGCCCGGCCGGAACAGGCCGTAATGCGCTGCAAGCTCGATGCGTTGCTGCAACTCCGCGGCCACCGGATCGCCCGGGACGGCAATGCGCAGGATCTCGGCAAGCTTGCCGCGCGCGAACGCAATCCCGGTACGTTGCAGCAATGCGCGCATGCCTTCATCGTGCAGTTGCTCGATACGCGCGCTGCGCATGACCGCCATCCGCGTGCGCGCATCGGCGACGGTGGTCGTGCTGCCAGGGCGCACGCGCGCAGCCATGGCGATCCATCGGTCGGCCGCGATGAAATCCCCGCGCAGGCCAGCGGCATCCGCACGCCGGAGCATTCCGCTTTCGACGGCCGCCAATCCCTGCAATGCGCGCGCTTGATGGGGTTTGAGATGCAAGATCGATCGCAGTATCGCCAGTGCGCCGCCGCCGGATTCTCCCAGGCGCCCCGCGCTGATGTCCTCTTCCGCCTGGCGGTTGAGATCCCAAAGCTGGTCGGCCCGATCCACTTGCCGCAGGTAATCCTGTACCGCCTTGTCAGTGGGTGCGGTCGTGCGCGCCACCGCGGCGATCTGGTGGGCATCGCGCAGCGCCGCGATATCGTCATCGGCGGCATCCAGGGCGGTCGCGCCCATCGCCAGCAGCGCGGTCAACGCCCGCTGCAGCCCCGCCTGCGCGACGGTGTCGTCTGGCGCCTGTTTGAGTAGCGCCATGTAAATCGGGATCGCCGATGCGCCATCGGCATACAACTGCCCGTCGGCCAGCGCTGCGGCGGCGCGTTTGTGTGCGACGGGGAATCGATCAACCGATGCTCGCACGGCAGCATCTTTTGGCGCGGTCGGCTCGACCGGCAATGTCACGACTGGCGCCTGCCAGGTCAGCGTTCTGGCCATGCGATCGTCACCGCTCACGGTCACCAGACCCGTGGGTGCATCGGAGCTGCGCGAGACCGGAGCGTTTGCATCGCGCGAACAGGACACCAGTGAACACGCGACGAGCGCCCAAGCCAACAGCAAGGCCATCGCCGGGATCGACGTCGCCACTCTGCCGGTATTGGCGGTTCGCGGTATGCGCAATGTGATCTCCGTCCGCCTTGCCGATGACGAATACGGCAACTTAGGCCATTGTCGCCGCCTGCGGCAACTACGCGCGGGTTTGACAACGCCGCCGCCGTCGATAGGCTCGGCCCTTCCCAGCTCCAGGACTTTTGGATGCAATGGATCAGCGACCCCGCCGAACTCACCGCCCGCCTTGCCAATGCCCCGGCACGCATCGGGCTCGATACCGAATTCGTCCGCGAGCGCACATGGTGGCCGCAACTGGCCTTGGTGCAACTGGCGATCGAGCACGGAGCGTCGGTAGCATCTGAGATGCCGGCTTCAAAAATGGATGTCCTGCTGATCGACCCACTCGTGCCCGGCATGACCACTGCGCTGGCCACGATCCTGGTCAATCCTGACGTGCTGAAGATCATGCACAGCGCCAGCGAGGACATGGTCGCGTTGAAGCACGCGTGCAACGTCGTGCCGACGCCATTGTTCGACACCCAGATCGCCGCGGCCCTTGCGGGCATCGGCGCTGGCGTCGGGTACCAGCGGCTGGTGCAGGAAACATTCGGCGTGTCGCTGGAAAAAGGCGAGACGCGATCGGACTGGCTTCGCCGTCCATTGTCGCCCTCCCAGCTGGAGTACGCCGCCGACGACGTCCGGCACCTGTTCGCACTTCACGACCGGCTGGGCGCGCAACTCGACGGGCTCGATCGACAGGAGTGGCTGCAGGAGGACTGCGCGCGCATGATCAGCAACGCGCAACGAGATGAGCTGGAACGCTGGCCGCACCTGTCGCTGCGCGCTGCGCAATTCCTTGACCTTGACGCGCAACTTCGCCTGCTGCGGCTGCTGCGCTGGCGCGATTCGTATGCGCGCGACAACGACCGCCCACGCACCTGGATCCTCGACAACGAACTGGCCGCGACACTGGCGCGCATCCCGCCGGTTGACATGGCAGCATTGCAGTCGCTCCTGGACACGACACCCAAAGCACCACGCAAGCTGACCGACGCGATCTGGCACGCATTGAAGACACCATGGGCCGACGAAGCCGACGCACCACCCGTGCGCAGTGACGAGCGCGACAAGCAGGTATTGCGCAAGTTGCAGGAGGCCGTCGCCACCCGCAGCGCGGAACTCGGCCTGCCAGACGGCGTGCTCGCCTCACGGCGTTGGCTGCAGGTCCTGCTGGATGGCGATGGGGTTCGCGACGAATGGCCCGGCCCATTGGCCGGCTGGCGGCGCGGACAACTTGAACCTGCACTAGCCCCGCTTCTGGCTGGCGGCGACACCAGCCCCTCCGTATAATCCGCGACGTGGGGCGGTAGCTCAGCTGGGAGAGCGCCACGTTCGCATCGTGGAGGTCAGGGGTTCGATCCCCCTCCGCTCCACCAGTTTCCAGACATTCGAGCCTCGGTTGCCACTGGTGCCGGGGCTTTTTTGTTGTCGCTTATGCAATGGACGCAAGCGCAGGTCCAAGCAGGAATCAGAAGCCATAGCGCCAGACGCTCAACATGCCCTTGCCGTGTTTGCGTTGGGAACCTTCGCCATTCATGCGAAAATCACGGACATGGCCCCGTAGCTCAGCTGGATAGAGCGGTCCCCTCCTAAGGGACAGGTCGTGCGTTCGAATCGCGCCGGGGCCACCAGCAGGACGCGAAGTACAGGTCGCCCAGTCGTGTGCCAGAGCCCGCACACCATGTGCAGACTTTCCAAATTCCAGGAGTAGTTTCCCGATGATCCACCCTGTCCTTACCGCGCTCGACTTGAGCGGCAATGAATCCGGCACGTATCTGGGCCAGGACCAATGGTCCGCGACCGCTGATGCCGGACTGCTGGAGCCGGTCAACCCCAGCGATGGCATCGTGCTGGCACGCGTGCAGGCCTCGTCGCAGGACGATTACGACACAATCGTCCAGCGCGCGCAGGCCGCATTCAAGGTCTGGCGCACGACTCCGGCGCCGCGCCGGGGCGAAGCCGTTCGGCTGTGCGCGGAAGCACTGCGCACGCACAAGGACGCACTGGGGTCGCTGGTCGCGCTGGAAATGGGCAAAAGCAAGCCCGAGGGCGATGGCGAAGTGCAGGAAATGATCGACATCGGCGAGTTCGCCGTGGGTCTGTCGCGCCAGCTTTACGGCTTGACCATGCACTCCGAGCGGCCGGGCCATCGCATGTACGAGCAATGGCAGCCATTGGGTATCGTCGGGATCATTTCCGCATTCAATTTCCCCGTCGCGGTCTGGGCGTGGAATGCTTTTGTCGCCGCCGTGTGTGGCGACATCTCGATCTGGAAGCCGTCGCCGAAGACGCCGTTGTCGGCGATCGCGTCAATGAAGATCTGCAACACCACCCTGCGCAAGGGCGGCTTCCCCGACATCTTCTTCCTGTTCAACGACGCCGGCAGTGAAATTGCGCAGACGCTGGTCGAAGACCGCCGTGTCCACCTGATCAGCTTCACCGGCTCGACCAAGGTCGGCCGCATGGTCGGCGAACGTGTCGCGCAACGCATGGGCCGCTCGCTGCTGGAACTTGGCGGCAACAACGCGATCATCGTCGACGAGACCGCGGACATGAAGCTGGCGATCCCGGCGATCGTGTTCGGCGCCGTCGGCACGGCGGGACAACGCTGCACGACGACGCGCCGGTTGTTCGTACAGGAAAAAATCTACGACGACGTGCTTGCCAAGCTCGTCACCGCTTACGCGCAGGTGGGGAAAAAGATCGGCGATCCGACCGATCCAGCCAACCTGATGGGACCGCTCAACAGCCACGATGCCGTGGAGGCCTTCCTCGATGCAGTCGCCAAGGCGCAGGCCAGTGGCGGCAAGATAGAAAGCGGCGGCAAGGCGATCACCGATCGCAAAGGCAACTTCGTGCTGCCGACGCTGATCACCGGCCTGGCCAATGACGCAGACGTCGTGCAGACGGAAACCTTCGCGCCGATCCTGTACATGATGAAATATTCCACGCTCGAGGAAGCAATTGAATTGCAGAATGCGGTTCCACAAGGACTGTCCTCGTCGATCTTCACCACCAATTTGAAGGCGGCCGAGGCATTCCTCGCGGCATCGGGCTCGGACTGCGGGATCGCGAACGTCAACATCGGCACTTCCGGCGCGGAAATCGGTGGCGCCTTCGGCGGGGAGAAGGAAACCGGCGGTGGTCGCGAATCGGGATCCGATGCATGGAAGGCCTACATGCGCCGGCAAACGAACACCATCAACTATTCCGATTCGATGCCGCTGGCGCAGGGAATCAAGTTCGACCTGTAAACGCACGAATCAATCCTGATGTACTCCCTCGCCCGCCCATTCCTGTTCGGCTTCGACCCCGAGCGCGCCCATGCCCTTGGCCTGGGCGCGCTGGAAGCGGCCTATCGCACCGGCATGAGCGGGCTGTTTGCCAGCCGGCCGCAACCGCTGCCCACCAAGGCGTTCGGATTGACGTTTCCAAATCCGGTTGGCCTGGCGGCCGGACTGGACAAAAACGGCGCGCACATCGATGCGTTGCTGGCGCTGGGATTCGGCTTCGTCGAGGTCGGAACGGTCACGCCCCTGCCGCAAACCGGCAACGCCCGGCCGCGCATGTTCCGGTTGCCGCAGCATGATGCGGTCATCAACCGGCTGGGCTTCAACAACGAAGGCGTCGACGCACTGGTGCGCAATGTCGGCCGCGCTAAACGCACGGGCGGCCTGCTGGGCATCAACATCGGCAGGAACAAGACGGTCCCTAACGAGTCTGCGGAATACGACTATCTGTATTGCATGGAGCGCGTGTATCCGCTGGCTGACTACATCACCGTCAACATCTCTTCACCCAATACCGCCGGATTGCGCGAGTTGCAGGAAGAGCAGGCGCTGCGACGGCTGGTCGGCACGTTGCGTGAGGCTCAGGAACGACTGGGCGCGCAGCACGGCAAGCGGGTGCCCATGCTGGTGAAGGTCGCGCCGGACCTGTCCGACGACGACATCGAAGCGGTCGCCCGCGTGCTGGGGGATCTCGGCGTCGATGGCGTCGTCGCAACCAACACGACGGTCTCTCGCATAACCATACAATCCCATCCGCTCGCACGCGAAAGCGGTGGTCTCTCGGGTGCGCCACTGATGGACAAGTCGACCGCTGTCCTGCGCATGCTGCGTACACGACTACCGGATCACATTCCGCTGATCGGTGTGGGCGGCATCCTGTCCGGCGCCGACGCGGCCAAGAAAATGGCGGCGGGAGCCGCGCTGGTGCAGACCTACACCGGTCTCATTTACCGTGGCCCGCAATTGATCACGGAATGCGTCGACGCCATGCGCAGGCGCAAGGAATCACCCAGTCGCGGCCATGTGTCGCCGCACGATTGAGTCCGTGAGGCACGCCACGTGAGTCAGTACCGGCTCATCGAGAATGCGCGGCTGGATGCCCGGAATACGTTCGGTGTCCCGGCGCGTGCGCCACTGCTGGTTGAAGTTGGCAACAGCACCGCGTTGCCGGAACTGTTCGGCTACTCGATGTTGCGCGATGGCCCGCTGCTGGTGCTTGGCGGCGGGAGCAACCTGTTGTTCGCAGGCGATCCGGAAGGCGCAGTGCTCACACTGGGTGCGCAGAAAATCGACATCATCAAAGACGACGATGAATGCGCGATCGTGCGCGCCGATGCCGGTGTCGATTGGCACGCGCTGGTGCTGTGGACACTGGGTCACGGACTGGCCGGGCTTGAAAACCTTGCACTCATTCCCGGCACTGTTGGCGCCGCGCCAATCCAGAACATCGGCGCGTACGGCGCCGAGGTGCGCGAGACCGTGCATGTGGTCGAGGCGTTCGAGCGCAACAACAGTACCGTGCAACGACTGGATCACGATGCCTGCGCGTTTGCCTATCGCGACAGCGTGTTCAAGCGGCAACCGGATCGTTACATCGTCACTGCGGTGGAGTTCGCGCTCTCGCGCACCCCGAAGCTGAAGCTCGACTACGCTGGACTGAGTGACGAAATGCTTGCGATGGGAATCGACGTCACATCCAGCGTGCGGCCATCGCAGGTGGCAGAAGCCGTGTGCCGCGTCCGGCGTCGCAAGTTGCCAGACCCGGCAGTGCTCGGCAATGCCGGCAGCTTTTTCAAGAATCCGATCGTGCCCTCTGCTCAGGCCGATGCCCTGAAACACGCAAACCCCGCCCTGCCAGTATTCGATGTCAGCGATGCCGACACGCACAAGCTGTCGGCGGCGTGGCTGATCGATGCCTGCGGCTGGAAAGGCCATCGTGACGGCAATGTCGGCGTCGCGGACTCGCACGCGCTGGTGCTGGTCAACCATGGCGGCGCCACCGGCGCTCAACTGCTGGCGTTGGCGCGACGCATCGCGGCATCGGTGCAGGAGCGTTTCGGCGTGGCCCTCGAGCCCGAACCCCGCATTATTGGCGCGACGTGGTAACCATTTCACAACCAGGGTTCGCGCGCGCGGCGGCATTGATGCTCGCCAGCACGCTGTTCTTCGGCTTGATGGCAGTCGTGATCCGGCTGGCGTCGAAATCGCTGCCCACGTTCGAGATCGCATTCTTTCGCAATGCATTTGGCTTGCTGGCGCTACTTCCGATCCTGTTACACGGCGGTACCTCGTTGCGTACCCGGCAATTGCCGCGTTACCTGTTGCGCAGTTCGATCGGAATCGGTTCGATGCTCGCAGGCTTCTGGGCAATCGGCCACTTGCCGCTGTCGCAGGCGATCTCGCTGTCGTACTC
>JBBQTR010000079.1:0-9500 GCA_038213095.1 Lysobacterales bacterium | reverse complement strand
CCTTGGGGATTGATTCCGGGGGATCTGGTCGATCTCTACAAGACACTCAGGCAGCAAGGAGAACGTAATGTTGCAACTCTCAAGGTGCGCATGGAGAAGGAGCCGGTCTCGTCTGAAATCAGGATAGTGGAATCTCTTTTTGTTGAGCCCTATCAAATGGCAGCGCATTGCGCGCACTACGCAGACTTGACCATCGTTGCAGGCTCAGTCGCAGATACCGCCGACACGCATGCTTACGTTGGCAGCTTGCTGGTGGAATCCGGCAGACCCGTCCTCGTGGTGCCGCCGCGCTGCAAGTTACCAATGCCACCGCGGCGCATCGTGGCTGCGTGGAAGCCGACCCGGGAAGCAACCCGAGCGTTCCATGATGCACTGCCCCTGTTCAGGACAGCCGACATTGTCGACGTCGTGGTCTTCAATCCCACGAGCGGGGAGCGCGCCGACGGCGAGCAGCCGGGCGCTGACATCGCGACCCATCTGGCGCGGCATGGCGTAAACGTCAATGTCGTGGTGCTGCAGACCGGTAACGACAGCATCGGTTTTGCACTTAACCAACATGCCGAAAGTATCAGCGCACAACTCCTGGTCGCGGGAGGATACGGCCATTCGCGGATCAGGGAATGGGCGCTCGGTGGGACGACGGAGGACTTGCTTAGAGAAGCTTCGGTCCCGGTACTTTTCTCGCACTAGCGGGCTGAAACGTTTGTCCGCTATTTACTTGGTTCGCATCAATGGCGAGTAAAGCCTCAGTGGGTCTCACCGGTCCGTTGGCACCAGGTCTGAGTTCAGTGGAAGCAGCGCGACGTCTGTTGGCTGATGGCCCGAACGTGCTGCCCGGCGGTTCGCCGAAGTCCATTGTTGCCATCGTGGTCGGTGTCCTCACCGAGCCGATGTTTCTCATGTTGCTGGTCGCTGGCGGCGTCTACCTCGCATTGGGCGATCGGGCTGAGGCACTGTTCCTGCTCGGCTTCGTGTTTGTCGTCATCGGCATCACCCTTTTCCAGGAGCGCAAGACCCAGCGTGCTCTGGAGTCGCTGCGGGATCTCTCCGCGCCGCGCGCACTGGTCATCCGCGACGGCACTGAGATTCGCATTGCGAGTCGGGACGTTGTGCGTGGCGATATGCTGGTGCTGCGTGAAGGAGACCGCATTGCGGCGGATGCCCTGTTGATGGAAGGGCAGTTGAGCGTGGACGAATCGTTGCTTACTGGCGAGGCGGTGCCCGCAATGAAATTGCCTGGGGCTGCAGGCGCTGTCCTGGGACAGCCCGGAGGGGAAGGAACGCCGTCTCTCTTTGCCAGCACGGTGGTGACAAAGGGTTCTGGAGCAGCGGAGGTCCGCGCGACGGCGCTCGCCACTGCCGTGGGGCGCATTGGCCTGGCGTTGACGTCGACGACAGAACTGCCGTCGGGCTTGCAGGTGTCCTCGCGCAAGCTGATACGCAACCTGGCGATCGTTGGCTTGGCCCTCGCCACGGCGCAGGTGCTGTTGGGCTGGTTGTGGGACGGCCGCGCGTTTCTGGCAAGCCTGCTGTCCGGCATTGCGCTCGCCATGGCGGTTCTACCGGAGGAAATTCCAGTCATTCTCACTGTGTTTCTGGCCTTGGGTGCTTGGCGCATTTCGAAGCACGAAGTACTCACTCGACGCGTCTCTGCAGTGGAAGGTCTAGGCGCAATCAACGTGCTCGCAGTCGACAAGACCGGCACCCTGACGCAGAACCGCATGGAGGTTGCGGAGCTCTTCGCGGCATCTAGGTCATTCAGCAACGACGGTGCAACAAGCCTGCCGGAAGCGTTTCACGAACTCACCGAGTTCGCCATGCTGGCCACGCCGCCCGACCCCTTTGATCCAATGGAAAAAGCCATACAGGGCTTTGGCCATCGCTGGCTCGCTGGTACCGAGCATTTGCACGATGAACAGACCCCGGAATTTCAGTACGAACTATCGCGTGACATCCTGGCGATGACGCGGGTGTTTTCCAACATCGACCCCTCATCTCATTTGCTTGCCACCAAGGGCGCTCCCGAGGCAATCGCGGATTTGTGCCATTTCTCGCCTGCCGAGCGCGACAAGATCCTGGCCCAGGTGGACATCATGGGCGAACGCGGTCTGCGTGTGCTGGGAGTGGCCAAGGGTAAGTGGGGCGGCGGCTCAATGCCGTCAACCCAGCACGACTTTACTTTCGCTTTTCTCGGTCTTGTTGGTTTTGTCGATCCACCCCGTCCGGAAGTGCCATTGGCTATCGCCGAATGTCGCAAGGCGGGGGTGCGGATCATCATGCTGACCGGCGACCACCCCGCCACGGCCCGTGCCATCGCGCGCCAGGTGGGATTGAGCGAGCGCCCGGAGATCATCACGGGTGCGGACATCGCATCTCTTGATGATGCATCGCTTCGCGAAAAATTACGCCATGTGGATTTGTGCGCCCGGTTGCAGCCGGAGCAGAAGCTGCGGCTGGTGCAGATGCTTCAAGCTGACGGCAATGTAGTTGCGATGACCGGGGACGGCGTCAACGATGCCCCTGCGCTCCGGGCCGCCGATGTCGGTGTCGCCATGGGTGGGCGCGGCACCGATGTGGCGCGTGAAGCCGCCGCGCTGGTATTGCTGGACGACAGTTTCGCCAGCATCGTTGCTGCGATCCGACAAGGACGGCGTATCTACGACAACATTCGCAAGGCAATGCGTTTCACCTTTGCGGTACATGTACCGATCATCGCATTGGCACTGATTCCGACGCTTATGGATGGGCCGGTGTTACTCATGCCTGTCCACATCGTGCTGCTTGAGTTGTTGATCGACCCTGCTTGTTCCATTGTGTTCGAGGCAGAACCGGAATCGGCTGACGTGATGACACGTCCTCCGCGTCCGTCCACTGCAAGCCCTTTCACCGCCGACAACCTGACCTATGCGGTTGCACAGGGAAGCGGCATGGCAGCCGTTTTGTTGTTGGGAAACTGGGTGCTCACAGCCCAGGGCTTCAACCAGATGGAGAGCCGCGTTGCGGTGTTCGCCGGACTGGTGGCCAGCTTGTTCCTGCTGATTCTTTCCAACCGCGATCTGTCTAGAACCGCAATCATGGGCATTGTCGCGAACAATCCCTGGATCAAGCGCATGTTCGCGGGGGTGATCCTTTTGCTCGGAACAGTCATGGCCGTGCCGTATCTGCGCGGGATCATGGGCTTTGCTCCAACAACCAGCGAACAACTCATCGCCAGCATGGCCATGTTGATTGGCGTGGGCCTATGGTTCGAGGCAGTACGTCGTGTGGGTGCAAGACTTCCGATTACCTGATCTTCGACCGCCGCTACTTGGAGTACCTGAATGCGCTGGAGAACTCAATGACGCGTTCTGCTCCTACGCGAACGGATTGATTGGCCACGTCCGTGGGAGCGCATCGCATAAGGAACAATTCTGATGTCCAATCAAACACGCCTGCATGATCAAGCTAGACCCACGAAGCAAAAAGAAAAATGGGGTCATGGACAATTCCTGACGCTGGCGATGAACGAGGCTCTGGGCGAGCAGGTCCTGCTCGCATTTGATCCGGATCAAGGCATGCGCTGTAGCAAGGCGTAGATTGGCGATACCCCTTCGTACCGGAACCGCCATGACCGTGTTCAACCAGCCAATCCGCAAGCTAGCCAAGGTCAATACCGATTTCCGTCACGTGGTCGCCACTGGCTCTCATGCGCAGGTCGTGTTGATGTGCCTGCAGCCGGGAGAGGACATCGGAGAGGAAGTGCATGCAAGTACCGATCAGTTGTTCCTCGTGGTCAAGGGTGAGGGCGAGGCGTTACTGGACGGTACGGCGCACGCGCTGTGCAAAGGAGGGTTACTGCTGGTGCCCGCCGGCATGCGACACAACCTGCGTAACTCTGGTGATAAGCCGTTACGTTTGGTGACTTTCTATGCACCACCACAGCATGCAGCCGGCACGGTGCACGCCACCCGGGCAGACGCGCTTAGTGCCGAGAAGGCCGAGCTGAAAAAGCCACGCGGTGTTGCGGCCGGCAAAGCCCGTGCACGCTGAATGTCAAGGCATGCTGGCTTCAACCGCGTGAGTAGGCGCGACCCTTGCCGTTGCCGCAGGTGCCTGGCATCTTGGCAAGGACACACATGAGCGCATCCGAACTGCCGCTTCCAACTCCCGAAGTTTCCAACGACCGGGTATCGCACAGCCAGGTGCGCACGCTGGTGTTGATGGTGATGACCGTCGGCGGGCTCTACCTCTGCTACAGGATGGCGTTGCCGTTCGTGCCGGCACTGGCATGGGCGCTGGCGCTGGCTCTGCTGCTGGTGCCGGTGCAGCGCTGGCTGGAGTCAAAGCTGCACTCACCCGGGTTGGCTGCCGGGATTCTGGTCCTGCTGGCAGGATTGGTGGTGGTGTTTCCGGCGATGATGATCGGTGACCGGATGATTGCTGAAGCGTCCAGCGGTGCGAAGGCTTTCGCCGCCACGATCGAATCCGGAGAGTGGCGCGGCAACCTGCAGGCGTACCCGATGCTGGCCAATGCGACAGATTGGGTGGAGCGCCAGTTCGTCCTGCCGGACACCATCAACGCGATCACGTCGAGGCTTACGGGCACCGTCGCCTCGCTGGCTCGTCAATCGGTGTTGCAGATCATCGGCATGGTGCTGACCTTGTACATGCTGTTCTTTTTTTTGCGCGATCGCCGTAGCATCCTTGCGTTCATCGATTCGCTGTCGCCGCTATCCAGAGCCGACACCGCGCGCATGTTCGGCGATGTCGACGACACGGTGCATGCAACCGTGTACGGCACGCTGATTGTCGCGGTGGTGCAGGGGACGCTGGGCGGATTGATGTTCTGGTGGCTGGGTTTGCCGGCGCCGCTCTTGTGGGGCGTGGTGATGGCTCTGCTCGCGGTGGTCCCCGTGCTGGGCACCTTCATCGTGTGGATCCCCGCGGCGATCCTGTTGCTGCTGGACGGCAGCGGCGGCAAGGCACTGATCCTGACATTGTGGGGTTGGATCGTCGTCAGCAGTATCGATAACGTCCTTTACCCAATCCTGGTGGGCAGGCGGTTGAAGATGCATACGTTGCTGGCCTTTGTTTCACTCGTTGGAGGGCTGGTCGTGTTTGGTTCGTCTGGCCTGATACTGGGCCCGGTGACCTTCGCCATTACCCGGTTGCTGCTGGAGATATGGAAGCGCCCCCGCGCGCCGCTATTGCGGTCTTGATCGCAGGCCGGATTGAAAAAAGCGATCTTTCTTGACGCTAACAAATCCCATTCCGTTTTTTGCTTAGCCTGCGATAGAGAATGTAGAACACCCCTCCAGCCAAGCCCAGCAAAAGCACAAGCATGTAACCCAGCAACGGCTCGTTGAGTTGGCCTAGCGGGAAAATGCTGGAATGTTCGTAGAGAGCCCTAGCAAGCAATATTGATCCAAGCAACCATGCCCAAGCGGCAAGGAGCAGAGTGAGCCTTGCAATGGATCCTTTGAGAATCATATGGCCTCCTACGCTTGAATTATCCCAGTCGCGTCACGCTTTGTTCTTGAGCGATGGGTACCATCTTGATTCTTAACTCATAGCCACAAACTGAAGATCATCTGGGAAGAATCATCGGGGTCTCGCTGATGTTCAAAGCCCAGAGAACTAGCCAACTCGAACCCGGCCACGTCTTCTGCTGAATCCAGCGACCAGATCCGCCTGATGCCACGGCTTCTGGCGACATCAATCAGGTGTTCCATCAGAAGCAAGCTCAAGCCGCTGCTTTGCCATTCGTCCTTGACAGTAATGGCGTACTCACATTCGGTGCCATCAGCCGTCGTGGTGTAGCGAGTGACGCCTACAAACTGATCGTTTTCACCATCTGCGATCACCGCTGCAAACGCCACGTCGTGCACATAGTCCAGGTCGGTGAATTGTTTGATTGTCTTGCTGCTTGGACGCCTTACCTGGCCGAGAAAGCGAAAGCGGCGGGTTTGCGGCGAGAGGGACTCGATGAATCGTCTCTCTGCCTCAGCATCCTGGATACCGATAGGACGAATAAGGATATGCCGCTGGTCTGGCAATAAATCAGTCCACTGGGGATAGCTGGGGCCCAACAGCCAGGGCATCACCGGCTCAACGTACTGCATGGCAAGATCCTCCAAGAGTGACGCCAGCGTGCTCTTGAATCAGCGGGCATGTATTGATCTGGATCAAATCGCAGCGTGCGCCAAGCAAAACTCGTTGATCCTGTTGCAACTCGGAATCAGCCTATGCTGGTGCGGATCGCCTAGGAATATCCGTGAATCTCATCACCGCTGTATTCCAAAGAAAGGCCAGCTCCCCGGAGATCCCACAGGAGACCACTGCCGCCGAGTGGAGTCTTCCGCCCGAGCAACTGGTGGCGGCTTTGGGCGCCGATGCGAACGGACTCACGATTGCCGAAGCCGCGCTGCGGCTCAAACGCTACGGCCCCAACGCGCTGGCAGTGACGAAGAAACAAGGCGCGCTAGGACTGTTCGCGAACCAGTTCAAGAGCCCTCTGGTCGTGATCCTGATCGTCGCCTCTATCGTTTCACTGATCGCCAACGAATGGATCGATGCGGCTGTAGTGCTCGCCGTCGTCTTCGGCAGCACGATCCTTGGCTTCATCCAGGAATACATCGCAAGCAGCGCGATCGAAAAGTTGCGCTCGCAGGTCACAATCAACTCGACTGTGTTACGCGGCGGGCAGGCGCAGACGATGCCATCGACGCAGGTTGTTCCCGGCGACATCGTGATGCTTTCGGCGGGCAGCCTGATTCCGGCAGACGGCGTGGTACTGGAGGCGAAGGACTTCTTCGTCAACCAGGCGGTTCTTACCGGCGAGACGTTTCCAGTCGAAAAGAAGCCTGGCTTGGTCGCGGCCAACGCCAGCCTGGCCGAGCGCAGCAACTGTGTTTTCATGGGAACCAGCGTGCGCAGCGGCACCGCGCGCCTGCTGGTAGTGAAGACAGGCAAGGCGACCGAATTCGGAAAGATCGCTGGAAAGCTCGCATTGCGTCCACCGCTCACCGAATTCGAGCGCGGCATCAAGCGCTTCGGCTACATGCTCACGCGGATCATGATGGTGATGGTTCTGGTCGTGCTCGCGATCAACATCTTCAGGCACAAGCCGCCGATCGCTTCCCTGCTGTTCGCGCTTGCACTCGCAGTTGGCCTCACGCCGGAACTGCTGCCGGCGATCATCAGCATCACGCTGTCTCACGGCGCCAAGCGCATGGCCAAGCTCGGTGTGATCGTGCGTCGGCTGAACTCGATCGAGAATCTCGGCAGCATGGACGTGCTATGCACCGACAAGACCGGCACCCTGACCGCGGGCGTAGTAGAGCTCGATGGTGCGTTCGACATCATGGGACTGGCCTCGCCGACCGTGCTGCGACTGGCCGCGATCAATGCGAGGTTCCAGACCGGCTTGTCCAATCCGCTCGATGATGCGATCAATGCGAAAGCGGCGACGTCCAAAGTAGACCTGACTGCCAACAACAAGGTCGATGAGATTCCCTACGACTTCGTGCGCAAATGCCTGTCGATCGTCGCGTCCGATACTGCCGGGGTTCGCACCCTGATCACCAAGGGCGCGCTCGACAACATCCTTGCAATGTGTACGAGCGTGCAGACCACGTCCGGCTCCGTGCCGTTCGACGCAATCGTTCGCGCGCAGATCGAGAAGCGCTACGACGACTGGAGCGGCCAGGGATACCGGGTTCTTGGGATTGCCTCGCGGCCGGTCGAAGTTCGCAGTGGCGCCTACGTCCGCGCCGACGAGTGCAACTTGTGCTTTGCAGGTTTCCTGCTGTTTCTCGACCCACCCAAGCCCGATGTGAAGCAGGTCATTGTCGACCTCGCCCAGCGCGGGGTGCAGTTGAAGATCATCACAGGCGACAACCAGAAGGTCGCGCGCCACGTCGCCGAGGCAGTCGACTTGCCGATCGCGCGCATTACGACCGGTCGCGAGCTCAACGACATCAGCGACGAAGCCCTGCTGCAGGTCGTCGCGGCTACCACGGTCTTCGCTGAAGTCGACCCGAACCAGAAGGAGCGCATCATCCGCGCACTACAGAAGTCAGGACACGTAGTCGGCTACATGGGCGACGGCATCAATGATGCGCCGGCCCTGCATTGCGCGGACGTTGGTATCTCGGTCGACACCGCGGTGGACGTCGCCAAGGAAGCCGCCGATTTCGTGCTGTTGCAGAAGAACCTCGGCATCCTGCGCGAAGGCATCGACGAAGGGCGCAGGACGTTCGCAAACACCCTCAAGTACATTCTCACCACGATCAGCGCGAATTTCGGAAACATGTTCAGCATGGCGGCGGCATCGATCTTCCTGCCATTCCTGCCGCTGCTTGCCTCCCAGATCCTGCTTAACAATTTCCTGTCCGACATCCCCGCCACGACGATCGCGAGCGACAACGTTGATCCGGAATGGGTGGAGAAGCCGCGCCGCTGGGACACGGTCTTCATCCGCGACTACATGGTGCTGTTCGGCCTGGTCAGCTCGGTGTTCGATATCGCGACGTTCGGCACGCTGCTGTGGCTGTTCAAGGCCACGCCAGAAGAGTTCCGTACCGGCTGGTTCATCGAATCGCTGCTCACCGAACTCGTGATCGCCCTCGTCGTGCGCTCGCGTGGCCCGTTCTGGCGTAGCCGGCCCGGCAAGCTGCTGCTGGTGAGTACATCGATCGTGATCGCGTTGACCCTGGTCATTCCGTATCTGCCATTCGATTCCATCTTCGGCTTCATCCCACTGCCCGCGCCGCTGATGATCGCGATGATCGGGCTGACGCTGGCGTATGTCGTCGCGGTCGAGATCGCGAAGAAATTCTTTTACGCGCGTCAGGGCAGGGCGAAGAAGTGATGCATGCACGGTCCGCATAAGGGGTGCGAGATGTACTCGAAAAATGCGAGGGACATCCGGCCTTTAGCAGACATTGCTGCTTCCCCATTTGCCTCATCTCAAGGCGACTCTGCGTGGCGATGTTAGGTCGGCAGGGTTCAGGTGCTGGAAGATGCAGGAAGCTACCCTTGAATGAATGGTGCTTTCCCTCCATGAGCCGGTGCCCTGCGACAATTCAAGCTGAATCGGCGCGAATCGCCCTGGATTGACACCGCGCGGCTGGGGCGTGAACCATGATTCATGGATCACGTTCACGAGATAGATGGGCTACCGATTAGAACCGGCGATATCCTGTGTATGAGGGTTGGAGGACGTAGCGGTGTCTTCGAACGTCTTTTGCATGGCATTTGGCGCGTTGATCCCAGGTGAGATCGATCACTGCGCACTGTACGTTGACCCAAACGGGCGGTTTGTTGAAGCTGACATCCACGGTGTCACCGTCCTCACCATGCCGGGAAACCACTGGGAGGCCCAAGCGCTTGAACGCAAGCGTCTTTTTGTCGATTCGCTGGTCGGAGTCGCCTATCCATTGCAAGGCAGGGGACTGACTCCGCACGAAGAGACCCGGATTCGAGAATCGGTGGCGGAGTATTGCCTGGCTCAGGCGACC
>JBBQTR010000078.1:0-9544 GCA_038213095.1 Lysobacterales bacterium | reverse complement strand
GGGTGATGCCGGCATTGTTGACCAGGATGTCGACCGGCCCGATCTGCCGCTCGACCTCGCGCACCATTGCTTCGCCATCTTCCGGAGTGGACACGTCGCCTTTTGCCAGCGTGATGTCGTAGCCGTGGGCCTGCATCTTCTCCTGCCACGCGCGGGCCCGCTCATCGTCGCGATAGTTGGTGGCGACCTTGTGGCCGGCATCGGCCAGCCGCTTGCAGATGGCGGTGCCGATGCCGCCAGTACCTCCAGTGACCAGTGCAACGCGTACGTTCATGTCGACTCCTTCCGATGGGCCGCAGTCGGCGGCTCTACTTGATCAATGTAGCGTGTCCGGCTGTCGCCAGCATGCTTGCATCGGGACAATTTATCCGCAGCCTGTTACGACTTCGTTGCCTGCTGGTGCCGGATCCTGGCGCAGGATCAGCTCCGGATCGAAGCGCAGTGGCGCGATCGCGATCAGCTCCGCGATCGATACGGCATCGGCCAGCGTCATGGCAGGCTGCCCGAGCGCCTGCCAGGCCGCGCGCAATGCAGGCATCGGATTGCCGTCATCCACCGGCGCGGACTTCAGGGACTTCGACAGTTTCCTGCCGCGACCATCGACCACCAGAGGCAGATGTGCATACCGCGGAGTCCGCAATCCCAGTGCCCGCTGCAGCAGGATTTGCCGCCCGGTCGACGCGAGCAGGTCCACGCCGCGCACCACCTCGGTGATGTCCTGCGCGGCATCGTCGACCACCACCGCCAACTGATACGCCCACAGGCCATCGGCGCGTCGTAGTACGAAATCGCCGACTTCGGCGCTCACGTCCTGGGCGATGCATCCACGCAGGCGGTCATCGAACGTCACCGTGCTACCGGGTTGGACTTGCAATCGAATCGCAGGATCACTTCGGTGTGCATGGGGCGTGCACTGTCGATGGATGCCCGTGTCTTCTGCAAGCGTCGTGCGGCTGCAGTGGCAGACGAATGCCGCGCCAGTGTCCAGCAGCCTTTCAAGGGCGGTTCGATAATACCCATCACGCTGGCTTTGCCGGAGGATCGGGCCGTCGGATTCCAATCCGGATGCGGCCAACGTGCGCAATTGCCGCTCGACCGCGCCGATGGTTTCGCGCGGGGGGTCAAGATCCTCGATGCGCACAAGCCATTGACCTGCAGCGTGACGGGCCAGAAGCCAGCTGCCAAACGCCGCCAGCAGCGAACCTGGATGCAAAGGCCCAGTCGGCGAAGGCGCGAACCGTCCGCGATACACGGCAACATCGCTGGCGACATCATGACGCGGCACTTGAATTCAGCACGCTCCTGCCGCACGTTGAACCGCATGTCCGCGCGATGCGCGGCATCGCAAACCTGAAGCTCTGTAAACGGAAACCACTTCTATGTTCAAGCGTATCGGATTGTTCCTGGCGACCAATTTGGCCGTGCTGGCGCTGGTCAGCGTGGTGATGTCGCTGTTCCACGTCAATTCCGCCAATTTTGGCGGACTGCTGGTGATGGCGGGATTGTTTGGTTTTGGTGGCTCGTTCATCTCAATGCTGATGTCCAAGTGGGTCGCCAAGCGCGCCACCCGGGCGCAGGTGATCGTCACACCGAGCAACGACGGCGAGCGCTGGCTGCAGGAGACAATACAGCGACTGGCAACATCGGCGGGCATCGGCATTCCCGAAGTCGCGATCTACGATGCACCGGACATCAATGCATTCGCGACCGGTGCCAATCGGAACCACGCGTTGGTCGCGGTGTCGACTGGGCTGCTACGCGCGCTGGACCGTGATGAGGCCGAGGCAGTGATCGGGCACGAAATCAGCCATGTGGCCAACGGCGACATGGTGACGATGGCGTTGTTGCAGGGCGTGCTCAACACCTTCGTCATCGTGCTGGCGCGCGTGGTCGGCCGCGTGGTCGATGGATACCTGGGTGGCGGGCGCGACAACACGGGTGGCGGGATCGGGTATTACGCGGTCGTGTTTGTGCTGGAAATGGTGTTCGGCTTGTTCGCAAGCCTGATCGTGATGTGGTTTTCACGCCATCGTGAATTCCGCGCAGACGCTGGTGGCGCCAGGTTGGCCGGCCGCAACAGGATGATCTCCGCGCTGGAGCGGCTGGCACAGAACCATGGCCAGAGTTCCTTGCCCAAGCAGATCGCGGCCTTCGGGATCAGCGGCAGCAATCTGGGTGGGTTGCGCCGCCTGCTGATGAGCCATCCGCCGCTGGAGGAACGCATCGCGGCTTTGCGCAATGCGCCGCTGGATGGGCGTGCGACGCGGCAAGGCGTTGTGAATTGAATTGAGTCGCAATGTCCTTTTTCTGTCATCCCGCGACGGGGATGACAGTCGGGAAATATGCCAAGGAAATCATTCAAAATCGTAATTCATCTCCGGCCCGGCGGGCGCAAGGAAGTGGCCTTCGACGTAATCGATCCCGCTGGAGAACAGGATCGACATGCTGGCGGCGTCCTGCACGAATTCGGCGATGCTGCGGATGCCCAGGCCATGCGTCTTGGTGGCAACGTCGCGGATACGTTGCTGATTAGTGGGATTCTTGGCGAGGTCTTCCATGAAGCTGCGATCAAGCTTGATGAATGCCGGATCGAAGTGCGATAGCAACTGGAATGAATCTAGGCCGACGCCGAATTGTTCCAGGCCGACGCGGCACTTGTGCTTGCCCACGGCAGCGGCAAATTCCTGGGCGGCACGCAGGTTGGTGAATACCTTGGCTTCAGGCAGCTGCAAGACCAGATGCTCGCCGTCCACGCCGTGGGCGACGAGCTGCTCGCCGACATAACGGGCAAGGCTGTCATCGGCCAGTGAGGCGGTGGTGATTTTCACCAGCAACGTGGTGTGCTGTCCGGCGCGAGTGCGTTGACCAATGACGTCGATGGCATGTCCGACCACCCAGTGGTCGATCTCCCCCAGCAGGCCATGTTCCTCGGCGATCTGCAGGAAGCTCAGCGGAGGCACCATTTCCCCAGCGCCTGAATCCAGCCGGATATAGGTTTCGTACATCGCACCCGGCTCGCCCTTCAAGCTGATCACCGGCTGGTAATAAAGCAGGAAGCGATCGTGATCCAGCGCCTCGCGCAAGCGCAGCACCCACGCCTGGATGCGTTCTTCCTCGGCGCGATCCACTGCGCTGGGGTCGAAGACTTCCAGCCGGTTGCCGCCGACAGCGATCGACGATTGCACTCCATGATTGGCCTTGGCCAGCACCTGGGTGACGCTGGCGATTTTTTCGCCAATCTGGACACCACCGATGCTGGCGGTGATCGCACTGGAACGACTGCCGATCTGGAACACGTGCGAGGCGAATGCTTCGCGGATACGTTCGGCCAACGCCATGGTAGCGATGTGGTCGGCCTGCACCAGCACGGCAAGGCTGTGTTCGCCAAAGCGTGCGGCGATCGCATTGATGTCCAGGACACTGCCAAGGCGCTCGGCGAGCGCAGCGAGGATGTCGTCCGCCGAGTCCAGGCCGATTTCCTGCAGTAGCCGCTGATAGTGATCCGGCTCCAGCAGCAGCAAGCCGTGCTGGCTCTGGTTCTGCGCGGCACTGGCAACGGCATCTTCCAGGGCGCGGAGGAATGTTGGACGGTTGAGCAGGCCGGTGACCTGATCGCGCTGGCGCAATTCCTCGACTTCACGTGCCAGTTCCGGATCGGCGTCCTGTCGCCGAAACACGACCTGCAGGCAAGGCTCGCCTTCGTACAGGGCGGGGGTAAATTCCATCACGGCAGGGAACGCATTGCCTTCGATGTCGCGCGCTTCCAGCTCATAGCGTGGCGGTGGGGCGTCGCCCTTGCTGAGGGATTTGAGCACCTGCTTGAAGCCCTCCACGTGTTGGGGGGCCACGAGGTCCAGTAGCGACATGCCTTCGATGTCATCGAACGATTCGTAGCCGAACATCTCCAGGTAAGCAGTGTTGGCGCGGATGTGCATGCCTTCATGCACGTAGGCGATGGGCTCGCGCGAGGATTCGATCAGCGCGTCGCAGCGCCGTTCGGTTTCCCGAACCTGTGCTTCCAGCCGACGCAGCGAGCGCCTGGCTTCCAGGTCCGCCCACTCTGTGCGCACGGTGCCCAGCAGTTGCTGGGGCTTGTTGCGCAGGGCAATAGCGCGCACGCCGCTGGCGAAGGCCTGGCTCAGGCTCGCTTCATCGACATGATCGGCGAGCGCAATGACCGGGAGGTCCTTGCCGCTGGATTTCACCAGTTGCAGCACGTCATCCAGCGGTACCCCGGTGGATTGCTGGGCAGCAAGTACCAGGTCGATGACCTGCGCCGCCAGCATGGTGCCCAGCTCCTCGGCGGATGCAGGTCGCAATGGGCGAACCGCGATGCCGGCATTACGCATGGCGCTGACGATGGCCTCGGCATCCTCGACGCTATCGTCGACGATCATCAGGCGCAAGGCAGTGTCGGACCCATGTTGCATTCAGTTCTCCGTTTTCCGGTTTCTACACGATGGCTGCCATCGCGTCCAATGCAGCACACGCCATCGATACGTATCAGGCGCTAGTCAGGCCTAGGGCCCTCACCGGGCGTTTGCCGGAATCCCCGGCGATCTCCCGCACCAGTCTGGGCACCAAGTAGCCTGACAGCCGCCGCGACAAGGCGGCGTGCAACGACAGCGCCGTCGCATCGTCCACCTCGAAATGTGCCGTCCCCGCCACACGATCCAGCTGGTGGAGGTAATACGGCAGCACGCCGGCGATGTATGCACGCTCGGACAGCGCGACCAGGGCATCGGCCGAGTCGTTGACGCCCCGCAGCAGCACGGATTGGTTCAACAAGGTGGCCGGCGTTTGCCGCAGGCGCGCCAGCGCAGCGTCGACATCAGCATCGAATTCGTGCGCATGATTTGCATGGATCACCACCGTCAGCGGCCACGGCAGTTCACTCATCCAGGCCAGCAATTCCCCATCCACGCGCGCTGGCAGGACAACGGGCAGCCGGGTATGAATGCGCAACCGCCTGATGTGCGCGATGGGGACCAGCGCGGCAGTAAGCTCGGAAAGCTTCGAGGTCGACAGGGATAGCGGATCGCCACCAGACAGGATGACCTCATCGATGCTGGCGTCGTTGCGGATGTATTCGATCGCCCCCTGCCAGCCGTCGCGCGCGGCTGTCTGTTCTTCATAGGGGAAATGTCGTCGGAAGCAGTAGCGGCAATGCACGGCGCATGCGCCGGTCGTGACCAGCAGCGCGCGCCCCTGGTATTTCTGCAGGATCCCGTTGCCAAGGCCGGCGGCGGCGTCGCCAACGGCATCCAGCGCGAACCCGGGGACCAGGCGTTCCTCGTCATCCAGTGGCAGGACTTGTCGCAGCAGCGGATCGTGTGGGTCGCCATAGCGCATGCGTTCGACGAACCCGCGTGGCACCCGAAGCGGGAACTGCGTGGCAGCCGCGTCGGAGATGCGATCAGCGATCGACTCCAGCCCCAGCAGCTCCAGCAATTCGCGTGGGTCGCGCACGGCATCGCGCCACTGACGTTTCCAGTCGGCCTGTCGAGTGGGGGATTCGCGATGGGCAGTCTGCAGGGCGGGGGAGGCTGCAGGTATCATGATGGTCTGTTTTCCACGGGCCACTTCCGGCGCCGCCGGAATTCTTTCCCCAGTTTATATCCCCTGCATTGCTGCCCACAGGCGGCCCGAGGAGCATCCATGGCCAGTTACGGCCTCAACGACGTCAAGAACGGGATCAAGATCCTGGTCAACAGCGAGCCCTGCGTCATCACCGAGACCGAATACGTCAAGCCCGGCAAGGGCCAGGCGTTCACGCGGATCAAATACCGCTTCATCAAGTCCGGCCGCGTGGTCGAGATGACGATGAAGGCCACGGACAATGTCGAAGCCGCCGACGTGGTCGATACCGACATGCAGTTCCTGTATGCCGATGGCGAGCACTGGCACTTCATGCAGGCCGAGACCTTCGAGCAGGTGCAGGCCGACAAGGCGGGTGTCGGGGATGCCGCCAACTGGCTCAAGGGTGAGGAACAGTGCGTCGTGACCCTGTGGAATGGGACGCCCATCCAGATCACGCCGCCGAATTTCGTCGAACTGAAGATCACCGAAACCGATCCTGGCGTGCGCGGCGATACCTCCGGCGGCGGCGGCAAACCGGCCACGCTGGAAACGGGCGCGGTGGTGCGCGTGCCGTTGTTCGTCGGCCAGGATGAAATCATCAAGGTCGACACGCGTTCTGGTGAATACGTCTCGCGGGTGAAATGAACCGATGAGTGGTGCCATGGAAACCTGCGATCTGCTCATCGAAACCGGTTTCCTGGTGCCCGTTATCCCGCACGGAGTTGTACTAGAAAACCACGCCGTCGCCGTGACCGCTGGCGTGATCGTCGCAGTGCTGCCGATCACCGAGGCACGCACGCGATATTCAGCAGCTGAGGTAGTGTCGCGCCCCGATGGCGTGCTAATTCCTGGGCTGGTCAATGCGCACGCCCATAACCCGATGACGCTGTTGCGTGGCGTTGCCGATGACCTGCCGCTGATGCAATGGCTGCAGGGACATATCTGGCCACTGGAAGCGCAACTGATCGCGCCAGACTTCGTTACCGATGGCGTTGAGCTGTCGATTGCGGAAATGCTGCGCGGCGGCACCACCTGCTGCAACGAGAATTATTTCTTTCCCGACGTACAGGCCGCGACCTACAAGCGCCATGGCTTCCGCGCGCTGATCGGATTGCCGATCATCGATTTTCCGTCGAGCTGGGCGCGTAGCGACGACGAATATTTCGATCGCGCCACCGAAGTGCATGACCAGTGGCGCAAGGATCCGCTGGTCGCGACCGCGTTCGCACCGCACGCGCCGTACACGGTGTCGGACGCGAATTTCGAACGCCTGCGGATGTTGTCCGACCAGCTCGATTTGCCGGTGCATTGCCACGCGCATGAAACCGCGCAGGAAGTCGCCGAGTCGCAGCAGAAGTACGGGCAACGCCCCTTGGCGCGGCTCGACCGGCTGGGATTGGTGAATGACCGCCTGATCGCCGTGCACATGACGCAACTCACCGACGCCGAAATCGCGCTGTGCGCCGAGCGTGGCGTATCGGTGGCACATTGTCCCGAATCCAACCTCAAGCTCGCCTCGGGATTTTGTCCTACCGCGAAACTACTGCGCGCGGGCGTCAACCTGGCCATCGGCACCGACGGCGCCGCCAGCAATAACGACCTGGACATGTTTGGTGAAATGCGCACCGCGGCTCTCCTGGCGAAAGCGGTCGCCGACGATGCCCGCGCACTTGATGCCGCGACCACGTTGCATGCCGCAACGATGGGCGGCGCACGTGCGCTGGGGTTCGATCATCTGGTGGGTTCGATCGAGCCGGGAAAGCAGGCCGATCTCGTCTGCGTTGACCTGGCACAGGTCGAAACCCAGCCGCTGCATCATGTCATCTCGCAACTGGTTTATGCCTGCGGTCGCCAACAGGTCAGTGATGTGTGGATCGCCGGCCAGCGCAAGTTGCGCGAGCGCGTATTGGTCGACATGGACACCGCTGCTTTGATCGCCAACGCCAGGCAATGGCGCAGCCGTATTGCCAGCATCAAGGTCTCGACATGAATCCAATCGGCGGCAACGCGGCACGCGACGATAATTTCTCGCAAGCCGAACTGGACAAGTTCAACGAGCTCGCCCATCGCTGGTGGGATCCGCAGGGCCCGCAGAAGGCACTGCACGTGCTGAATCCGGCGCGACTGGACTATGTCGCCGAGCGTGTCGCGCTGAAGGGCGCGAAGGTGCTCGATGTCGGCTGCGGAGGAGGCCTGCTCAGTGAAGCGATGGCGCACGTCGGCGCGGATGTCACCGCAATCGACCTGGCACCGGATCTGCTGAAGATCGCGAAGTTGCATGGATTGGAATCCAACCTGCAGGTGGATTACCGACTCACCTCGATTGAAGCGCTGGCCAAAGATGAACCCGCCTGTTACGACGCGATCACCTGCATGGAAATGCTGGAGCACGTCCCCGACCCCACATCGATCGTCGCGGCATGCGCGACGCTGCTAAAGCCCGGCGGGCGCCTGTTCGTCTCCACGCTCAACCGAACGCCGGCGGCATTCGCGCTGGCGATTGTCGGAGCCGAATACATCGCGCGCCTGTTGCCAAAAGGCACGCATCAGTATCGGGATTTCATCAAACCGTCCGAGCTTGGCGCATGGTTGCGTGCAAGCGGCCTGCAACTGGAGGACGTCAGCGGGCTGTTGTACGAGCCATGGCGAAATGCAGCGCGTATTTCGTCGCGCACGGACGTGAACTATCTCGTCAGTGCCTTGAAGCCAGCGCCTTGAATCGCGCCGCGTTTCCAAATCTCGTCCTGTTCGATCTGGACGGCACCTTGCTCGACAGCGCACCGGACTTCGTGGCGACGATCGATATCATGCGGGCCAGCCGAGGTGAGCCTGCGATATCGCTGTCGGAACTGCGGCCGCATGTCTCCAAGGGCGCCCGCGCGATGCTGGGCGCTGGGTTTCCGCAACTCGACACGCCGACGCGCGAGGCGATGATCGCGGAATTCCTGGGCGTATACGAAAGCGAACTAGCCCGTCATGGCGCGCCGTTTGATGGCGTCGAACCTTTGCTTGGCGCGATCGAAACTTCGGGCTGTCGTTGGGGCATCGTCACCAACAAGCCGGAGCATCTGGCCAGACAGCTGCTGCCGCGCCTTGGCTGGCAGTCGCGTTGCGCGGTGCTGGTCGGCGGCGACACCTTGCCGGTGCGCAAACCCGATCCCTTGCCGCTGCTGCATGCCGCGCAACTGCTCGGCATTGATGCATCTGAGTGCGTGTACGTGGGCGATGACGAACGCGACATCGCCGCCGCGCGCGCCGCACACATGCCATCGGTCGTTGCGCTGTGGGGTTACCGCCTCGACGGCGACGATCCGCTGGCATGGGGTGGCGACGTGGTCATCGACACGCCGCATGCACTGTTGGATTCTGCCGCGTGGCCGCTGCCGCGATGAGCGACCAACAGGCGCTCGCCGGTTTTCTCGACAAGTGGCGCGCGCGCTGGCCGGAATGGAGCGTGGTTGAAGTCTTCGTGACGCCAGCACAGCGCGAAGTCACTGTCGCGTGGTTTGCGCTGTTGCACGAATTGCAGGATGCCGCGTGGGCCGGCAGCGATCCGACCCCGGGGCAGGCCAAGCTTGCCTGGTGGGCGGAGGAACTGCAGGGATGGTCTCAGGGACGTCGCCGCCATCCGCTGGGGATCGCATTGCAAAGACTCTCTGCGCCGTGGTCCTCACTGGCGGCAACGCTGCCTGCAATGATGGCCACCCGGGAACCTGCAGATGATGCCGGGCTGGCGTTAGATGCGATGCAGCCGGTTGCCGTGGGTGTCGATGACGTCACGCAGGCATTGTTCCCAATGTTCGGCGCCGGGCAGCCTGCCAACTCAACGGCTGGCCTGCTTGCGCAACATCTGATGTTGTGTGGCGACGCGGCGGTTCCACTGCGGACACGCGCCAGGACAAAGACCAGCGATGGGAACGCCATCACGCAGGCTTGGGCGACCGAACTTCTGCAACGCTGGCCG
>JBBQTR010000077.1:0-9568 GCA_038213095.1 Lysobacterales bacterium | reverse complement strand
TCATCCAGCGTCAACCCGATCGGCAATCCCAGCGACTTGGCGATGAGCGTCGTCTCGATGTTGTAGCGCCCGTACGGCCAAACGATGATGCGCGGGCTGCGGCCGAGGTGCGATTTCAACAACTGGTTGTTCTGGCGCAGGTCGGCAGCGACGCGGTGCTGGTAGCTTGTCTCGTCCTCGTACTTTTTCTGGCCTGGAAGCCATTGACGCGAGGTCACGGCAGGCTCCATGTTGCCCTGCGGGTTGGCGATGATGCCGCGATGCAGCGCATAGGTGTGGCTGGCAATTTCGACCAGGCCACTGCTTGTCATTTCATTGATTTCATCCCACGACAACAGGTCCGATCGGGGAATTGGACGGCCATCGAAATTGACATCGCCGGTTTGCGGTTCCACCCAGCTGCCGACCAGCGCGACCACGGCTGGCGCCTTCATCGCCTTGAGGATTGGAAACGCCTGCGTGTAGACCGATGAATACCCGTCATCGAACGTAATCAATGCCGCGTGTTCTGGCAACGGTTTCTTGCCCGCGGCGTCGGCCAGCACATCGTCCATGCTGACGAAGTGATAGCCGCTGCTCTTGAGCCATTGCATCTGCGCGGCAAAATTGGCCGGTGTCACGGCATACGTCGGCACCAGCGCATCCGCACGTTCGGCAATCTCGTGATAACTGAGGATGGTCAGCTTGACCGGCGATGGCGCGCAGATGCCGGTGGTGGCCAGCACCATTAGACAGCCACCGAGCGATAGCCGCATGAACCATCGCAGGCAGGTGCGCATGGAGAATATGCTCATGGATGCACGCTCATGAACAAGCTACTCATGTACAGGGACTGCCGAAGCATCTGCTGGTCTCGCTCACGGTGAACCGAAATCGATCCCGGGATTGCGGACACCGGAGCTCCGATCCCGTGGATTTTAGCCCGTGCTGACCCCCGCCCAGCATTGCGGTTCTGTCATTTACCGCCTTGCGGGAAAGCACCTGACCCCCAGCCTCCCGTCTTCTTCGGGATGCAAGCTGCGACCTTTACAATCCAATGTTCGCTCCCGGAGCCATGCCATGTCCCTCGCCATCTCGAAAGTCCCTGTTCCCGTCAACGAGCCCGTCAAGGACTACGCCCCAGGAACGCCCGAGCGCACGAGCCTCAAGGCAAAACTGGCGGAACTGTCGACAAGCAAGATCGAGATGCCGCTGGTCATCGACGGCAAGGATGTGCGCACAGGCACGCTCGGCCACTCGGTGATGCCGCATCGCCACGCGCATGTGCTCGGCGATTTCCACCAGGGTGGCGAAGCGGAAGTGCAGTCGGCCATCAGCGCCGCGCTGCGTGCGCAGAAGGATTGGGCAAACCTGCCGTGGGAAGCACGCGCGGCGGTGTTCCTGAAGGCGGCCGATTTGCTGCAGGGCCCGTACCGGGACCTGATCAACGCAGCAACGATGCTTGGCCAGAGCAAGACCTGCCACCAGGCTGAGATCGACAGCGCGTGCGAACTGATCGATTTTTTCCGCTTCAACGTCGCCTTCTACGAGCAGCTGCTGCGCGAGCAGCCGCAAAGCTCACCCGGCATGTGGAACCGGCTGGAGCATCGTCCGCTGGAAGGCTTCGTGTTCGCGGTGTCGCCGTTCAACTTCACCTCCATCGCCGGCAACCTGCCGACTGCGCCGGCTCTGTGCGGCAATACGGTGGTGTGGAAACCGGCCAGCACCTCCGTCTACAGCGCGCACTTCCTAATGCAGCTGTTCAAGGAAGCCGGCCTTCCCGATGGTGTGATCAACCTGGTCACCGGCAGCGGCGCGGACATCGGCAATCCGGTGCTGCAAGACAAGCATCTTGCCGGCATCCATTTCACCGGGTCGACCAAGGTGTTCCACCAGATGTGGCGCACGGTCGGAGACAACATCGACAAGTACGCGAGCTATCCGCGCCTGGTCGGTGAAACCGGCGGCAAGGATTTCATCGTCGCCCACGCTAGTGCCGACCCGGTCGCCTTGGCCACCGCGATCACCCGCGGCGCATTCGAATACCAGGGCCAGAAATGCTCCGCCGCCAGTCGTGTGTATGTGCCCAGCAACCTCTGGCCGCAGGTCAGGGACCTGCTGGTCGCGCAGGTCGAAAGCATCAAGATGGGCGACGTGTCCGACTTCTCGAACTTCATGGGCGCGGTGATCGATGCGTCGAGCTTCAAGACCCAGAAGGCTGCCATCGACGAAGCGAAGGCATCGGACGACGCGTCGATCCTCGTCGGCGGCGAGTGCGACGATTCCGAAGGGTGGTTCGTGCGCCCGACCGTCATCGTCACCACCAATCCGAATTACCGCACGCTGCGTGACGAACTGTTTGGGCCCGTGCTGACGCTGTTTGTGTACGACGAAACGAAGTGGCTGGAAACGCTCGACATCGTCGACCGCACCAGCCCGTACGCACTGACCGGCGCGATCTTCGCGCAGAACCGCTACGCCATCGAAGAAGGTCTCGAGCGGCTGCGCAATGCCGCTGGCAATTTCTACATCAACGACAAACCCACCGGTGCCGTCGTTGGCCAGCAACCCTTCGGCGGAGCGCGCGCGTCGGGCACCAATGACAAGGCCGGATCGATCCTCAACCTGTTGCGCTGGATCAGCCCGCGCAGCATCAAGGAGACGTTTGTGCCGGCCAAAAGTTATGGGTACTCGTTTATGGAGAACGACAATGAGCGATTGTGATGCGAACGGCATTTGCAGGAGGCGTAGAACTCACCGAACATCATCGTTCGCGATAAAACTCGCAGTGCGGGTTTTAACCTGCCTTACTGACCTTCGTGCGGGTCAGCGCTTCGCCTGAATGATGCACGACAGCGGGTTCGCCCGGATGGTGGTCGTGCTGTTTGATTGAGTACATCGTATTGGCAGCCTTGGTGCCGAGCTTATGAATCCCGGTAACAGTGCCGTGACCAATGGCACTGCGGTAGTGCCAGGATACGGTGGTGCCTACCGGAATCGTCTTGAACGATGGTGTTTTTTTGCTGGATGTTGTCTTCTTGGTAGGCATGGAATTCCCTGGTGGTTGGTACCATTACCAATCAATTCGTCCGGGATTTTCATCCGAGCGATCCAACTCGCCAAGCAGGGGCCAACGGCATCTGCGCACGCAATCATTGGGCTTCAGCGATCGTCCGTTCAAAAGCGACTTCCGCGCGTAGACCTTCGAGATCGCGGTGGACAAAAGCTTCAGCCAACAGTTTGCCAGCACGCTGATAGGTGATCGTGCAGTTCCGCTCGTCCAGTACTCCGTCCATCTCCAGCTTGTCGAACCGCTCGGCATGGCCGACATACGCCAATCCGAAATCGTATTGTTCGGTCCAGAAGAACGGTACGGCGTCGAAACGCTCGCGTCGGCCCAGCATGTTGCGCGCGGCGGTCTGGCCCTGGCGTTCGGCAACAACCCAATGTTCGACACGGAGGTGTTCGTCGGTGAGCGGGTCCGGCCATCGCGCGATGTCACCGGCGGCAAAAATGCCGGAAACGCTCGTCTCCAGATAGGCATCCACCGCAACTCCGCGATCAATCGCAAGGCCCGCCTGCTCTGCAAGTGCTGTCATCGGGCGTACCCCGATACCAACGACGACGATATCCGCCGCCAGGGTTTGCCCACTAGCAAGCGTGACGCTCTGGGCATCGATGGCTCTGACCGTGGCATCAAGATGGAAGACCACTCCATGTTCCTCGTGCAACTTGCGGAGAAAGGCACCCACCGGTGCACCCAGGACTTTTTCCATCAATGCGGACTCGCGTCCAACGACATGCACGTCGAGCTTGCGCGCTCGCAGGCTGGAAGCGACTTCGAGGCCGATGAAACTCGCACCGATCACCACCACGCGTTTTGACGTCAAAACCCCTGCGAGCAGTGCATGGCAATCGGCCAACGTGCGCAGATAATGCACATGCGGCAGATCGGAACCAGGCACATCGAGCTTGACTGGTTCGGCGCCAGTCGCGAGCAACAGCGCGTCGTAGGGATAGCGCGTGCCGTCCAGCAACTCCACGTGCCGATTTGCGACATCGATCGCGATGACTTGCGCTGCGAGCTTCAAGTCGATGTCCTGCTGCTGATAAAACCCGCTGGGCTGCAGCGGATTGGAGGCCTCGTCTGCGCTACCGGCAAGAAATCCTTTTGAGAGGTTTGGCCGATCGTATGGCGGCGCTGCATCGGCACTCAACAGCGTGACACTACCGACGTAACCCTCGCGACGCAGCGTTTGCGCCGCCGCGTTGCCCGCAGCACCACCGCCGATGATGACGATCCGAGCCGGAGTCATGGGTGACGGTGACGCATCCTTTGAGTTTACGGCCTCGATCTTGCCGCGAACAAATATCATCCCCTCGCGCTGCTCGACCTGAAAACAATCGACCGGCTTCAATGCCGGTGGTCGCAGCAGCGTGCCAGAACGCAAACTGAAACACGCGTGGTGCCAGGGACACCGCACCGTGTCGCCCACCAGCAGACCATCGATCAGCGGTGCGCCGTAGTGTGTGCAGATCGCGCCGATCGCGAAGACCTCATCGCCGCGTCGTGCGAGAAGTACAGGCTCGCCGTTTGCATGTCCGAGCAACATGGCGCCATCAGCGAGCGCCGACAAAGCGATCCCCATGACCAGATCCGGGCCGTCGAGCTTGGTTTCTTCGTCATTCATTTTTTCCTGCCCCGATACTCATCACTGACCCCGGAACCTGCATTCATCATCTGACAAGGGTGGTGCCAACCACGTGAATTTCCACGGCAGTGCATCAGTAGGTTCACACCAGCCACGCACCAGTCCTCTTAATATGTTGACGAAGTTCTGCGGCAGTGAGGCATGTGGACAGCTTGATCAGTGACATTTCACTACCGTATTCAGCTAGACCCGCTGCTCCCAGCCTGAAGAAACGATGCTGGTGGAATTCGGATCAAGTGCCTCGCGCGACCCTACCCGAGGAGCCTCTCATGCCGCACACAATGGACGCATCTGAACTTCGTCAACAAGCACTTTCACGTTGGGAAAACGAGGGTGGAGCAGGCGTCTTCGGCCCAAAGGGCAGTGCAGGTGTTGGCGACTCGACATCCGGTGTTCCTGCGTTGACGAATGCAGAACTCTCACAACTGCACATACGAGTGATTGCGCTAAAGGGAGTGGTAGCGGCATTGCCGTCCGAGTCATCCGATCGGTAACTGGATGCCGCTCATCAAATGTCGGCCTGCATCGTTCCGCGAACTCGTTCACCGATCATCCTTTGACGTTGCGTGTGGCAACGCAGATGCTTGACCTGATAGGCAGGAGCAGTCGCTTCAGTACGCCCGGTGTAGGATAATCGGGGTTGGCCAATGCAGCGTGCGTGCGTGCTCACACGTCAATTCATGGTGCCTTTATGCTCCACGCAATACTGTCTCGCGCATGACGCTGCCGCCCTACCCCTCATGACAACCCCCCGTAGTTGCCGCCAGCGTGCGTGACCCATGACCCCATTTCCAGGGATCGAAGCCCGCCTGGCCAAGACTCCAGCGGAAATCGACGAAGCCCAGCGCCTTCGCTACACGGTGTTTTACGAAGAATGGGGCGCGTCGGCGAGTGCCCAGCAACGGGCCAGCCAGCGGGATGCCGATGCGCACGACGTGCGCATGGACCACATCATTGTTATTGACCATGCACGCGCGCCGCGAGACGGCCAAGTGGTCGGAACCTATCGGCTCAGGCGTCGGGCCGCGAACGAGTCCGCGTCCGTGGACGGTTACACCAGTGCTGAGTTCGACGTGGCGCCGCTGGTGGCGACAGGTGAGCGCACGCTCGAACTGGGGCGTTCGTGCGTGCTGCGTGAATATCGTGGTCGCGCGGTACTGAACCTGTTGTGGGGGGCCATTGCCGCGTACGTGGGTGACCACGACATCGGGTTGATGTTCGGTTGTGCCAGCCTGCGGGGAACCGATCCCATGAAGCTGCGCGAACCCCTGGCCTACCTGTACCACTTCCACCTGGCGCCCAGGCACATGCGGCCCCACGCGATCGGAGCGGACGCGACCCGAATGGATTTATTGGACAAGGCCTGGATCGACCAGCGACGTGCGATTGCAAGCCTTGAGCCGCTCATCAAGGGTTACCTGCGGCTGGGCGCGATGGTTGGCGATGGTGCGTGTATCGATCCCGCGTTCAACTCGGTGGACATCTGCATCGTCCTGCCCACCGCGCAACTCACGCAGCGATATGCAGATCGTTACAAGCGTGCGCTGCATCGCCCCCTGGTCCGGACGGGGGACGTAGAAGCGCCGGAGGCGGCGTTCGTCGGGTCGGCTTGAGGCGTGTCGCGCGCCAGGTGATTCGGGGGATTTTGCTTGTGGCCATCATCAGCGTGCTGGCGCCGTTGCAGTGGGCTGCGTCATTGCCGGGCGACGTGCGCTTCGCGGCATGGTTGCCCAGGACCTTCTATCGCCTCGCTTGCCGGGTGATGGGCATCGTGGTCGACGTTCATGGATCGATGAATGACGGTCAAACGGTGTGGGTCGCCAACCACGTGTCGTACCTCGACATCATGGCCATCGGCAGCGTCGCCCAGTGCAGCTTCGTCGCCAAGGATGAGGTCCGCGGCTGGCCGATCCTTGGAAGTCTTGCACGGCTGTGGGGAACCGTCTTCATCAGCCGGACGTCGCGTCGAGCCGCCGATGTTGGCAAGTCGCTTGAAAGCGCATTGGCAACAGGGAGAAGCCTTGTGGTGTTCCCCGAGGGCACGACCTCCGATGGATCGGCCGTCCTGCCGTTCAAATCGTCGCTGTTCGAGATCTTCGTCGCTGGTCCCGCAGCGTCCCGAATCACGCTGCAGCCCCTGACGGTGTCGGTGACATCAATCGATGGCCATGCCGTCGACGTTTCCAACCGGGACGTGTACGCATACCACGGCGCTGCCAGCCTGGGACCGCACCTGATGCGATTCCTCGGCACAGGCGGCGCGCGTGTTCGACTGGACTTCCATGCACCCCTGCCGAGGCAACCGGATGAATCCCGAAAGATGCTTGCGAACGCAGCACGTGCCGAGGTCGTGAGTGGGGTTGTCGATTGCGCCTGATGGGGCGCTGGCGGCAATCCGCGCGCTGGGGCTTGGCGCTGGCGGCGATCCTTGCCGCGCTG
The DNA here is from genome assembly GCA_038213095.1 of Lysobacterales bacterium. Taxonomy (GTDB): domain Bacteria; phylum Pseudomonadota; class Gammaproteobacteria; order Xanthomonadales; family Xanthomonadaceae; genus Cognatiluteimonas. The sequence goes on along the minus strand of JBBQTR010000077.1, from coordinate 2,438 downwards.
TGGAAATTGAGCGGGCTGTTGCCGGAAGTATCGCCGGGTCAACTGGCAACGGCTTGGCACAGGATTCCGCCTGGTGCGCTGGGTTTGTCGCTCACCGCGACCGCGACAAGTTTCGCTTGCCTGGCGGGATACGAATGGTTTGCGAGCCAACAAGTCGCGCCAGGACGCGTCCCCGTATGGACCGCATTGCGCGTTGGTGCCATCACGCATGCCATCTCCAACACTTTGGGCTTCCACGCGTTGACAGCGAGCGTCTTGCGTTATCACCTGTATCGTCCACAAGCACTTGGCATCGCCGACGTGGGCCGCCTGATGGCGATGGTCGCGGCATGCCTCGCGGCCGGCGTGATGGCCACGATGGGACTGGATCTGGCCTGGTTGAAAGCCGGCGTGCCCGGGCTTGTCATCGCAATGGGTTTCTTGCTTCTCCTCGCATGGGGGCTGTCGGCTGCGACGACTCATGTTCGCCTCTCGTCCGCGTGGCCCCGCATCGATCCGACCCGCATGGTCGGCGTACTCATGGTGGGCGTGCTCGAAACGGCCGCTGCCCTGGCGGCTTTGTATGTCCTGCTGCCCGATAACGTCGGAACGACGCTCGTGCAGTTCGCGCCGATCTTCATCGGCGCAACGCTGCTGGGAATCGTCAGCCACTCTCCAGGCGGCGTCGGCGTGTTCGAGGCAGCGATCCTTGCGATGTTGCCGAGCCACCCTGCGGAGTTGCTGGCGTCGCTGCTGTGCTACCGGGTCATCTACAACCTGTTGCCTTTTGCAGCCTCAAGCATCCTGGCCATTGTCGCGTTGCATCAGCAACGCAAGGGTTCAGTTCGACGGTGGGTATCGCCCGATGGCTCGCTGCTGGTGCAGGTAAAGGCGCGCCAGTCTCCAGATGCCAACCGGATGACGACCACGGCGACGGTTGGCTGCGCTGATCCTGAACAACTGCCGCTGCTTGGCAAATACGATCCGATAGGCCTCACGAATTGAGTAGCGCGGATCCCAGGCGTGCACCGCCTCGGACCCAGCACCGTTGACTTCCATGATGATGAAGTCGCCTGCCTGCAGCCGCTCCAGTGTCCGGTAGCGGACGTCGAATCGGCCCACGAGGAATTCGCCCATGTCGTGGGCGATGGCATCCACCCGCGCGAGCAGAGCCGGCGTGGCGTAAGCCGTGCCGTCTTCGTAGGCGCCGCCAACGCGCGTCGATGCGACCGTAGACAAGCGCACGACCTCACCTTCCGCAGGGATACGTCGAGGATCGTAGCGACACTCGTGCAGTGGGCTAGTCGTCATCCGACGCAGGCGTGCATCCCGCGCGATGAGGTCCGCGATGCTGTCCGTGCCATTGCCGGTGACACTGGGATAGTGACGCAGCAAAATCCCGATCAAGCGCCCGGTGGGGACATCCGGATCGCGCATGTAAAACAGACCGGCCTCTCCGGGATCGGGAAGGTAGCGCTGCAACAGGAAGGTTTCGCCCTCGGGGAAGCGCGCAATGTAGTCCTTCAAGTCGTCCTGACTCCCGAGCAGGCGCACACCGTAGCCACACCAGCCGATATCAGGCTTGGCCACCAGTGGAAAACACAGGCCGGCCTCGTACATCCGTGACAGCACCGTCGACGTCAGCAGCCCCGCGCAACGCTCGACGGCGATGAAGTCCGCCGTCATGGCCTGCGCGACCGGACCCATGGCATCGAAGTATTCGCGCTTGCCGTCGCCGACCAGCCCGCCCGATGTGATGCCTGGATTCGCACTTGACGGAAGGGTGATGCTTCCGTATTTCGCGGCAAGCCACATCCATTGCACCAACATGGGAATGAGGTTCAACCACTTCGGCAACTGCTCGAAGCGGCCGACCATTGGCGGCGATGCGTGATCGATCGCTCGTGTTTCAACCTGCATCCAATATCTCGTAATGGATGGGCTTGTAGCGGAAATTATTGGACTGCCCAGCCGAGCACGCGGTCAGGCCGATGACCAGGTCCATCCTCGCTTCGAAGACGATATGGTCGCCAGCTCGACTGAGCGGTGGATCGACACGCAACTGGCCGGTGGTCGCGTCGACGGGCACGTTCATGAAGATGTTGAATGCCGTCGGGATGGCATCGGGCGTCACCCCATGCGGCGCGAGAGCAGCGGCGAGGTTACCGAAGCAACCACGGTGCGGATTGTCGTCGCCGTAGAGGATGCGGAACATCTCCGCCGAACAGGGCGTCAACAGGAAGTCGTGTCGGCCCACAGTGTCCTGGACGATCTTCAACATGACATTGCTGCGGTTCGAGTACAAAAGATGTCCCGTCGTCAGGTAGATGCAGCTGGCGTAATCCATGCTGCGGCCCGAGGACAGCACTTCGCCGACATCGTCGCGGTTGTACGCCAGCAGGTCCGCGACCTGTTCGCCTTCGGGATCAATCACGCGCAATCGTTGGCCTTGGGACATC
>JBBQTR010000076.1:0-9722 GCA_038213095.1 Lysobacterales bacterium | reverse complement strand
GGGCATGACCTGCCTTCTGCAATTCGCGATCAGCAAATGGCTCGACAGTCGCTACGACCATGAATTGGGCCGAAATTATTACTGGATGGTCTGGTATCCGCTCGCCTTCTGGCTGATCAACATCGCCGCCACCGTGGTGGCGTTTCCGCGCGCGTTGATGGTGCGCGGAACGCGTGCCCGCTGGGTCAGCCCCGACCGGGGCGCACATCTGGGCAAGGGCAATGCAACACAGGTAACGGGAGACCCTCGTGCCTGACAGGATGATCATCAATGCCAGGCGTGATCTGGGTTGGCGTAGCCGCCTGGTCTCCGATGTGTTGACCGCATGCTTGTGGGCAGGCTGGGTCTTGTTGTGGATCCCGGTGTTCCGCAAATTGCACGAAGTGATCCGCCTGCATCTTGATTTCGGGTTGGCGACGCGTGAAGTGCTCGATACCGTGACGCCGATTTCGCTCGTGCATTCGATGGTGGCATTGCTGGGGACAAGCGGGTTGCTGCTGTTGTGGTCGCTGTTGCCTAAGCGGCGCGTTGGCGAAGCGCATAAGGCTCGCACGACCCTGGATTACGCGCGTTACTTCCAGCTAGATGAAGCGGACATCAACCTCGGCCGCGAAAGCCGCATCTGCATCGTCAGCCATGACGACGATGGCGCGATGACAGGGATCGAGGTGAAGCTCTAGCCGGAGCTTCCTAATGAAGCTTCAAAGTGAAAGTTTCAAACCAGCGAATCGAATAACAATGATCTCTGCATGACAACGCTGAGTTCATCCACGAAACCCGACAGTCCCACGCCGACCAGTCGATACCGCGTGCGCGATGGCAAACCGACGCGCAATCGCAGGTCGCAGGCATGTCCGGAAAACACTTCAAGCGATGTCGGTCGCTCGTCCGGTGTCATGCTGCGTGTCAGGATGCGAAAATCGCTGGTCTTGAGCTTCAGCACCAGCGTGCGGGCGACGCGGCCGGGATGCTGTTCGCGTTCGCGCAGATATCCAGCCCATGCTTTTTCGGCAAGCCTGCGAATGTGCGGCTCGAGGTCCGCGATGGGCAGGTCATGCTCGAAGGTGTCCTCGGCGGAGATCTGCAGCGTCAGCCGCTCGGACACCACCGGATGCTCGTCAATACCACGCGCGAGTTCGTGCAGGCGCCGGCCCCAGCGGCCGAAACGTCGTTCGAGATCATCCAGCGCAAACGCGCGCAGATCCCCTGCCGATGCGATGCCAAGACCCGCAAGTTTCGCTTCCATGACCTTGCCCACGCCGGGCAAACGACCAACCGGCAATGGCGTCAGGAACGCATCAACCTGATGCGGGCGGACGACGAATTGGCCATCGGGTTTGTTCCAGTCCGAGGCGATCTTGGCGAGGAATTTGTTGGGTGCGATGCCGGCCGATGCGGTGAGTCTTGTTTCTTCGCGAATTGCGGAGCGAATTGCATGTGCCGTCGCGGTGGCAGAGGGCAGGTCGCTCTTGGGTGCCGTGACATCGAGATAGGCTTCGTCCAGCGACAGTGGTTCGATCAGGTCGGTATGGCGCGCGAAGATCTCGCGGATGTGCCTGGACGCCGCTTTGTAGCGCACAAAATCCGGTGGCACGAACACGGCATGCGGACACAGACGCTCGGCGCGTATGGCGGGCATGGCCGAACGCACGCCGAACACGCGCGCCTCATACGACGCTGCGCACACCACCGACCGCGCCCCGCGCCACGCCACCACCACCGGCCGTCCACGAAGCGACGGGTCATCACGTTGCTCGACCGACGCGTAGAACGCGTCCATGTCGACGTGGATGATCTTGCGAGGAGGTGTCACGAACGTGAGATCAAAGCGGCTTGGCGTAGACCAGGAATCCGGTGTTTCCAGCGACCTTGTCGTACAACTTCATCGCATCGACATTGGTCTGATGTGTTTGCCAGTACACGCGTGCCGAGCCGGCAAATTTTGCCTGCTCGTAGACGTCCTCGATGAGCGCCCGGCCAATGCCGGCGCCACGCGCGGCCTGGGCGACGAAAAGGTCTTGCAGATAGCAGACAGGCTCCAACTTGGTGGTCGATCGATGGAACAGGTAATGCACCAGTCCCAGCAATGCACCGTTCGATACGGCGACGCGTGCATGGACTGGCTCATGGGAATCGAAGAAACGAGACCACGTCATCATCGTGATGTCGTCGGCCAGCGCAGTGCTGTCGAAGCGTCCACAGAACCGGTTGTAGCCGAGCCACATCGGCAGCCAGGCATCGTAATCGCCTACCTCGAGTGCACGAACATGCAGGCCGGGTGGAGTCACCATCTGGGTCATTGGATCGTCCAGCCGCCATCCACATCGATGGTATGCCCGGTGATGTTGCGAGCAGGCGGTGAGATCAGGAATGCGGTGATGCCTGCCAGTTCGTCGAAACCGATGAAGACGCCCTTGGGCATCGGCTTCAGCATGACGTCACTGATGACCTGCGATTCAGGGATGCCGCGCGTGCGCGCCTGGTCGGCGACCTGCTTGTCGACCAGCGGCGTCTTCACATAAGTGGGGCAAATCGTGTTGATGGTGATGTCGGTATCGGCCGTCTCCAGTGCGATGACTTTCGACAAGCCCAGCAATCCATGCTTGGCCGCCACATAGGCGCTCTTGTAAGGGCTGGCGACCAGCGAATGGATCGAGCCGATATTGACGATCCGGCCGAATCCGCGCTCGCGCATCCCCGGCAACACGGCGCGCGTCAGCCGTGCGACGCCGACCAGCATCACCTGCACCAGGAAGTCCCACTTGGCCATCGGGAATTCTTCCAGCGGCGCGACGTGCTGCAGGCCGGCATTGTTGACCAGCACATCGACCGGCCGGGTGGCTTTGGCAAGTGCGGCGGCGACGCTTTCGTCGGACGTGACGTCCAGCGGCAGTGCCTCGGCCGAGCCTCCAGCACTGCGGATATCGGCAGCGACTACTTCCGCAGCATGGCGGTCGATGTCGGTCACGATGAGATGGTGACCGGCGCGGGCAAGCTCCAGGGAAATGCCGGCGCCGATCCCGCTGCCGGCACCGGTGACGAGGATGCAGCGCGCAGTCACGGAACTTTCGGTCATGTCGGGAAGGTAAGCTGCTGGGGTTTACAGTGTGCCGCGTCCACGCAGGTTTGGCATGCCGTGGCCCCCCATGAATGATTGCATCCGAAGGCGCCGCCATGAAACAACGCCATTTTTCGATGTTGCGCGATTTCCATCTCGCCGACTGGTTCACGTTGGCCAATGCCTTCTGCGGGACCGGGGCGGTCTTCGCCGCGATGCGCTTCCTGCAGGATGGGGTGGTGCCGGGATTACTGTGGGGGATGGCGCTGATCCCGGCAGCGTTCGTCTTCGACGCGCTGGACGGGCGCATCGCGCGCTGGCGCAAGGTCGCCTCCACGTTGGGGCGCGAGCTGGATTCGCTGGCGGACGTCATCTCCTTCGGGGTCGCTCCTGCCGCGCTCGGCTATGCCTGCGGCCTGCAGGGCGGCTGGGACTGGGTGGTGCTGTCGTACTTCGTCGGCTGCGGGGTCAGTCGGCTGGCGCGTTACAACGTCACTGCCGAATCGCTGTCGGGCGAGGAGGGCAAGGTGAAATATTTCGAAGGCACCCCGATCCCGACCAGCATCGTGATCGTCGGGCTGCTGGCGCTCGCCGCATTCCAGGGCCACCTGGGCAGCGATCTCTGGGGCGGTGTCGCCAAGCTGGGGCCGTGGCTGCTGCACCCGCTGGTGCTGGTGTATGCGTTGTCGGGATCGCTGATGATCAGCAAGACCTTGCATATTCCAAAGCCATGATGGGCCACCGCATGCAGTACGAAAGGAGATAGTCATGAGCAGCCAATGGCCGGGCGATTTCGATGCACTGGCGCGTCAGTATTGGGCGAGCTGGGGCGATGCCATGCGCGGCGGTGCTGCGCGCAACGCATCGGCTGGTGTCAACGCAACCCCGAATTGGCAGGATGCGGTCGACTGGTGGAGCAAGCTCGCGCATGGCGGAAGCAAGGACGCTAATTCCGCCGTTGAGCGCTTTAATGCGCAAGCACGTGACTGGTATGGACAGATGCAGCAGGTCGCCGCGCAATTCGCGGGACGCGATGCAAAGCCTGTCGATATCGCCGCTGAATGGAAACGCGCGCTGGGCGGGATGGGCGAAAATCCTTTTTCCCAGATGTTCGGCGCGATGCGCGGGCAGGGTGCGCAGGGGTTGGAGCAGTGGGTCGAGGACGCGGCACCCTATCTGGATGCCTGGCGGCGCGAATCCAACACCATGCTGGGAATGCCGACGTTCGGCATGGGCCGCGAGCAACAGGAGCGCTGGCAGAAACTTGCCAAGGCGCAGCTTGAGTACCAGCAGCAGGACGACGCCTACAACGCCTTGATGCTCAAGGCCCTGCAGGACGCGTATGTCGCGTTCGAGGACAAGCTTGCAGAACGCGAAGAACCTGGACGGCAACTGACGACCGTGCGTGCTTTGTTCGACCTGTGGATCGATGCCGCCGAGGAGGCTTACGCCCGGATCGCGCTGTCGCCGGAGTTCCGCAAGGTGTATGGCGCGCGCGTCAATGCGCAGATGCGATTGCGCCAGCGCGTGCAGGGCGAAGTTGAGCAGATGGGTGCGATGTTCGGCATGCCGACGCGCAGCGACCTGGATGCTGCCTTCCGCAAAATCGATGCGCTCGAGCGTGCGCTGCGAAAGATGCGCGATGAACTGACAAGCGCCGCCGATGCCCGTGCGCAAAAAACATCACCTCCGACGACAACTGCAAAGCCGAATCCAACGCTGCAAAAAACGAGCTCAAAGCAGCGAAATGCGAAACAGCCGGCAAGCAAGAAGATTCCCGCGACAGCACCTAAAAAATCCGCTACAGGCAAGTCGAAATGAATGGCCCACTGAATTTCACCCCGCAAGGCCTGGCGCAGGAAGCCCTGCAGTTGCAGGCCAAGCTCGCTGCCGGCATTGGTACGCTGCGCGAGGTTGATGATGTCGATTACGGCATCACCAGGCGCGAAGAAGTGTGGCGCGACGGAAAGGTCGTGCTGTATCGCTTTCGCGGCGATACGGAACCGACCGCGACCGTGCCGTTGCTGATCAGTTATGCATTGGTCAACCGGCCTTACATGGTCGACCTGCAATCGGACAAATCCATCGTCCGAGGCCTGCTCGCGCGTGGCGAGGACGTTTACATCATCGACTGGGGCTATCCGGACCGCTCGGATCGTTTCCTGACGCTGGAAGACTATATCGAGCGATTCCTTGGGGGCGCGGTCGATCACCTGCGTCGTACGCACAAGCTGGATGCGATCAACCTGCTCGGAATCTGCCAGGGTGGTGCGTTCTCGCTGTGTTACGCGGCGTTGCATCCTGGCAAGGTGCGCAACCTCGTCACGATGGTCACGCCCGTGGATTTCCATACGGACGACAACATGCTGTCGGGCTGGGTACGCGACCTGGACGTTGATCTGATGATCGACACGCTCGGCAACATCCCAGCCGATGTCATGAACCACTGCTACCTGATGCTCAAGCCATTCCGCCTGAACCTGCAGAAGTATGTTGGCTTGGTGGACATCCTCGACAATAAACTTGCGGTCGAGGATTTCCTGCGCATGGAGAAATGGATCTTCGATTCTCCCGATCAGGCCGGTGAAGCCTTCAGGCAATTCATCAAACAGTTTTACCAGGGCAACGGATTCGTCAATGGCGGCATCAGCATCGGTGGCAAGGACGTGCACCTTGGGCTGATCGAGATGCCGGTATTGAATATTTTTGCCGAGCAGGACCATCTGGTGCCGCCGGCATCGTCCAAAGCCCTGAAAGGACTGATCGGCACGAGCGATTACACCGAGTTGTCGTTTCGCGGCGGGCATATCGGCATCTACGTTTCTGGCCGTGCGCAGAAAGAAGTGCCGCAGACGATCCACGACTGGTTGGCGAAACGCTCGCCTTGATGCGTCTCATCCTGCATGGGCTCGGCATGGCGTGGACGTCGCCGAACACCATGCTCGGCCTGATCGCGGGTTTTGCCGGATGCTGTGCAGGCGCGCGTATGCATGTCAGCCGATCCGAACTCGCAATTGTATTCAGCCGCATGCCATGGGGCCCGGGCGGTGCGTTGACGCTCGGCAACACCATCCTGCACACCGGCGATTCGCTGCAGTGCCAGTGCTTCACCTACGCGCATCGTGCGGGGCACGCGCAGGAGCCGGCGATCGTGCTCGCCGACCACGAACGCGGCCATGTCTTGCAGTACATGGCATTGGGGCCGTTGTTCCTGCCGCTCTACTTCCTCTGTGGTGGCATCGGCGTGCGCAACCGGTTCGAGCGCGCGGCGGATCGCTATGCGATGACGGGACGGGGCTGGTGGCCGTGGTGACAGGTCGGTGTCAACGCCTGGTCACGGCAATGGTGATCCTGGACGGCAGCTAGCTGAGCATTATCGAAGGTCGCTTGTCGACCCGTTTCTGCCGGTCGCGACCGCCCGCTTTCTGACAATCAATTGCGTCTGCTCGATGGAGCAATTAACCATCCCCGTGTGTTGGTCGGAACTAGGCCATACCGTCTCATGACGGCTACAGGCGATGCCTTGTCAGGCGGTCCGCTCGCATTGACAACAGGAGCCACGACTTCGAAGTACTTCGGTCCGATGCCCTGAGCCAGGGTGATCAGTGCGCGAGCCACCTTTCGTACGGGTGATGAATCCATCTTGCACCGTCGACGCATCCAACTTGTTGACAACTGCAAATGCCGCCGTTGCGCGAACCTTCTCAACCCTTGCGCCACCGCTCTGCATGCAGGTGGCTCGCACACGTAGAGGAATAGGACTAATGAACAACCGTTTCCAGATAGCAGCACGTGTGCTGCGTCTGAGCTTGCTACTGTCGACATGCACACTTGCCGCCGTCCTGTGCTCCTCCTCCGCAGTCGCTGCTGCGCCCTCGACGACTGTGCCTGACACCCCCGTCGGCAAGGTAGGCAGTGAACTGATACACCATGTGAATAGCGACACGCCCGAGCAGATTCGGGCATGGGCGCCGACGGTGTTGTCGCCTGGCATCGACAAGGACGCTGCGGTCAGTTTCGTCGACGGTCTGGTCTCGGCGGTACGCGAAAGCGGTGGTGTGACCCTCACCGACGCACACGTTCAGCAAGGCCTACTGGTGCTGACCGTGAAGGCGCATCGCAGTGGCCAATTGGTCATGTTCATTTTGGCTGCCGACCCGGCACAGTCCGGCAAGCTGGCGCAGGCGGATCTGATGCCCATGGATGATCCTGCGTTGTACGCCGACTGGCCTGAAAAGGCGGTCTCGCATGCGCAGTTGAGCAGCCTGATCCACACCGCGCTCGATCGATTGGTGCGCACCATCGATTTCTCCGGTTGCGTGACGGTCGCCGATGGCGGCAAGACGGTGTTCGATGAATGTCGCGGTCTGGCCGAGCGCAACTTCAGCTTGCCGATCGATCACCATACGAAATTCCACGTCGGCTCAATCGACAAGATGTTCACCGCCGTGGCCATCGCTCAGCTCGTCGAGGCTGGCAAGCTGTCATGGGATGCCACGCTGGCCCAGCTGGTACCCGAATATCCGGATCATGCAGCGGCGAAGAAAATCACCGTGTGGGAGCTTCTGCACCACACGTCCGGTCTGGGTGATTTCCTTGTGCCGGAATACTTCGTGCATCGGGAGCAATTCGTCGATTCGGCCGACTATCTCGACCTGATCGCCCGCCAGCCCAAGGTGAGTGAACCCGGCAAGCAATGGATCTACAGCAATGCTGGCTACATGCTGCTCGGCCGCATCATCGAGAAGGTCTCCCACGAGGGTTATTCCGACTACATCCAGCGCCACGTCTTCGCGCCGGCAGGCATGGATGCCAGTGGATTCGACACCTTGGATGAGGTCACGTCGAAGCTTGCGGTGGGCTATTTCCACGACGGGGTCTTCTCGAGCGCCTGGAAGGCGGACTGGATGAAAATACCCGTCAAGGGTGGCCCCGCCGGTGGCGGTTATTCCACCAATGCCGATCTCCTGCACTTTGCTCAAGCCCTTCGCGGGGACAAGCTGGTCAACACAGCCACCTTGGCAAAAATGTTCGATGGCGAGATACCGGCCGGCCCGGGCGGTTATGCGGCCGGGTTCGGCGATCGGCTCTCCAAGGGACGCCATATCCGCGGACACGCGGGCGGCATCGAGGGCACGGATGCAAACTTGCAGATGGTCTGGGGGACCGACGCCGCAGTGGCCCTGACCAGTAACGAGGGCCCGGGGCAGTCTTGGATGCTGGCCGAGCATATCGCCGACCTGCTCGCCGCTGAAGGCACGAAACGCTGAGACCCTGACAAGAAATCAGGCCAAGTATCTACCACCCACGCAACTCATTTCCGGAGCATTTCAATGGAAAACATGTACCTCTTGATACCCCTCATCATGATGATGGCCCCCGTACTGGTCGTCCTGATCCTGCTGCGTTACCGCTATCAGCAAACGCAGGCCCGCTACCAAACCATGCTGCAACTGGCCGACAAGGGCGTGGAGTTGCCACCTCAGTTGCTGGTCGAGCCGAACCTGGTCTATTCCGAACGCCGACGGGCGCTGGTGTTGATTGGCGGCGGCCTCGGGATGATGGCGATGTTTCTCACGTTGCCCGGCCATCTGGACAATGGACTCGGCGTCGGCAGTCTGTGGGGGATTGGACTGTTGCCGCTGATGATCGGCTTGGGCTATCTCGCCAGCTGGTGGTTGAATCAACGCGAGAATGTGCATGGCTGACAGCGCTGCCGAAGCGCGTATCGATCAGGCCTTGGTGGCTCGAGTGCGATTGGGCAATGACCCGCGGGCATTCGAACAGTTAGTGCGTCGCCATCAAGGCTTGGTGCGTGCGCAACTACGGCGCTTGCTGCATGGTGATCATGCTGCGGCCGATGATCTGGCGCAGGAGGCCTTTCTGCTGGCTTGGCAGAAATTCGATCAGTTTCGTGGCGACGCACGTTTCTCCACATGGCTTTACCGCGTCGCCTATACCTGTTTCCTGCAGGCGCGCCGCAAAAAGTCGTGGCCGCTCGATGATGATGGAGAGGTTGAAGCACTGCCGGTGCCGACTCACCCGATCGATCTACAGCTTGATCTGGAACGTGCGATGCAACGCTTGTCCAGCGGCGAGCAGACTGTACTGCTGCATTGCGTGCATCTTGGCCTGAGTCACGAAGAAGCAGCGTATGTGCTGACGATGCCACTTGGCACAGTGAAAACCCACGCGACTCGTGGCAAGACAAAACTGAAGACGTGGCTGGCAGCGTGGCACCATGTCGACGCGGAGCAAACAATATGAATCACTCAGATGACTATGAAATCCAGTCCCTGCTGCGCACGCAGTTCGAAGGCACGGTACCCGACGACGGCTTTTCCGATGGCGTGATGCAACAGCTGCCTCCGCGTCGCCGTCGTGCGGCATGGCCACTGTTGGCCGGCATCCTGGCTGGGATAGCGGCATGCTGGCTCAGCCTTTTGTCGACGCCGCTGCTGCAAGTCGGTTGGCAGAACTGGATCCATGGCGAGCTGTCGACATCCGCCATCACCTTGGTGTTGGTGATTGCGGGGATGTCGCTGTTAGCCCTCGCGTGGGCAACGATGGAGGCCGAGGACCATTGAAACCTCAGCACGGCTTCGTGCCGACCTAGCCATCGGAACTACTCCGGTTGGGATGAGTAACTGAGGTCGCGACCGGC
>JBBQTR010000075.1:0-9853 GCA_038213095.1 Lysobacterales bacterium | reverse complement strand
CACTGGACCGCATAGGCTCCAGGCGTGCTGATCATTTCGCTGAGCAGATGGTTGAAACCCATCTGGGTCAAGGCGGTGGCAGCGTTGCCGCCGGTCGCAGCGGCGGCGTTAGTGGTTTCCTGCAGCATGACGCTTACCTTTATTAGTGGGTGTATGAGGCCAATTCACAACACGGATCAATGAAACTTTAGATCAATTTAGCGAAAAACTGAACGGAAGAATGCCTTCGCCTGCGGAACCTGGACACAACTTAACCGAACGTGCCCAGGTTGTTGCTGCGCGATCCAGATCGCGATCATGGCTGCTCTTGGTCACGCTCGCAGACGTCACGGTGCCATCTGCCGTGAATGATAGACGCAGCGACATTTCTGCGGATTCTGCTCCGGATTTCTGCAGCGCCGCCACCATGGGAGCCATGCTCGGCTTGGAGCAAATGCTCGCACGCAGATCATTCGTATTGCGCGTCGGTGCGGCTGGTGCAGGAGGCGCAGGAGGCGCAGGCGGCGACGGCGGTAAGGACATTGGCGTCGGCGTCTCCATGACCACCGGCGGCTCGGGCGGGGGCGGCAGCGGCGTCGGATGCGGCGGCGTGGGCTGAGGCGTCATCTTGATCTGCTTGGGCGGCTCCGGCGGCGGCGGCGGCGGCGGCGGCGGCGGCGGCTCGATGACGACCACGCGCGTGACCTCGGTATCCGTTTTCTCCATCCCCGGCGGCGTCACCGGAGAAAGCAGCAGCAGCAGTGCAGCCGCATGGACTGCGATCACGAAGGTCATACCGGCGATGCGGGGCCAGTTAAGGCCACCATCGTCGTTCTTGTCGGAGATCGGCAAGCGTTGCGTCATGCGGAGGCTCGGTGTGGCCGGACGCTCATGCGCCACGGATGATATTGAACCGCGACCATACCGGCCGCGGGAACCTGCAATCGTATACCAATCGGCCGGATGGATACCAACGACCCGGCTACTGTCTGATCAGGTGCTCTTTTGCGCAGCAATCTTCTGGGCCTCCGCAGTGTTGCGGACGCCTTTCAGCAAAGCCTGCCGCGCGGCTTGTCGAGCCTCGGGCAGTCGGTTTTCGTTAGACAACACCCGCGCCAGGTTGAGCGACGCCTCGCCATCTGCCGCCATCGGCGCGGCACGCTGGTACATCGCAATCGCGGTCGCCGTGTCGCCGGCGGCATACGCCGTCTGCGCGATCACGGAATACGCTGTCGCCAGCTCAGCTGAAGGTTTGACCACGCCCTTGGTGATGCCTTCATCGATGACCGCAAGCGCCTGTATGGGCTTGTTGTCGTTGAGATAACCGACATACAACGCGCGGTACCCGTTGGCATCGGTCAGCGCACCCTTCTGCTGGACCTGTGCCAGCAGCGCATTGGATTTGGAGAACGCATTGGCCTGCTGATACGCCGCGACGGCGTTCATCAGCGCCTTCGTGTTGGACGAATCACGCGTGTAGGCCTGCTCGTACAGCGCACCAGCTTCCAGCGGGCGATTGAGGTCTGCCAGCAAAGCGGCCTTGAGCGTGACGTATTGCGGATTGTCGGAGCGGGTTTCAGCAGTCAGCCGATCCAGCGTCGCCAGCGCATCTGACGGATGCTTGGTCTGGTACAGGATGGCAGCCAGGTTGTACATGACCTGGTAGTGGTCATCGTTGTTCAGGCCATTGCTGTCCAACGCCTGCTTGAAATACGCAGCCGCCTTGTCCTTGTCGCCGGCATCGGCGGCGGCGTTGCCGGCAAGGTCATACGCGAAGCTGCGTTCGTAGATGTTGCTCGTCGCGGATGCCAGCGCATCTGCTTTCTGGGCGGCGTGCACGTAGTCCTTGGCTTGCGACAACGCAATGATGTCGTTGAGGGCCTTGCCGCCGGACTTTGTGGCCTGCAGCTCTGGTGAGACACGCGTTGCGCCTGGAAACAGGATCCCGTCAGGTTTGGGGGGGCCTTTGACTTCACGGGCTGGCTGATCTGGCTGCGTTGGCTGGACGGCGCGATCGTAATGGCTGCAGTTGGCCCGGGTTTGACGCGAATCGATTGGCGACAGGCATTTCCCGGTCTCCTGCTGCGTTTGTCCTTGTTCCTGCTTTTGTTGGGTTAGTGGATCAACCGGATGGTTATACCCACCCGCCTGGGCGAGTGCATGGGTGCCTGCGAGCAGCAGAGGCGCAGCAAAAAGCGTGAGTCGAAAGCATGCTGGCAGGCGGGCTTCAAAAAACATCGTCAAGAAATCCTTCAGCCGTTGGGGATCAACCGTACGCTATCAGAAACGTATCGGTCGCGGCCGCGGATGCAGGCGCCTGCAACACCGTGTCGCGACCCGTTTCACGACCATCACCCACAGTGAGGTTTGCGTCCCGCGGCGCGAGCCTGCTCATAGGTCGGCACCAGGCTCACCGCGCGGCCGCGCAATTCGCCCAGCCGGCTTTGCGGATCCGGGTGCGTGGATAGCCATTCCGGCTGTCGGTTGCCACCGGAAGTGATCATGTTCTGCCAGAGGTTCACTGCTTCGCGCGGATCGAAACCGGCCTTGGCCATCAACTGCTGGCCTACGACGTCGGCTTCGCTTTCCTGCGCACGCGAACCTGGCAGGAGGAAGCCGGTCTGCGCGAGTATTCCACCACCTTGCACCGCTGCATTCGCTGCGTCCTGGCCGTAACGCGAGCCCAGCAGCGCGCCCACCAGTTGCAGCGCGCCTTGCGCGCCAGCCTGCCGGGTGATGCGCTCCTCATGGTGGCGCGAGACAACGTGGCCGATTTCATGCGCGATGACGGTGGCCAGCTGGTCCTGGTTGCGGGCCACTGTGAAGATGCCGGTATTGACGCCGACCTTGCCCCCGGGCAACGCAAACGCGTTGGGCTCCTTGTCGACAAACACCGCCGTCTCCCACCCGGTGGCTTGCCATTGCGACGGCAACTCATGCACCAGCGCATTGACCACGCACCGCACATAGGTAGTCTGGCGCGCGTCAGTGGTCTGCGAGGTTTTCGCCTTTGCTTCGGCGAAGGCCTGTCCGCCAAGCTGATTGAGCTGCTCCTGCGAAATCGCACCGAGATACTGGGTGCGGCCGGTCGGCGAAGTCGTGGTTGTACAACCGCCAATGGCAGTGGCGATGGCAAGAGCCAGCAGCAGGGACTTCATGGCATCTCCGGCGCAATGCGTATTCAGGAGCATGCGTTGTAGGGGGTGCGATCTGAAGATAGCGTCAACGCAATGGTCATGGCGTTGCGCATGGCTCGTCTCCATGCCGAGCACTTGCCCGGGGAATCACACGTCCAGATTGGCGACCTTCAACGCGTTGTCCTCGATGAACTCCCTGCGCGGCTCGACCACATCGCCCATCAGACAACTGAAAATCTGATCGGCGGCAACGGCGTCTTCGATGCGTACCTGCAGCAGACGGCGTGTCTCGGGATTGACGGTGGTCTCCCACAGTTGTTCTGGGTTCATTTCGCCTAAACCCTTGAAGCGCTGAATCTGTCGACCTTTTTTTGCTTCATCGAGCAGCCACGCCTGGGCTTCGGTGAAGCTTGCAATCGCCTGCGAGCGATTACCGCGCATGATCTGCGCGCCTTCGCGGACCAGGCCATGCAGCGCTGTCGCAGCTTCGCGTAGCGCGCGCAATTCTCCGTGCTCGAACACCGACAGCGGCAGTACCTGCGTCAGTTCCTCGCCCATGTGTGTACGTGTCACCAGCAACGCGGCCGGACGGACATCGGTTGCCGTCTGCAGGGTGAGGCGATAGCGCGGCTTGCCCAGGCCTGAGCGATTCAACCGCGCCTGCAAGGCATCGAGTTCAGCACGCTGATTGGCTTCGGGCGCATCCGTATTGCCCGCGAACGAGGCGATATCCAGGGGCGTAAAATCGATCAGCGCTTCAAGCACGGCCGACTCGTAGCGGTGCGCATTGCGCGCGATGGCGTCGCGCGCACCGGCAAAGGTGAGCAGCAACTTTTCCAGCGCCGGGCCGGTGATCGGCGGTTCGCCTGTCGCCGGGATCAATGCCGCGCCTTCCACCGCATTGCCCGCCAGGTACACGTCCAGCGCGGCATCGTCCTTCAGGTACAACTCGGTCTTGCCCTGCTTGATCTTGTACAGCGGCGGCAAGCCGATATAGATGTGGCCGCGCTCGATCAGTTCCGGCATCTGACGGTAGAAGAACGTCAGCAGCAGAGTGCGGATGTGCGAGCCGTCGACATCGGCGTCGGTCATCAGGATGATGCGGTGGTAGCGCAGCTTGTCCGGGTTGTATTCGTCCTTGCCGATACCCGTGCCGAGCGCGGTGATCAGCGTGCCAACCTCCGCCGACGCCAGCATGCGGTCGAAGCGCGCCCGCTCGACGTTGAGGATCTTCCCCTTGAGCGGCAGGATCGCCTGGGTCTTGCGGTTGCGGCCCTGTTTGGCCGAGCCGCCCGCCGAGTCGCCCTCGACGATGAACAGTTCGGACAGCGCCGGGTCTTTTTCCTGGCAATCGGCAAGCTTGCCGGGCAAGCCGGCGATGTCCAGGGCACCCTTGCGCCGGGTCAGGTCGCGGGCCTTGCGGGCCGCCTCGCGGGCGCGGGCGGCGTCGACAATCTTGCCCGCGATGGCGCGTGCCTCAGCGGGGTGTTCCTGCAGAAACTCCTGCAAACGTGCACCGAACGTGGTCTCAACGACCGGCCTGACGTCGGAACTGACCAACTTTTCCTTGGTCTGCGAGGAGAAGCTCGGATCCGGCACTTTGACCGACAGCACCGCGATCATGCCCTCGCGCATGTCATCGCCCGACAACGAGACCTTGGCTTGCTTTGCGATCCCGTTCTGCTCGATGTAGTTGCTCAGGGTGCGGGTGAGCGCGGCGCGGAAGCCGATGAGGTGGGTGCCGCCATCCTTCTGCGGGATGTTGTTGGTAAAGCAGAACATCGTTTCCTGGTAGGCGTCCGTCCACTGCAGGGCGACATCGACGGTGATGCCGTTCATCTCCCCGGTGACCGAGATGACGTTCGGGTGCAGCGGCGTCTTCATTTGCGCCAGGTATTCAACGAACGAACGGATCCCGCCCTCGAACTGAAACACATCGCGACGCGCGTCATCCGTGCCGCCATGGGCGCGCTCATCCGCCAGCGTGATGCGCACGCCGGAATTGAGGAACGAAAGTTCACGCAGCCGTTTGGCGAGGATGTCGTAGTGGAATTCGACGTCGGTAAAGATCGCGGTGGCCGGCTTGAAGCGCAACAGCGTGCCCCGGCGCTGCGACGTCTCCAGCGTCTTCAATGGGTACAAAGGCTCGCCCAGCGCGTATTCCTGCCGGTAGTGGTGACCGTCGCGCCAGATGTCCAGCCACAGGTGCTCGGACAGGGCATTGACCACCGACACGCCCACGCCGTGCAGGCCGCCAGAGACCTTGTACGAGTTGTCGTCGAACTTCCCGCCGGCGTGCAGCACGGTCATGATGACCTCGGCCGCGGACACGCCTTCTTCCTTGTGGATGTCGACCGGGATTCCACGACCATTGTCGGACACCGATACCGAGCCATCGGCATGGAGGATGACCATGACTTCGTCGGCATGGCCGGCGAGCGCTTCGTCGATGGCGTTGTCGACCACCTCGAACACCATGTGGTGCAGGCCGGTGCCGTCATGCACGTCGCCGATGTACATGCCGGGGCGTTTGCGCACGGCATCCAGCCCACGCAGGACCGTGATCTTGCTGGAGTCGTAGTTGAGGTTGGGGGCGGCGGCCCCTGAGTTCTCTGCGCTTTCGTTCGGATTATTCACGACTGGCTCGTTCACGCCAGGCTCGTTGGATACAGGCTCGTGTTGCGACATGCGCTGGCAGGCTCCGGCGACACGCGGGAGGCTCCACCGGCGCATCGGACACATTAGCTATAGGTGCGTGCAGTATACCAAGCCCACCCTTATCCCGCCGTGGTCACGGAAGGGAAGACAAGCGGGCTTCAGGCCGGATTTGGCCGTGTTCCACGTGAAACACGGAAACTTCGGCCCCGATCTCCCGCAGGGCGGTGGGAATCTCGGTTCCGGTGACGAGCACCTGCGCGCCACTGGCTAGCAGGCGCTCAAGGACTCTGCGTTGGTGTGCGCGATCCAGTTCGGAGGCCAGGTCGTCCAGTGCCACAACGGGCCACTGGCCGCGCAGTTGTGCATGATGTTCGGCCTGTGCCAGCAACGCCGACAATGCCGTGAGCTTGGCTTGGCCGCGCGACAACGCCGCACGCCCAGGAATTCCGGAATGCTCGATACGCCAGTCGGCGCGATGGGGGCCGATCGAAGTGAACCCGCAGGCCAGGTCGCGATCGCGCGACAGCAGCAGGGCATCAGCCAAGGGCAATTCGTCGCGACGCCAACCGGGCTGGAAATTCAACGTGCTGCTGACAGCCGCCGGCAGCAATGCGGCCAGGACGGCCTGCAATTGCGGTTGCAGATGCTCGAGGTAGTGCTGCCGGTGTTGGGTCAGGCGTTCACCCGCATTGGACATTTCCTGTTCCCATGCCTCCAGTTCATCAGGTGCGGAATGGGTTTTGAGCAGGGTGTTTCGTTGTTTCAATGCCCGGGCATAGCGACGCCACAACGGCAGGAAGTCAGGTTCCACGTGGAACAACCCCCAATCCAGGAATCGCCGGCGCTCTTCCGCGTGCCCCACGATCAGCTCATGGCTGCCGGGCTCCACCGTGACGACCGCCAATGCGGCGCAAAATTCGCCCAGATGGGTGACGTTGGCACCATCCAGGCGACCTTCCCAGCCCTGACCGCCGTGTCGCAGCCCGGCTTTGTGCAGGTACCCAGTGAGTTCCCCATCGTCGTGGGAATGCTTGCTGGCCCTCCACTCAACGAAGACCTCCACCGCCGGACAACCACTGCGAATCAAGCCTTCATGGATCCGGCCACGAAAACTGCGGCCATACGCCATGAGGTGCAGCGCTTCCAGAACGCTGGTCTTGCCCGCCCCGTTCTCCCCCGTGATCAGGTTCAGCCCGGCGGCGGGCGCAAAGCTCACTAGCTCGAACCGGCGCAGGTTGCTGATGGTGAGCCGCGTCACTTGCATCGGTCGTCATCCCCAATGCAAAACGCCCGGATGGCACCGGGCGTTTTCGTTCCACGTGGAACGTTACCTATGGGCATCCAGACAGTCACAAGCGCAATGGCATCACCACATGCCGGCACTTTTCGCTCCCTGCTTCACGCACCAAAGCTGAGGAGTTGGCATCGCGTAATTGCAAAATGACGTACTCGTCTCGCAATGCGGACAGCGCATCCAGCAGGTAATTGACGTTGAAGCCAATCGCCAGCTGGTCGACTTTGGTCTCGGCCTCGATTTCTTCCTGCGCCTCTTCCTGCTCCGGGTTATGGGCGTTGATCTTCAGCTGGCCCGGTGAGACTTCCACCCGCACGCCGCGGTACTTTTCATTGGACAGGATGGCGGCACGCTGCAGGGCGGCGCGGAACACTTCGCGATCGACGCGGACTTCACGATCGGCACCAATCGGAATCACCGCTTCATAGTCGGGGAAGCGGCCGTCAATCAATTTCGAGGTGAAGGTGACGTCGTCGCGCTTGACACGAATATGGCTGCGCCCGACCTCCAGCTCCAGCTCCCGATCGCCTCCCTCCAGCAGCCTCTGGAGCTCCTGCACGCCCTTGCGCGGGACAATGATCTGGCGCTTGGTCTGCGTCGCTCCTTCCAGCGGGGCTTCGCACAAGGCCAGGCGGTGCCCGTCGGTGGCCACGCAGCGCAGGGTCTTGTCGTGAAGGTCGAACAGCAGCCCGTTGAGGTAATAGCGCACGTCCTGCTGCGCCATCGCGAATGCAGTGCGCTCGATCAACTCCTTCAGGGCGGCTTCGGGCACCTTGACCCGTTCGGTTGCCTCCATCTCGTCGACCGAGGGAAAGTCATTGGCAGGCAGGCTGGCCAGCGTGAAGCGACTGCGCCCGGCTTGGACTGTGACTTTGTCACCAGTCTGGCTGACCGTGACCTTGCTGCCGTCGGGCAGGGCGCGGACGATTTCGAACAGTTTGCGTGCCGGGATCGTGATCTCGCCATCCTGGGAGTCCTCGACCGCGTGGCGCGCGACCATCTCGACTTCCAGGTCCGTGCCGGTCAACGACAGTTGCCCGGCGCTGACCTGCACCAGCAAATTGGCCAGGACCGGCAAGGTCTGTCGACGTTCGACCACGTTGACGACTTGTGCCAGGGGTTTCAGGAAGACTTCGCGTTGCAGGCTGAAACGCATGCTGATCATTCCCCGGGGCTGTTACTGAAAAGAGATGGATAAATCAAAAGAAGGTGGTGCTTGGGGCCGGTTAAATCTGGTAGTAAGACATGTAAGTTGCTGATTTTAATATATATTCTACGAGCTAAACCAAGTGCACAAATCGCAACCGTTACCCATCAAAACCTGTAGATAACTTATCGTGCCTAGGTGTTTTGTCTGTTTATCCACAAGTTGTACGCAACTCATTCACTGAGCTTGCGGATGAGTTTTTCCCAATCCTCGCGTAGCTTGCCGTCGGTCTCCATCAGGTGCCTGATCTGCCGACAGGCGTGCAGCACGGTGGTGTGGTCGCGGCCGGCAAACGCGTCGCCTATCTCTGGCAAGCTGTGTTCGGTCAACTCCTTGGCCAGTGCCATTGCCACCTGACGGGGGCGGGCCAACGAGCGCGTCCGCCGCTTCGATAACAAGTCCTTGATCTGCAGCCCGTAGTAGTCTGCCACGGTCTTCTGGATGTTGGGGATGCCGATCGCGTGCTGCTGCGCACGCAACAGGTCGCGCAGGGTTTCCTGGGCAAATTCGGCGGTGATCGGGCGCCCGGTGAAGTTGGCACGCGCGGCCAGCGTGTTGAGCGCGCCCTCCAGGTCGCGGACGTTGGAGCGCATCTTCTTGGCTATCAGGAAGGCGACGTCTTCCGGGATCTGTGTCCCGCGTTCGCGCGCCTTGGACAACACGATCTGCGCGCGCGTTTCGAAATCCGGTGGATCGATCGCCACCGACAACCCCCAACCCAACCGCGATTTCAATCGCGGCTCCAGACCATCCACTTCGCGGGGATAGCGATCGCAGGTCAGGATGATCTGCTGCTTGCCGTCGAACAATGCGTTGAAGGTGTGGAAGAACTCCTCCTGGGTGCGGTCCTTGCCGGCGAAAAACTGGATGTCGTCGATCAGCAGCGCCTCGATGCCCTGGAACTGGCGCTTGAACGCATCCATGCCGCCGGAAGTCTTGTCGTAGAGCGCCTTGGTGAAGGCGTTCATGAACTGCTCCGAACGCATGTACATCACCCGCATTCCGGGGTTCTGCGCGCGCATGGCATTGCCGGCGGCGAACATCAGGTGGGTCTTGCCCAAACCGGTACCGCCATACAGCAGGAGCGGATTGTGGGTGCGGTCACCAGGCTTCTGCGCGGCCTGCCACGCGGCGGCCCGACCGAGCTGGTTGCTGCGGCCCTCGACGAAATTGTCGAAGGTGTAATGGCTGTCGAGATTGCCCTGGAAGGAATCGTTGGTGGATGCGCGCATCGAGGGCATCGCCGAGCCGAACCCCATTGGCGTCGATCCACCCGATGCCGACGGGCGCCGCAACGAGCCGATTTCAAGGCTGACCTCGCCCGCCCCCGCGAAGTGCGTGATCAACTCCCGGATCCGCACCAGATAGCGCGAGCGCACTTCCTCCATGACGAAGGCATTGGGTGCGTACAACACAAAACTTCCATCGCGCGAATGTGCCTGCAGGGGCTTGAGCCAGGCGTGGACATCTTCGGCCGGCAGTTCGGCTTCGAGGCGTTGCAGGCAGGCGGGCCAGGCATCCATGGATCAGTGATTACCGAAAGACTGGCCGCACGACGCAGGCGTCGTGTTGCGAAAC
>JBBQTR010000074.1:0-9963 GCA_038213095.1 Lysobacterales bacterium | reverse complement strand
TCGTTGTTGGGTTTCTGCTACATCATGCTGCTGTCGGTTGGTGCGGCACTCACCGTGCTGGGGACTCTGGTGTGGACGTGAGCAAGCTTGGGCGGCACGTGGTTTACGAAGTCGATCTGTGGATCGATACGGCGATCGCGGACGACTACCGCAGTTGGCTGGCGATCCATGTGAGTGAACTGCTTGCGCTACCGGGATTCGTCGAAGCGCGCATCTTCGATGTGCTGGAACCGACCCCAACCCACGACGAAATCGCGCTGTGCGTGCACTACACATTGCACGACCACGCGGCGCTCGATGATTACCTGCGGCTGCATGCACAGCGTCTGCGCGAGGAGGGCGCCGCACGTTTCGGCAAACGCTTCCGCGCCCAGCGCCGCGTGCTTGCCGATGCTTCCGTCCATCAAACGGACTGACGAGGCTTGGGCTTACTGCGCCAGTCTTGATTGCAGCCAGCCGGCACGATTCGCCGCGGACGTCGACACCAGCTCGCGTTGCAATCGCTCGCGCTGCTGGGGTGGCGTGCGTTGCGCGAGCACGGCCAGGTCGGCGCGCTCGGCCGGCGTCATGTCGCGCAGGGTGTGGAGCAACGGATCGCGCAATTCCGCCGGCACCTGCATGAGCAACGGCTGCAGTGCGACAAACTCCGCACCCAGCGCCGGGCCCAACAGCCAGCCGTGGCGCTCGCCGGCATCGGCCTGCGCAAAGGCCGCGCGCCAGGCCAGTTGCCGTTGCGGTGGCAGGCCTGCAAACGCGATGGCCGCTGCCTGTACCTGCAGCCGCTGGTCCGCCGGCAATGCACGCCAGGCCTGCCAGTGTTCGCGACGGTCGCGGCGCACCGGTTCGGGCAACGCATCCCACGCCGCCATCCGTCGACGCACATCGTCCTGCTGCGCAGGCGTCAACGCGGTCCAAGCGGTGTCGTGCGAGCGCAGCATGTCCTGGATCGCCGCCGGAAGATGGTCCAGGCGTTGCGCGAGTTCCGGCGGCATGGCTGTCAATGCAAAGGCAGCCAGCGCCAGGGCAACGCCCAGCAGCGCCGGCATCATTTCAACGCGCACCGGTGCCTCCCGTTGTCGTCGGGCTGACCGGCATCCCCGCATCGGGCAACAGCAATGGGCCGCCATCGGCCCCAGGCTGGCTGGCGACTTGCGCGGCGTACCAGGCGTAAAAATCCAGGTCGCGCACCAACGCATCCTCGCGCACGTCCATGAGTTGATCGAAGTCGCGATGGGTCAGCACCGCCGTGTCGGCGTTGTAAGTGGAGGCGGGCGCATCGGCGGGCGGCAATGGGGTGCCTTCGACATATGCCCCTGTGCCGCCAGGGCGACCTACGGGCAGCAGGAAACTGGCCGCCAGTCCAATGGCACAGGCCATCAGCGCCGCCCACAGCGTTGGCTGCAACCAGCGCGGTGCATTGGCTTGGAACGTGACGTGTGCTTGCGCTGCGCGAGGCATCGCCTTGCGTTGCATGGCATCGATGGCTGTGGCCCACGCCCGCCAAATGTCGAGATCGGGCTCGCCATCGGGTCGGCGCGGCAGGGCGCGCTGGAACGCGCGGCGCAAGGTCTGCGGGCTGATCCCCAGCACGGTCGCGGCGTCTGCATCGTCCAGACCGGCCACCAACCGCAATAATACGGCGGCGCGCTCACCAAGGCCCAAGCGTTCGAGCCTTGCGAACGACGGCGCCCAGCACGGATGCGCGGCGGGACGGCGCAACTCTGGCCTCGTCAGCAACAACGTCCACAGGCGCAGCGGCCAATGATCGGCGGATATTTCGACGGTAGTCGGCGGGCTGCTGTCCCGAAACGCGCGCATGGCAGCCATCAGGGCGGCGTTGGCTTGCTGGCTGTCACCGCACAGAAGCTGGGCGAAGACTTCCGCACGAGGCCGGATATCTTGCAGAAACGCAGTCGATGCGTCCGAACGTTGGCTCATGGCGGACGCAGTCGTAACGATCATCGGCGCAGGGTCTTGGAGCGCCACATCATAGCCGCGGCGCTTTCCGACAAATCGCTTGACACGTTCAAGAAACCTGCTCCGTGAGGCGGGGCAAGGCTTCTGGCAAAAGTGGTTGTGCACAGCAATATGGATCGTTCAGTGACATCGACTTCACGCCCTCGCTGGACCTGGATTTCAGCAATGTTTCACAAGCAAGTGATTGAAATACAACGAATAAGTCAGTTTGATGATTTTTTCACCATGCGGCATTGGTAGCTTGATTTAGCGTCTTTGCGCAGTCGTGGCGCAAACCCATGCACAGACTTATCCACAAATTGTGTGGATAAGGTAGAAATTCGTTATGGCTCCATGGCTTGCAGCGGATTTGCAACCTGGGGGGCAGCAGATGCCGGTAACTGCCGATGCCCCGTCTCCAGGCTCGGGAGCCACCACTGCTGCGTGGCCCGGCGTCGCTAGACTGAGGCGATGCCAGCGCCCATTCCACCCATCCGGGTACTTCAAGTCGCGTTACCGCTACCTCTGCCGCAGTTGTTCGATTACGCCTGCGGAGAAAGGGATGCTGGAACGTTTGGCAGCCTGGTCGGCGCGCGGGTGCGGGTTCCGTTTGGCAGCCGCGAACTGGTCGGCATTGTCAGCGCGGTCGGTCCGCCAGCGTCAGACACCCAGGAGCTGCGGCCGCTGCTGGAAGTCCTCGACTCCTCCCCGTTGTTCCACGGTGAGCTGCTTGACTCGCTGCGCTGGTTGGCGCGCTACACGCACGCACCGCTGGGTGACGTCTTCGCCACGGCGTTGCCCGCCGCACTGCGACGCGGGGAACCGTTGTCGGACACCCGCGTCTGGGCATGGCAGCTCACCGAAGCCGGTGCCACCGCCCGCGACACGCTGCGCAAGGGAAGCCGTCCACGACAGCTGGCAGATCTTCTGCATGCGCAACGCCGCGATGAAGCGGCGCTGCCTGACCTGCTCGACGGCTGGCGCGCCGCCATGCGCACGCTGGCGAAGCGAGGCCTTGTCGAGCGCGTGTCAATTGCAGCCAGCGTGATTGGAGCTGCGTCCCAGGCCGGGCCGGTTCCCAACGCGGAACAACAGCTCGCGATCGATGCCATCCACGCGCGCCGTGACGGCTTTGCAGCCGTGCTGTTGGACGGCGTCACCGGCAGCGGCAAGACCGAGGTCTACCTGCAGGCGATCGCCGGGTGCCTGGCGCGCGGCAAGCAGGCGCTGGTGCTGGTGCCAGAAATCGGGTTGACGCCACAGATGCTGGCGCGCTTTCGCGCACGGCTGGGCGTTCCGGTCCATGCATTGCATTCCGGACTCAACGACAACGAGCGTGCCCGCGTGTGGACGGCGGCTTTGCGAGGCGAGGCGCGTGTCATCGTCGGCACGCGATCGGCCGTGTTCACGCCGCTGCCCGAGGCCGGCCTGATCGTTATTGACGAAGAGCACGACGCCAGCTACAAGCAGCAGGACGGCATCCGCTACCACGCGCGTGATTTCGCGCTGGTGCGCGGCAAGGCACTCGAGGTACCGGTAATCCTTGGCAGCGCCACGCCGTCGCTGGAATCATTGTCCAACGCGCAATCCGGACGCTATCTGCATCTCCGCCTGCAACATCGCGCCGGCGACGCGCAGCCACCGACAGTCCGAACGCTGGACGTCCGCAAGCGGCCATTGCAGGCAGGCCTGTCGCCGGAACTACTGGACGCCATCGGCAAGGCGCTCGCGGCCGGCGGGCAGGTGCTGGTGTTCAAGAATCGACGCGGTTACGCGCCGGTGCTGCTGTGCCATGACTGCGGCTGGAGCGCGCAATGCAAACGCTGCGACACCGCGATGACCGTGCATGCCGGCGGCCGTCGTTTGCAATGCCACCACTGCGGCGCGCGCCAGGGCATCCCGCTGGCGTGTCCGGATTGCGGCGGATTGGCATTGCAGCCGCAGGGCATCGGCACCGAGCGCATCGAGGAGCTGTTGGTCGAAACATTCAACGAGGTACCAGTGCTGCGCGTCGACCGCGGCAGCACGCGCCGGCGCGATGCGTTGGAATCGCTGTTTGCCGAACTTGGCACGCGTCCCGGCATCCTCGTCGGGACGCAGATGCTGGCCAAGGGCCACGACCTGCCGAACCTGACGCTGGTCGCGGTGGTCGGCATCGACGAGGGGCTGTTCAGCGCCGACTTCCGCGCCAGTGAAAAACTCGCGCAGCTGCTGATCCAGGTCGCCGGCCGCGCGGGCCGGGCCGACAAGCGCGGCGAAGTGTGGCTGCAGACGCACCATCCGGGCCATCCGCTGCTACAAACCCTGATCCAGGGCGGATACCACGCGTTCGCCGAGGCCGAACTGGCACAGCGCGAGGAAGCTGGTTTCCCGCCCTTTTCGCACCTGGCGCTGCTGCGCGCCGAAGCCAATCACGCCGATGCGCCGATGGCCTTCCTGCAGATCGCCGCGTCCTTGTTGCGTCTCAACGAAGCCCTCGACGTGCATGGCCCGCTGCCAGCGCCGATGCCCCGGCGCGCCGGGATGCAACGCGCGCAGCTGCTGCTGTCGGCCACCGATCGGCGCGTCCTGCATGCCGCGCTCGATGTCGCGATGCCTGCGCTGTACGCCCTGCCGGAAGCGCGCAAGGTGCGCTGGTCGCTGGATGTCGATCCGGTGGACCTCTACTGATGCTCGCCAGTAATGCTGCACAAGTCAGCGAGCGCGATGGTGGGCAATGGAATCCACGATCGCGCCGGATGTCTCCACGGCGCCGTTTCCGATAGGCTGGCGCTCCCGCGTTCGCCATGTCCTTCCAATGTCCGTAACCCACATCCCGACCCGTGCACGATTGGCCGACGTGCGTTACGAAATCCGTGGCGAACTTTCGCGGCGCGCGCGCGCGCTGGAAGCACAGGGACGAACGCTGATCAAGCTCAACATCGGCAATCCCGGTGCCTTCGGCTTCCGTGCACCAGAGCACCTGCAACGTGCGATCGCCGACCAGATTGGACACGCCGATCCCTACACGCACCAGCAGGGACTGCCGGCCGCGCGCGATGCGATCGCCGCATTCCACCGGCAACGTGGCACGCCTGATGTCTCGTCGGACAGCGTGTTCATTGGCAATGGCGTGAGCGAGTTGATCGACCTGTCGCTGCGCGCATTGCTCAATCCGGGCGATGAAGTGCTGCTGCCATCGCCCGATTACCCGCTGTGGTCGGCGGCGACCATCCTCAACGATGGGCGGCCGGTGTATTACCGCTGTGCGCCGGGTAACCGATTCCTGCCTGATCCGGATGAGATCGAAACGTTGGTGACATCGCGCACGCGCGCGATCGTGCTGATCAATCCCAACAACCCGACCGGCGCGAATTATCCGCGCGCGCTGCTCGAACGCATCGTCGCCATTGCCGCGAAACACCACCTGCTGTTGATGTCCGATGAGATTTACGATGGCGTCCTGTACGACGACGCTGTCTTCCAGCCAGTGTCGCCACTGGCCGGTGACGTGCCGTGCCTGTCGTTCGGCGGATTGTCGAAGGTGCATCTGGCCTGCGGCTGGCGTGTCGGCTGGGCAGTGTTGAGTGGCGACATGCGGGCGTGCGAGGAATTCCATCATGCGATGAACCTGCTCGGCGCGCTGCGGTTGTGCGCGAACGTGCCGGGGCAATTCGCGATCGAACAAGCGCTGCAGGGCCATGACACCATCGCCGCGTTCTGCGCACCGGGCGGGAGGCTGCATGAATCGCGGCGTGCATTGATCGACTGCTGCGCGGCCAGCGAGCACCTGCAGCTGGTCACACCGCAAGGCGCCTTGTATGGATTCCCTGCCGTGATCGGTGCGGCCTCACGGGACTTCGACGACCATGCCTTCGCGCTGGAGATGCTGGAAAAAGAAGATGTACTGATCGTGCCCGGCTCGGGGTTCAACGCGCGGGATCGCAATCATTTCCGTCTCACCCTGCTGCCACCGGCCGATGTGCTGCGCGAAGTGTTCGCGAGGATCGAACGCGTGCTGTCGCGTCGTGCCAGCGCCGCTGTGCCTGCCGACACCATGGCGATCGGTCATGCGGCAGACGCCTGCGTAGCTACCACCAAGGACACCAACATCGATGCGCGCACGACTGCGATGGCTTGAACTGATGGTGATGTCGATGTTCGGCCTGGCCGGCATGACCGGGTGTGCAATGCCAGTGGCGGCAATGCACGATACGCCTGCCGCGTTGTCGTACCTGGCGCTGGGTGACAGTTACACCATCGGCGAAAGCGTCACCGCCGACGCGCGCTGGCCACAACAGCTCGCAAGCGCATTGCGTGGCAGCCACGTCCCAGTTGCTGATCCACGCATCATCGCCACCACCGGCTGGACCATGGAGGAGCTCAACACCGCCATCGACACGGCGCAACCGCTGGGTCGTTACGACTTCGTCAGCGTGTTGATTGGCGTCAACGACCAGTATCGTGGCCATGCGTTAGCGGATTACCAACGCCGGTTCGCGCCCCTGCTGGAACGCGCGATTGGATTTGCCGGTGGACGCGCGGACCGGGTGCTGGTGGTGTCGATTCCCGACTGGGGCGTGACTCGTTTCGGCCGCGAGTCCGGCCGCGATACCGCGCAGATCGCGCATGAGCTCGACGCCTATAACGCCGCTGCGCGCACCATCTGCATTGCGCATGGCGTGGCCTTTGTCGACATCACCGGCGTCTCCCGCCAGCACGGCGCAGAGTCCGCGATGCTCGCTAGCGATGGACTGCATCCCTCAGCAGCGATGTATGCGTTGTGGACGCAGGCGGCATTGCCTGTCGCGCAACGCCTGCTGGCGAAATGAACGCGACGCCGGCATTCGATCGCACTGCGGCACGACGCATCGCAGCGGCATTCCTGCCGTCGCGCTGGTACGGCAATCGCTGGCAATACCACTACAGCCGCATCAAGCTCGGCAGTGACCCGCTGTATCCCGGCGTCGCTGCCGCGTTGCATGGAAGCGTTGCGCCATTGCTTGACCTGGGTTGCGGCATTGGCCTGCTGGCGCATGCGTTGCGCGATGAAGGCGTTGCGCTGCCATACCAAGGCGTAGACAACGATGCCGCCAAGATCGCCGAAGCACGACGCGCCGCGCGCAGCGCGGACCTGCCCGATGCGACCTTCCTGGTTGTTGATCTTGCCAACGTCCTGCCGGTGCATCGAGGCAGCGTGACGATGCTTGATGTCCTGCAATACCTGCATGACGATTCGCAACAACGGCTGTTGCAGGCTGCCATCGCGATGCTCGTGCCGGGCGCACGGATGGTGATCCGCAGTGGGCTGGAAGACGACAGCACGCGCATGCAGATCACGCGCGCTTTCGATCTGATCGCCAACCGGCTTGGCTGGATGAACGCCGCGCCGCGCCGCTACCCGCGTGAAGGGGACCTGCGTACAACCCTCGAAAACGCAGGGCTGCAGTCAGAATTCACGCCTCTGCGCGGCAACACGCCGTTCAACAATTGGCTGATCGTGGCCACGATGCCGGAGCAACACACGGCGGCACGCGAAGCTGTAATGCCAGCATTCGAAAGCGCAACGGATTAGTCGTTGCTTATCCTGGATTCACGGCTATCAGCGTCCAGCGTGTCGGGCAACACGGTGCGATAGCCCAGCGCATCCAGCCGCTGCAACACCACCCCCATCGTCTCCAGGTTGCGTCCATGCGCGGCGCCTTCATGCATCAGCACGATCGCACCGGGCGCGAGACCGCGTTCCACATCCGCCAGCACGCGTGCGGGATCGGCGACGACGCCATCGAAACCCCGAGCGGTCCACGCCACCCGTGTCAGCCGCGCGCGTTTGAGCGCGCTGGCGACGAATGGGTTCGACATGCCGACCACGGCGCGGAACCAGCGCGGCCGCACGCCAGTGATCTGCTCCAGGATCTGCTGCGTCCGCTCGATTTCCTGGCGCATCCGCTGCGGCGGCAACGCCCAGAACCAGCGCGCGGGATGGGTTGCGCTGTGGTTACCGACATCGTGACCACGGCGCACGATGGCGCGCACCAACTCCGGTTGCGCCGCGGCGCGATCGCCGACGAGGAAAAACGTCGCCTTCGCGGCATGTCGGTCCAGCAGGTCGAGCATCGCCAGCGTCTGTGTCGACGGACCATCGTCGATGGTCAGCCATACCGCGCGCTGGGTGATCGGCAGGCGCGTCAACACCGGGCAGAACAGGCGCGACCGCGGCCACAATGTGCCCCACCAGAACGGGGCATGGGTGGCGATCAGTACAGGGACTCCGATGCGCCATCCCCAATGCCACCAGATCGCAGCCGCCAACACCTGCGTCAGCAGCAGGCACCACAGCCAGACATGTGGATGGCGCGGTGGGGCATAGAGTGTCGTTGCGGTCGACATGGCGGCATCATGCCGCGCCGGGCAGCTGGAAAACAGACCAAGCCGCTAATAGCGGAAGAAAGACCACGTCGCATGCAGTATTCAGGCGCGCGGCGGCGCGTCGGAATGATTCGTTGCCAAGACCAGTCGCGGCGCGGCGTAGAATTCGCCACCCGTGTCTGAGGATGTTTCGCCATGCCGCTCCAACCCGAATTGCGCCAGCGCATCGCCGGACTGCTCGATGCCGATCGCGTCGTGCTGTTCATGAAAGGCACGCCACGCGCCCCGCAATGTGGGTTTTCCGCCAAGTCGGTCGCGGCATTGAGTGCGCTTGGCATCGACTACGCGCACGTGGACGTACTGGCCGACCAGGACATCCGCGAAGGCATCAAGGCATACGGCGACTGGCCAACGATTCCGCAGCTCTACATCGACGGTGAGTTGATCGGCGGCAGCGACATCATCGAGCAGATGGCCAATTCCGGTGAACTGCATGGTGCCCTCGGCCTCCCGCCACCGGATCGCACGCCCCCAGGCATCACCATCACGCCCGCGGCGTTCGAGATGCTGCACAAGGCGCTGCAGGATGCCGGCAGTGGCTACACGCTGAAGGTGGACGTCGATCCGCAGTTCAACGCGAAACTTCAACTCGCACCGAACGATGACAACGCCGTCGCCACCGAAATCGATGGCATCCGCGTGCAGTTCGACATCGCGTCCGCGCGTCGCGCCGATGGGTTGACGATCGACTGGGTCGATGACGAACGCGGTCGCGGGCTGGTCATCGACAATCCGAATGCACCGTCCAAGGTGCGCGAGCTGTCACCACTGGAAGCCGCCGGCAAGCTGGCCGCAGGTGCAATCACCCTGGTCGACGTGCGCCCGCCGCAGGAACGCGCATTCGCGGTGATCAAGGCCCCGTTCGCGACGCTGGACAATGGCATCGCCACGCTGGAAGCGCTGCCGAAGGACACACCTCTCGCCTTCCTGTGCCACCACGGCAGCCGGAGCGCGCAGGCAGCGGAACATTTCCGGCAGTTGGGGTTCGGCGAGATCTACAACGTGGTGGGCGGGATCGATGCGTGGTCCGCTGCAGACCCGGCGGTGCCGAAGTATTGAGTTTGCATGATGCGACGGTTGCAGCCGCCGCATCAGTCGCCTCGTGCTACCGCTTGAGACGCATCAAAGGTCGAATCGAGCGCTGCGCATTCAATCGCGGCCGTCAGTCCGCCACGAATTCCGCGCTCGCGCCAGCCGTCATCACCCGATTGCGCCCGGCACGCTTGGCGGCGTACATCGCCGGGCAGCACCAGCAGGAATTCCTCGCCGCCGAGACGGCCCACCAGGTCGCCGTACTGCAGTTCCGCAGCGAGGATCCGCACCAGTGCACCGAGACAGGCGTCGCCGATGGCGTGGCCGTGGCTGTCGTTGATGCGCTTGAAATGGTCGATGTCGAGGAACAACACCGCCAGCGGCTGGTATTCGCCGTGCGCGGCGGCGAGCGCCCAGTCCAGACGCCGCTCGATGCCGGCCCGGTTGAGCACGCCGGTCAGCGAGTCGCGCTCGGCATCATGCTGCGCACGATCGCGCTCGCGCCGGAACGCGCGCATGCGATCGGCCATGCCCAGCATCAGCACGACCGCGGTAAAGGCCAGCACC
>JBBQTR010000073.1:0-10083 GCA_038213095.1 Lysobacterales bacterium | reverse complement strand
CTAACACCTGAATTAAGCCGACCCGCCCGGAAAGCCAGACGAAGTCTTGAAGCTACGAAGCGGGTTCGGCTTGAATGAATTGTTAGGCGCCGCCGCGCTGATTGGTGAACATCTGCTCAAAAGCACGGAACAGTGACCGTATTCCCGCAATACCAATTGCCATTTGTAGCGTGAGAACGATAGCTGCTGATACGTAAAACATCAGCGGGTTGTGACGTTCCATTGAGCATTTAACTGCAGCATATGAAAGGCCGATATAGACAATGCCAAGCACAGTAGAAATAGCAATTGTCCGCAGACTTGTATGCCCGGTGTTGCGATATGTGCGCCACTGAAGAACTAGCAGAATCGCTTGCGCAACTAGGCCGAGGAGTATCGTGTACCAATAGACTAGCCATATGTTGTTTGTCATGCATGATCCTTTCAAAGGCGCCTAACACCTAGTAGATCCCAGTACGGGGTAATTGCCCAAGTGTGGCTGGCGTTGATTGGATGGTCAAACCAGAAAAGCCCCACAGCCAGCACCCGTTTCGACTGACTGACACTGGAGGACCGATCGTCCATCTTTGGTCCGGTACACGGCAGGGAAGGTGGAATATGCGGTCAAATAAATTGGATCGGGGTGAATTGAATGCCGTGCCAATTGATGGGACGGTAGGGCAGCAACCGCGTCTTCTGGAGCAGGTACGGGCCCGGATACGGCTGAAGCATTACAGCATTCGCACTGAGCAGGCGTACCTACAGTGGATGCGCCGATATATTCGGGCCAACGCGCTTCGGCATCCTCGCGACCTGGATGGATCGGCGGTGGAAGCTTTCCTGACCGGGCTTGCTACGCGTGACCGCGTGTCAGCCAGCACCCAGAACCAGGCACTTTCGGCGTTGTTGTTCCTCTACCGCGAAGTATTGCGGATCGACTTGCCGTGGATGGAGAACGTGGTCCGGGCGAAGGGATCGCGTCGTTTGCCGGTGGTCCTGTCCAAGGGCGAGGTGGTCATGCTCCTGCGTAGCCTGGCTGGCAGGAATTGGCTGATGGCCAGCCTGCTGTATGGCAGTGGCCTGCGTTTGATGGAATGCCTACGGCTGCGTGTGAAAGATGTGGATGTGGCCCGCAACGAGATCACCGTACGCGAAGGCAAGGGCGCCAAGGATCGCCGCACGGTGTTGCCCGCGTCATTGAGGGAAGCGCTGCTGCGGCAGATGGAAGACTCCCGCGTGCTGCACAGATTGGACCTGGATGACGGCTTTGGCGCGGTCTCCTTGCCGTACGCGTTGGCGCGCAAGTATCCCAACGCATCGATGGAACTGGGTTGGCAATATATGTTTCCTGCGACGAGGCGGGCGATTGATCCCAGGGATGGCAAGGAGAAGCGTCATCACCTTGACGAAAAAGTCCTGCAACGGGCGGTATCGGCGGCCGCAAAGGCAGCGGGCATCAAGAAGCCCGTCAGCCCGCACACGCTTCGACATTCCTTCGCGACGCATTTGCTGGAGGCCGGCGCGGACATTCGCACCATCCAGGAACTCATGGGGCACAAGGATGTTGCCACTACCCAGATCTACACGCACGTGCTCAATCGTGGTGCCGGAGGCGTCGTGAGTCCGCTGGATCGATGCGGCGAAGCGAGGGGAGCGTATCTCGATTTCAACATTGCGGACGTCTTGGAAGGCGTTGTGACTACTTCCCAGTGGGCTGAAGCACCGACAGCAGTCCCCGTGCCGCGAGCAGCCTGCTTGTGGCATCGGGAAGCTCAAGTTTGATGCGTAGCTTCTCAGGACCGTCCATTGCATAGTGCTGCGACTGTTTTTGGATCAGCTGGATCACCGACATCGGATCGACGTTCGGTTTGCTTTCAAACTGCAGGCGTCCACCAGTGGGTCCGAGATCCAGTTTGCGGATACCCAGGTCCGTGGCCATCAGCTTGAGCTCTGCAATCGCGAACAGATGCTTGGCGGGTTCGGGCAGCAGTCCGAAACGGTCGATCATCTCCACCTGCAATTCCCGCAGGTCATGGGCATCGCGCGCGGAACTGACGCGCTTGTACAGGGTCAGGCGGGTGTGGACGTCAGGCAGGTAATCATCGGGAATCAGCGACGCAATGTGCAGCTCGACCTCGGCGCCACGATGCGAGGCGACGTCGAGATCTGGAAGCTCGCCACGCTTGATGCTGCGCACGGCGCGTTCCAGCAACTCGGTATAGAGGCTGAAGCCGACTTCGGCCATCTGTCCGCTCTGGTCTTCACCAAGCAGTTCGCCAGCGCCGCGGATTTCAAGATCGTGCGTGGCCAGTGTGAAGCCGGCGCCGAGCTCATCCATCGATGCGATCGCATCCAGCCGTTTGCGTGCGTCGCTGCTGATGGTGCGCTGGTCGGGGACGACAAGGTAGGCGTACGCGCGATGATGTGACCGGCCAACGCGACCGCGCAGCTGGTGCAACTGCGCCAGGCCGAACTTGTCGGCACGGTTCATGATGATGGTGTTGGCGTTGGGGATGTCGATGCCCGATTCGATGATGGTCGTGCATAGCAGCACGTTGAAGCGCTGCTTGTGGAAGTCGAGCATCACGCGCTCGAGTTCGCGCTCCGGCATCTGGCCATGGGCAATCCCGATGCGGGCCTCGGGGACAAGATCCTGCAGTTCGCGTTGCATGCGGCCGATGGATTCGACGTCGTTGTGAAGGAAATACACCTGACCGCCGCGCGCCAGCTCGCGCT
This sequence comes from Lysobacterales bacterium, assembly GCA_038213095.1. GTDB lineage: Bacteria > Pseudomonadota > Gammaproteobacteria > Xanthomonadales > Xanthomonadaceae > Cognatiluteimonas. Next base: position 7,368 of record JBBQTR010000073.1, on the reverse strand, counting down.
GGAAGGCTTCGCGCAGCTGCATGTCGTCCCATGGCACCACGAAGGTCTGCACCGCAAGGCGATGCGCGGGCGGTGTGGCAATGATGGCGAGATCGCGCAGGCCGGCCATCGCCATATTGAGCGTGCGCGGGATCGGGGTCGCGGTCAGGGTCAGCAGATGCACGTTGGCGCGCAACGCTTTCAACGCCTCTTTCTGCCGCACGCCAAAGCGTTGCTCCTCGTCCACGATGACCAGGCCAAGATCCTTGAAACGCACGTCCTTTTGCAGCAGTCGATGCGTGCCGACGATGATGTCCAGCGTGCCGTCAGTAATCCGGCCGATCTCGGTCTTGATTTCCTTCGCGGTCTTGAATCGCGACAGCACCTCGACGCGCACGGGCCAATCGGCGAAGCGATCGCGGAAGTTGCGGTAGTGCTGCTCGGCCAGCAGGGTGGTCGGCACCAGCACGGCGACCTGCTTGCCGGCGATGGCCGCAACGAAGGCGGCGCGTACGGCGACTTCGGTCTTGCCGAAGCCGACGTCGCCACACACCACCAGATCCATCGGCTTTGATGAGCCGAGTTCGCGGATGACCATCTCGATCGCCGCGTGCTGGTCCGGTGTTTCCTCGAACGGAAAACTCGCCGCAAACGGTTCGTACATCGCGCGATCGACCTGCAATGCCAAGCCTACGCGCGCTTGGCGACGGGCCTGTATTTCGAGCAGTTCAGCGGCGACGTCCCGGACTTTTTCGGCAGCCTTGCGCTTGGCCTTGCTCCACTGCTCACCACCCAGCGAATGCAGCGGTGCGGTTTCCGGGGAGGCGCCCGAGTAGCGGTTGATCAGGTGCAGTTGCGCCACCGGGACGTACAGACGGTCGCCTTTGGCATATTCGATCTCCAGGTATTCGCCCGCGGTGCCACCGGCTTCCAGTGTGACCAGGCCGCGATAACGACCGACGCCATGATCCTCGTGCACGATCGGTGCGCCTTCGGACAATTCACCCAAGTCGCGGACGATCGCGTCGGGTTCGCGCCCGGCACGCTTGCGCCGACGCGGTTGTGCGGCGCGTTCGGGAAACAACTGACGCTCGGTGAGGATTGCGATCTGCGGCGCGTCAAGTGCGAAGCCGTCGCTGAGCGATGCGACCGCAATCGCGAAACGTGCGTCGCCGGCGAGGAATTCCGGCCAGCCGGACAACAGGCGCGGATGCAGGTCCGCTGCACTGAGGACTTCGCCCAAGGCTTCACGCCGCCCCGCCGAATCCGCGGCGATCAACACGCGGCCGGGATAGTTGCTCAGGAAGGCGTGCAGGTCTGCCGCAGGGGCATGGTCCTTCGTCGCCAGCGGCAACGCCGGAGCGGGCTGGTCTCCAAGCGCGAGTGACGTTTCGCGACGGCTGTGCTCGAGGCCGCAGACTTCGATGCGTTCGCGCTGGTTGAGTCGCTCGCGCAGGGTTTCGGGTGGCAGATACAATTCGGCGGGTGGTAGCAACGGCCGCTCGATGTCGTGCCTGCGTTGTTCGTAACGCTCGCGCGTCTGCGTCCAGAAATGTTCGGACGCCTCCAAGGTGCCCTCGCCGATGATCGGCAGGGCGTTGTCACCAACATAGTCGAGCAGTGTTGCGGTGTGTTCGAAAAACAACGGCAGGTAATATTCGATGCCCGACGGCGCGATCCCTGCCTTGAGATCCTGGAACAGCGAACTACGGCGCGTGTCGATGTCGAAGCGCTCGCGCAGGGTGTCCATCGCGCGTTTCGTTGCAGCCTCGTCGAAGGGAATCTCGCGACCAGGCAGCAGGCGCACCGCATCGACTTTCCCCAACGAACGTTGCGATTCGGGATCGAACGCGCGGATCGAATCGATCTCGTTGTCCAGCAATTCCACGCGATAAGGCTCGTCGGCACCCATCGGGTAGACATCGAGCAAGCCCCCTCGAATGGCGAAATCGCCCGGATCCAGCACCTGCGGCACGTTGCGGTAACCAGCCGCATCGAGCCGGCGTTTCTCGACATCCATGTCGAGTGTCTGCGCGACGGCGACGTCGAACGTGTTGCCCACGACATAACGCAACGGGGGCAATCGTTGCATCAATGTCTGCACAGGCACGACCACGATCCCACGCTTGAGGGTGGGCAACCGGTACAGCGTCGCCAGTCGCTGCGAGACGATGTCCGGGTGTGGACTGAAACGGTCGTAGGGCAGTGTTTCCCAATCAGGGAATGGCAGCACCGGCAGGGAGACATCAGCGCTGAGCAGCGTGCGCAGGTCGGATTCAAGTTGATGTGCGGCCTGGTTGTCGCGGGCGACGACAATCAACGGGCCCGCGTGGGTCGCCGCCGCTTGTGCGATCGCCCATGCCAGCGCCGATGCGGAGCTGGGAGCGCGCCAGGACACACGCTGCCGGCCTGCCTTGGGCAGGGGTGCATCGGACGAGGATGGAATGATGGCTTTGAGAGTCGACATGCAGGGTTGATCCACCAAACAAGTGCAGCGCCGGCAGTCGTCGCTGCCAGCGCAAGGGTCGCCAAGTTTACGCGAGTGATGGGGTGTGGCTGGCGCGAAAGCGTTGCCGACGCATCAGGAAATCGTGAACCGGAAAATCAGGCTTTGGCCGGATGCAATTCCAGTACGACCCTCACCATGCCCGCATCGTCCGACGCTTCGCGCTGGAAACCCAACGAGTGCGCCAACGACAGCATGGGCTGGTTGTTCTCCAGCACGTTGCCGTAGATGCGATCGACCTTCTTGCCGCGCGCCCAGCGCACCAGCCGCCGCATCAGGTGACGACCCAATCCCATGTCGGCGATGAAGCGGCTGACCAGGATGGCGAATTCGACCTCGCGCCCGCCGGGAACAATCGTTGCCCGTGCCACCGCCCCGACCATGGCTTCCCCCGGCGGCAAGGGTTCGGCGACGACCATTGCGAATTCATTGCGCGGATCGGGTTTGGCGAGCTTGTCAGCCATGGCGGCGGACAATTCCGTGGCCGGGCACAGGAAGCGAACGCGCGCCTCGTTGGGCTCGAGCAGTGGAAACGCTGCGCGCAAGGGCATCGCATCGTCCGGACGAATCGGGCGGATCAGCACGTCGCGACCGTTGGACAGGTGCTGCATTTCGTGCCACGGCGGGAGTCGGTTTCTGGCGGCCATGCGCGGATGTTCCCATGCCTTGGGTGACAGCCTTGCTCACAAATTCGAACGAATGCGCTTTGCTAGACTCTCCAGCGCGAAAAACGAACCAAAAGAATTTCGCCGGGCCATCGCAGAAATTCCAACGGAGCTCCCATGGCCGGTAACGGTGACTCAACACGCGCGGTCCTGGTCGCGCTAGGCGCCAACTTCGCCATCGCCTGCACCAAGGGCGTGGCGGCGTATTTCACCCGTTCCAGTTCGATGCTGGCCGAAACCGTGCATTCCCTGGCCGACTGCGGGAACCAGCTGCTGTTGTTGTTAGGCATGAAACAGGCCAAACGCCCGGCGTCGCCCAACTATCCGCTGGGTTACGGCAAGGCAATCTATTTCTGGTCATTCCTGGTCGCGGTGATGTTGTTCACCGTGGGCGGCGTGTTCTCGATTGTCGAGGGCATCCACAAGCTCAGCCATCCCGAAAAGCTTACGCAGTGGTGGTGGGCGGTGGGCGTACTGGCATTCAGCATTGTCGCCGAAGGTGTTTCAACCCGCGCCGCGTTGCAGGAGGCAACCCTCGAGCGCCGGGGCCGCAGTCTGTGGCGATGGTTCCGCGAAAGCCGACAGGCCGAACTGATCGTGATCGTAGGTGAGAACATCGCGGCGCTGCTCGGGTTGGTGGTGGCGCTGGCGGCGATTGTACTGACGGTGATGACGGGTAACCCGTTCTGGGATGCCGTCGGCACCATCGTGATCGGCGCGCTGTTGGTGGTCATCGCGGTGTTCGTCGCGATTGAGATCAAGGCGCTGCTGATCGGACAAAGCATGGACCCAGCGGCGCAGGCCCGGATGCACCAGTTCCTGGAAGACCGGCCCGAGATCGCTAGCGTGATTCACCTGATCACGCTGCAGCTCGGCAATGACGTGATGGTCTCGGTGCAGGCGGAAATGCGCGAGGCGGGAAGTGCCATAGCGCTGGTGAGCAGCATCAATGAGATCGAGCGCGCGTTGAAACTCGAATTCCCGGAAGTGCGCTGGAGCTTCTTCGAACCGGATTTCAAAAAAAGCTTGAGTTGATTGGAATTGATTTCAAGCCGTGCTGTTCAGGACGGGCTTTTCAGCAATTCCATGCGTGAGGATTGCATTGCCGGCGCCAGCATTGACGCGAGACGCGACAGCGTCGGGGCGAATGAGATTTCAAATCGCCACGGTGCATTGAGCACGAGCAGGCCGCTTCCATTCATCCGCAGCGGCGAATCGTCGGCATGCACCAGGAGCTCGATCAGCAGTGTTGATTTCGACGGCAGCTCCGTGGCATTCCGATAAAACGGTGCCAAGGTCCTGCGTTGCTTGATCGGATACCACAGTGCGTAGATCGCCTGCGGCCAGCGCGAAAGCCCGTCGCGCAGTGCCGCCAGTGCGAGATCGAATTCACCAAGTTGCGCTTCGTAAGGAGGATCGAGCAGCACCAGTCCGCGGCCGAAACGCTGCGCTTCGTGGGTCGGTGGCAGCAAGGCCTTCAACGCCGCGTAGCCATCACTCTGGTGCACGGCGACGCGCGGGTCACCGCGCAGGTTGGCCTTCAGCGCCGTTGCTTCCTCCAGCTGCAACTCGCAGCAGGCAATGCGGTCGATCGGTCGCAGCGCATGCGCCAGCAGCCAGGGCGAGCCGGGATAGGCGTGCTCGCCATACCGGGTTCGACAGGCAGTGATGGCGTCGAGGTAACGCTGGATGTTGATATCGTCGGTCGCGACAGCCGAGAGCCGGTCGATACCTTCGTGGAATTCGCCGGTGCGCGTTGCCGCGTCGGCATCCAGTGTGTAGAGCCCGCGACCAGCGTGGGTGTCCAGCGCAAAACACGGCGCCGGCTTGACGGTCAAGGCATCGCATAGCGCTAGCATCACGACGTGCTTGAGGACGTCGGCATGGTTGCCGGCGTGAAAGGCGTGGCGGTAGTTCATGGCGGAATCGTCGACGCGCTTTGCCAGCCGTCCATGCATGCGGCTTCGAAGCAACGCCGCGCTATTGCAGCCTCCATTCCGCTTGGCGGCTGCGCTGACTGATCATCTGCGCTCATTCACGCTGGGCGTCGACGATGAGCAGGATGCCAAGGTCGGCCATGCCCTTGATTTCGCCCGCAAGGTCGGCGCGCAACAGCGGTCGCGCCGCCAGCCATCGCCCGGGCAGGAGCAATGTCAATGTGTCGCCCGTGGCAACAAGATGCAGCTCGGGTTGTGCGTCGGGCTCGTGCGAGCGGTGCAACAGCACGGCCAGGCGCAGCAGGGCCGCGATGCGACGCGCGGCAGTGAGCAGGCGTTGCGGCAAGCGGTCGAACGCATGCTTGGAAATTCCGCGCCGATGCGTGCGCACCAGGGCCGCCAGCATGCGCTGTTCCTGCTGCGCAAAACCCGCGATGTCCGAATGCTCCAGCAAGTACGCGCCGTGTACCTGGTATTGGCTGTGGGCGACGGCCAGGCCGATCTCGTGCAGGCATGACGCGCGCGCAAGCAGCAGGCGGTCGTCCGCGTCCAGTTGCCATGCGGGCGCGACACGATCGAACAGTTGCAGCGCGGTCGCCTCCACGCGCGTGGCTTGCGCGATGTCCACGCCATAGCGTTGCATCAAGGCCTGCACCGAGGTGTCGCGCGGATCAGTATCGCTGCCGCGACCCAGCATGTCGTACAACACGCCTTCGCGCAGAGCCGCCTTGCTTACCGTCATGCGCTTAAGACCAAGCGCGTCGAATGCGGCTTCAAGCACCAGCAGGCCACCGGCGATGATCGGCCTGCGTTCAGCCGAGAGCGACGGCAGGGCGATCGCGTCGATGTGCGCGGCCGCCAGCAGGCGGTCGCGCACCAGCGGCAGCGCCTCGGCGGTGATCGCGCCCTTGGTGAGCTTCATCGCCGCGCAGATGTCGCCGATCGCCTTGTTGGTTCCGGACGAACCGATTGCTTCGTCCCAGCCCAGGCCGCGATAGACGCCAGCGAATTGCTGGAATTCGGCCGCGACCTCGGTGACGCCCTCCTTCCAGCGTTTCTTCGACAGTTTCCCGTCGGGGAAAAACCGTCGCGTGCTTGCCACGCAACCCGCCTGCAGGCTTTCTCGTTCGAGTGCATCGAAGCCGGTGCCGATGATGCATTCGGTCGACCCGCCGCCGATGTCGATCACCAGCCGCAATTGATCCGGCTTTGGTGGCTGCGCATGGGCGACGCCAAGATAGACCAGGCGGGCTTCCTCGCGACCCGACACGATTTCGATGGTGTGTCCAAGCGCAGTCTCCGCCGGCACCAGGAAGCTTTGCGGCGTTGCAAGCTGGCGCACGGTATTCGTCGCGACCGCACGCACGCGCTGGGGCGGGATATCGCGCAGGCGTTGGCCGAAGCGCGCCAGGCATTCAAGCGCGCGCTGGCGCACCTCGGGGTCAAGCCCACGTTTGCCGTCGAGGCCCTCGGCAAGCCGCACCATTTCGCGCAGGCGGTCGACGGTGCGCAACTGTCCCAGGACATAACGCGCGACCACCAGGTGGAAGCTGTTGGAGCCCAGGTCGATGGCCGCCAGCAGGTCGCCGTCCTGCAGCGGTGAGGTTGTCGAACGTATTGACCGGCGCGCGGTGTTCATGGCTTCCGGCCACAGAGTTTGGCCAGCAGGGACGACTGTGCCGAATACGGTGCTGCATCGTCTTCAGGAGTCAAACGCACGTAGCGTCCATCAGGCTGCAGCGCCCACGCGTCAAGATTATCGGCCAGGTAATTGTCGAGCGATTCGCTCTTCGCGCGTGCGGACAATTCCGGATCCAGCAACGGGAAACAGGTCTCGACCCGGCGCAGAAGGTTTCGCTCCAGCCAATCCGCGCTGGCGCAGAACAATTCGGAATCGCCATTGTTGTCGAACCAGTACACGCGGCTGTGCTCGAGAAAGCGCCCAACGATCGACCGCACGCGAATATTCTCCGACACACCGGGTATCCCGGGTCGTAGCGTGCATGCGCCGCGCACGATCTGGTCGATCTGCACGCCCGCCTGCGAGGCGGCATACAGGGCGCGCACCACCTGCGGCTCGTTGAGCGCGTTCATCTGGGCGATGATGCGCGCCGGCTTGCCACTGCGTGCGTGTCGTGATTCGCGTTCGATCCTTTCCAGCACGCCGGCATGCAGCGTGAATGGTGATTGCAGCAGGCGCCGGAGTTTGGCCGCAGGCGCCATGCTCGACAGTTGCTGGAAGATCTGGTGCACGTCGCTGCCGATGTCCGCATCGGCCGTG
>JBBQTR010000072.1:0-10114 GCA_038213095.1 Lysobacterales bacterium | reverse complement strand
CCAGGCGCAGCGCCGCGCAGGCGGCATACAGGAAGGCCACGGCCCAGCCGACGCGGCCGAGCAGCGGGTCATCGAACTTCAGCCACGACAGCGACCAGTGGTACATCACCAGTGCCGGGGCCATGCCGAAGCTGACCAGGTCGGCCAGCGAATCGTATTGCACGCCGAACTCGGTCTGGGTGTTGGTCATTCGCGCGACACGGCCGTCGATCCCATCCAGCACCGAAGCGATGAAAATCGCCACGCAGGCGGCTTCAAAGCGGCCTTGGGAGGCAGCGATGATGGCGAAAAAGCCGCCAAACAAGCCGCCTGTCGTGAACAAGTTGGGCAGCAGGTAAATGCCTCGGCTGCGTGGACGGAGGGGTGGCACGTCGTTCATCGGGGCAGTGTAGCCGCCGCCGTGGACCCGGTCATCGTTGGACCAGCTGAACCAATCACGGGCTTTGTAGGCCGATGGCTTGCACCGGGGTGGATGCGGTGCTGCAATCGGGGCCCAGATCCTAAGTTACTTCAGGAATTTCCCATGCAACGTCCACATCGTGTCGTGAAGCAACGTACTTTGACGCTGGGCCTGCTCGCCCTCGCCGTCTGTGCAACCGCCTCTGCCACCGATGTTTACCAGTGGAAGGACGCACACGGCACCACCCAGTACAGCAGCACACCGCCAGCCACCGGGGCTTACAGAACCCGCAGCATTCACAACGACCAGGTCGATGTGTCCGATGCCAAGCCCACCGCAAAGTCCACTGAAAATCCCTCCTGCGACATCGCCCGCAAGAACATGGCGCTGCTGCAGGGCAAGTCGGCGGTGCAGATCGACAGCAATGGCGATGGCAAGCCCGACAAGACCTTGTCCGATGATGACCGCGCCAACCAGATGCAACTGGCGCAAGCCACCTTGAAGGTCACTTGTGCAACGGCCGTGGCCGACAAGGCCGCCGCGCCGCCCAGGTAACACGCCAAAGTGGGGGCGTCAGCAAGGTGCAGTGAGCTGCACCGGCTTGCATGGCAAACTGCGCGTCCCTTTTGTTGAAGCAGCCTGATGCGCCTGTCGCAGTTCCACCTCCGCACCAGCAAGGAAACGCCTGCCGACGCCGAAATCATCAGCCACAAGCTGATGCTCAAGGCAGGCATGCTGCGCAAGCTTGCCGCTGGCATCTACACCTGGTCGCCGCTGGGCCTTCGCGTGCTGCGCAAGGTCGAGCAGGTGGTGCGCGATGAAATGGATCGCGCCGGGGCGATCGAATTGCTGATGCCCTCGATCCAGCCGCGTGAGCTATGGGAGGAAACCGGACGCTGGCAGAAGTTCGGCGGGCAGCTGCTCAAGATCAAGGATCGCAAGGATGCCGAATACTGCTACGGCCCGACCGCCGAGGAAGTCATCACCGACTTCGCGCGCAACGAGCTGGCCAGCTACAAGCAGCTGCCGATCAATTTCTACCAGATCCAGACCAAGTTCCGCGACGAGATCCGGCCGCGTTTCGGCATCATGCGTGCGCGCGAGTTCCTGATGAAGGATGCGTACTCGTTCCACATTGACAGCGCCGGGCTGGAACTCGAATACCGCAACATGATTGCCACCTACAGCCGCATCTTCACCCGGCTGGGGCTGAAGTTCCGCGCGGTGCAGGCAGATTCCGGCGCCATCGGCGGCGATGCTTCACAGGAGTTCCACGTGCTTGCGGACTCGGGCGAAGACGCCATCGCATTTTCGGACGGCTCCGATTACGCCGCCAATGTCGAAACCGCGATGTCTGCCGCGCCCGGTGCGCGTGCGAACCCTTCCCAGGCATTGCGGAAAGTTGAAACACCCACGCAGAAAACCTGCGAAGACGTTGCCGCACTGCTTTCGTTGCCGCTACAGCGCACGGTGAAGTCCGTCGCGCTGATGACGCAAGGTGCCGCAGGCACGGTCGGGCAATTTGTACTGGCGCTGGTGCGCGGCGATCACATCGTCAATGAAATCAAGCTGGCGAAGCTGCCCGGATTGTCCAATTACCGTTTGGCGACCGAAGCCGAAATCTCCGAGAATCTTGGCAGCGAACCCGGCTTCCTCGGACCGGTCGCCCCGCACAAACCCGTCCAGGTCATTGCAGACCGCGACGTCGCGGCCTTGGCCGATTTCGTGGTCGGCGCCAATGAAACGGGCTACCACCTGACAGGGGTGAACTGGGGGCGCGACCTGCCCGAGCCGGACCTTGTCGCCGACATCCGCAACGTGGTGGCCGGGGATTTGTCCCCCGACGGACATGGCACGCTCGGCTTGGCGCGAGGCATCGAGGTCGGCCACGTCTTCCAGCTCGGCTGCACGTATGCACAGGCAATGGGGTGCACGGTGCTGGATTCCAGCGGCAAGGCCGTTACCCCGGCGATGGGCTGTTACGGCATCGGCGTGTCGCGCATCGTGGCGGCGGCGATCGAGCAGAACCATGACGACGCGGGCATCGTGTGGCCGGCGGCGATGGCGCCATGGCAGGTGGCCGTGTGCGTGATCAATCCGAAGAATGACCCGGCGGTTGCCGGGGCGGCGGATGCGTTATATCGGGAGCTGGCCGCCAATGGCGTCGATACCGTGCTGGATGATCGCGGCCTGCGTGCCGGCGCGATGTTCGCGGATATCGAACTGATCGGCATTCCGCATCGCGTCGTGGTCTCCGAACGCGGCCTGGCTGCCAGGACGTTCGAATATCGCGCACGCAGCGGTGGCGAATCGGAGCAACTGGATCAACAAGCGCTGATGATGAGATTGATTTCTGCCAAATAATGTCTGCATATGCCACGTAATGGCTAGACCAACTCGCCTGCCTTCCTGGAAAACCCATGCCGATCGACGTCAGTAAACTTTCCGCCCGCGAACTGCAAAGCCTCATCGACTTGGCCACGAAGCGCAAAACCACCCTGAGCAAGCGCAAGCCCTTGAACACGGTGCGCAACAAGTTGGTGCAGCTGGCCAAGAGCGAGGGTTATACGATCGCCGAGTTGTTCGGGGGCGCGGTTCCGTCCAGCAGTCGTGCCGACAAAGCGGCTCCTACCAAGGCCCGCAAAACGACAAAAGGAAAATCGACCGGCAAGGTCGCCCCGAAATATCGCAATCCCGACAACACCGCTGAAACCTGGGCCGGTCGCGGCCAACAACCCCGCTGGCTGGCTGCAGAAGTCGCCAAGGGCAGGAAGCTCGAGGATTATCTGATCCGCTGAGTTGTTTTCCTTGGATCAAAAAACGCCGGCCACGTGCCGGCGTTTTTTGTGATGCAATCGAATTGGTCATTCTCGCGGAAGACGGCTTTCAACAACGAGAATGGCCGATCATCCTGTGACTTTCTTCTGCTTATCTCTCTAAACGCTTTCGCCGTTGGCGAGTTACTTTTCTTTGCAAGCGCCCAAAGAAAAGTAACCAAAAGAAAGGGCGCTTCCCCGACACAGCCAACTCGCCACGATTATTCTCAAAGGGATTTTCCGACTCGCCATCCATGGCTTGGTCGGAAAACTGCGCACATCCTGTGCGCAGCCCTCCGGGTCTGCGGAAGGCTAATGTGTCCAAGCAATTTCGAGTCCAACAAAAAAACAAAGCTCAAAAGAAACGAAGCTACAAATTCCGGCGCGTCGGCAACAACAGATTCCCGAACAACAATCCCGCCACCAGCGCCAGCAGGATGTTCATGACGGTCAACGCCGCGTTGTGGCCTGCGATGACGTCATTTCGCTGCAGTACGGTCATTACCCCGCGCAGGCTGGCGCTGCCAGGCACCAGCATGATGATGCCGGGGACGCGCACCACCGCGCCCGGACGCTGCACCCATCGCGCATAAGCATTCCCGGCGGCGGTCATCGTCAGCGCGGACAGGAAAATCCCGGCAGGACTGCCCCATACACCGCCAACCAACCGCGAGATCAGGTAACCGGCGATCGCCGACAGCATCACCACTGGATAATCACGCACCGCAGCGCGGAACAGCACGGCGAACGCATAGGCCGCCAACCCCAGCGACACCCATTCAACCGCTTCGGGCTGCGGCCGCCACGCACGGATATGCGGGGTGATGCCAATGAGGTCTGAAAGCTTCAAGGCGATGACCATGCCAACGGCCAGCTTCATCACCGTGGTCAGCGCCCCGGCAAAGCGCGCGGTTCCGGACACCAGGTGCTGGCTGGTGAGTTCGTTGACGGCATTGGTCAGGGCCATGCCGGGCAGCAACACGATCAGCGAGGCGATGATCACGGTGTTGAGGTTGAGCGGGGCGACGAAACTCGCCACCCCGATGGCGATGAAGCCCGCCAGCAGCGCTGCCAGTGCGTCCCCGGCTTCCTTGAGTTGCGGACGCTGGCGGGTGGTGACGTCCAGCCATCCGATCAACAGGCCTGTGACCCCAGCGGTGGCGATGTCCAGCCATGGCAGGCGCAGCAACCCGGCCACCGAGGCGGCGGCAAGGCCAAACCCGAACACCTGCATGAGGTTTTCCCGCCATCCCGGCGTGCGATCAAGCGCGCGCAATGCGGCATGTCCGGCCGCAAGATCCAGCCGCCCGGCCATGACGTCTTCGGCAATGCGGTCGGTGGCGCACAACTTGGCAAGGTCCGTGTCCCCCGGCGGCAACCGGATCACGCGGGTGGTGTCGCTTTCCCCCGGTGGACGCTCGGGATCACTGAAGGTCAGGATCAGCCCTGTGGGATTCGACCAAGGCTCGCAATCCAGATGCAGGCTTGCGGCGACCGAGTTGAGGGCACCTTCCAGGCGTTGCGCGGTGGTGCCGTAAGCGTGCAGGTGCTCGGCCAGTTCGACGACGAATGCCAGCCGCGCGGCATAGCTGGCCGATGGGATCGTCACCGAGGAAGTCGTCATGCGCTCATGCATCCTGACAGGATCGCACGCACCACGGCATGTGCGCAGCGCTGCAATCACTGACGATGTTGCGTCGTTTCTGTATCCTCGGCCCGCAGCGCCACCTGGATTGCGGTATGGCTGTCCCCAGCAAAGCCCCGAGTATCGATCTGGACGATGGTGCCGCCGATCCCGACGGCGCGGGTTTGCGGCTGCACGGCCGCTGGACGCTGCAGTACGCAGGTGATGTCGGTGAGCTGCTGCATGACGCCCCCAAACAGCCGCGGAGCGTGGATGCCACCGGCGTGGATCGGCTCGATTCGACCGGGGTGCTGCAGCTGCTGCGATTCGCACGCCGGCATGAATTGGACTTCGACGGCTTCAAGTTCCGGCCAGACCATCACGCACTGGTTGCGGCGATCGAGGATGTGGCCGACGACCGTCCGAAGAAAAAACGCGAATACGGATTTGTCGCGGCGCTCGGACGCCTGGGTTTCGCGGTCCAGGACAACTGGATCGAGATTGTCGCGCTGATCAGTTTTCTCGGTGAGAACCTGATCAAGATGCTGCGCATGCTGCGGCAGCCACGGCGATTCCATCTGACCGCGACCGTGTACCACATGGAACAGGTCGGCCTGGATGCGGTGCCGCTGGTGATCCTGCTGTCTTACCTGGTGGGCGCTGTGATCGCGTTCCTGGGCGCGAACATCCTGCAGGATTTCGGCGCGACCATTTATGTCGTCGAGCTGGTCAACGTGGCGTTCCTGCGCGAATTCGGCGTGCTGCTGACGGCAATCCTACTGGCCGGTCGCACCGCCAGCGCCTTCACCGCGCAGATCGGCGCGATGGTCAGCCGCGAGGAGATCGATGCCATGCGCACGCTCGGGCTGGACCCTGTAGACGTGCTGGTGATTCCACGCGTGCTGGCGCTGCTGGTGATGCTGCCGCTGCTGAGTTTCATCGCCGATATCGCCGGCCTGCTTGGCGGCATGTCGGTGGGCGCCTTCAGCCTGGGCATTCCACCGCAGGCCTACCTGGCGCGCATGCAGGAGACGATGCACCTGCGACATTTCCTAGTCGGATTGGCGAAGGCACCGTTGTTCGCCCTGGTGATCGGGCTGATCGGTTGCCTGGAAGGCCTGCAGGTGCAAGGCACCGCGCAATCCGTCGGTGAACGCACGACATCCAGCGTGGTGCAGGCAATCTCGCTGGTGATCGTGCTCGATGCGATCGCTGCGATCTGGTTCATGCAGGTGGGCTGGTGATGTCGAGGCGCTCCATCGAATCCGGGCCCGCCGCCGAGGTCAAGGCAGATCGCGACACCGATGTCGACACAAGCAAGCCGATCATCCGCGTGCGCGGACTGGTCAACCGTTTTGGTGAACAGGTCGTGCACGACGGCTTGGACCTAGACGTGATGCCCGGGGAAATCCTTGGAGTCGTCGGCGGTTCGGGCTCGGGCAAATCGGTGTTGATGCGCTCGATCCTTGGGCTGCGCACACCCGATGCAGGGGAGATCGAACTGCTCGGCGTCGATGCGCGCTCGCAGGACCCGGCTGACCGGCTGCACATCGAACGCAACACCGGCGTGCTGTTCCAGGATGGTGCTCTGTTCTCATCACTGACGGTTGGCGAAAACGTCCAGGTGCCGCTGAAGGAGCACCATCCGGACTTGCGCGATTCATTGCGCTATGAGCTGGCGCTGCTCAAGGTCAAGCTCTCCGGACTTCCGGCCGACGCGCTGGACAAGCTGCCCTCGCAACTGTCCGGCGGCATGCGCAAGCGCGCCGGACTCGCGCGTGCGCTGGCGCTGGATCCGCCGCTGTTGTTCCTGGATGAACCCACCGCCGGGCTCGACCCGATCGGAGCGGATGCCTTCGACACGCTGATCCGCACGCTGCAGCAGGCTCTGGGCCTGACGGTGTTCCTCATCACCCATGACCTGGACACGCTGTACGCTATCTGCGACCGCGTGGCGGTGATCGCCGACCGCAAGATTGTTGCCGTGGACACCTTGGCCAAACTGCAGGAATTCGATCATCCCTGGGTGCAGGAATACTTCAATGGTCCCCGGGGCCGCGCGGCGCGCAGTGACGCTTCGACCGCTCCGTCCTCCACCCAGCCATCACTCCCCGAATCATCCACTTCTGATTCATCCACTTTCGATTCATCCACTTCCGAATCTGGCACATCTGCCGAGGCCACCTGAATATGGAAACCAAGGCCAATTACGTCCTCATCGGTGCCTTCACCATCCTCACCGCGGTGTTGCTGCTGGGGTTCGGGCTGTGGGCGGCAAAGTATTCGTCGGAACGGGGCTGGCAGGAGTATTGGGTCATCTTCAATGAGCCGGTCACCGGTCTCACCCAGGGCAGCTCGGTGCAATACAACGGCATTTCGGTGGGCACTGTGGAGTCGCTGAAGCTTGCCCCCAACGATCCGCGGCAGGTGCTGGCGCGGCTGAAACTGCAGGCCGATACACCAATCAAGGTCGACACCAAGGCCAAGCTGTCGATCACCGGCCTTACCGGAAGTCCGTTCATCCAGCTCACCGGCGGCTCTCCGAATGCCCCGATGCTGGTGGCTGTCGACCATCACGAAATTCCCGTCATCAAGACCGAAGCCTCCGCGCTGCAGAACATCGCCGATACCGCCAACCGCCTGGTTGCGCGGATGGACGAAGTCCTCAGCGAAGAGAACGTCAAGAAAATCGCCAAGACGCTGGACAACCTGCAGGCGATGACCGGCGCGGTCGCCGACCAGCGCGAGGACATTCGCAAATTGCTGGTCAACGCGCGCGAAGCAAGCGAGAAACTGTCGGCGACGCTGGACACCACCAACCACGCGGTGAAGGACGTCGATCGTGAAGTGATCGACAAGCTGCCGGCGCTGATGACCAAACTCGACAGCACGTTGACCAAACTCGATTCGGCCGCCGGTGGCGCAAATACAATCCTGACGGAAAACCGTGCGGCGATTCACAGCTTTGCAAATGATGGCCTGTCGCAACTCGGTCCGACCCTGGGCGAACTGCGCGGCCTGGTGCGCGACCTGCGGCATATCAGTGATCGTCTTGAAGGCAGCCCGGCACGCTACATCCTGGGTCGCGACTCCCCGAAGGAATTCAAGCCAAAATGAAGATAAAGCAGATCCAGAACATGAGACCGGCCTTGCTGCTGGTGATGTTGCTGTCGGGCTGTTCGATCCTGGGCAGCAAGACGCCACCGACGATCTATGCGCCCGATCCTCATGTCATGGCCGATCCGTCGTGGCCAACAGTGAAGTGGCAGCTGGCGCTGGCGCATCCGGATGCGGCGCGCATGGTCGACACGCTGCGCATCGCGGTGCGACCGACACCGGGTGAACTGGAGGTCTACCAGGACGCAAGCTGGGCGAAAACACCGAGCGAGCAGATCGAGTCCACTGTACTGCGTACGCTGGAGGATTCAGGGAGAATTGCCGCCGTCGCGCGTCAAGGCAGCGGCATCGCCGCCGACTACACCCTGCTGACGGAAGTGCGCCGTTTCGAGGCGGATTACGCCGGCAATGCGGTGCCGGCCGCGACCATTGAGGTCACGGTCAAGTTGTTGCATGCCACCGATCAGGACATCGTCGCCTCGCAGACGTTCCTTCAGGCCGTGCCCGCCAGCGGCACCAGCACCGCTGCCGTCGCGCAGGCCTTCGGCACGGCGCTGGGTGCGATCACCCATGACATCGCCGGCTGGACGCTGACCACCGGCAACGCACGCGAGCGCAGGGGTCAACGCACCGCCAAGTAATTCGTAATTCGTCGGAATGTCAGGTTGACGCGCACCCCGATG
This sequence comes from Lysobacterales bacterium, assembly GCA_038213095.1. Taxonomy (GTDB): domain Bacteria; phylum Pseudomonadota; class Gammaproteobacteria; order Xanthomonadales; family Xanthomonadaceae; genus Cognatiluteimonas. Next base: position 1,474 of record JBBQTR010000072.1, on the reverse strand, counting down.
GGTTTCGCTGTTGCAGGCAATGCATGCCGGTAATGCGACTGCGTGTTTCCCGCCATCACCAGCAGGCTGCCGTGCGGCAGCTCGAGCGCGAGTTTGATTGAAGGGTCATCGCGCCGCTTCAGCACGAAGCGGCGCGTTGCGCCCAGGCTCACCGACGCAATCACTGGTGCCGGACCCAGCTCGCGCTCGTTATCACTGTGCCAGCCCATGCGGTCGCGACCGTCTCGATAGAGATTGGCAAGCACGCTGTTGAAATCGACATCCAGCTGCTCGCGCAAGCGCGTGCGTAACGACTGCAGGCTGTCCGACCAGCTTCGGGGTTCGAAACGCGTCCCCGAGTAGGCGTAAACCGCGTCTGGATCGCCGATCCAGCAGCTCAGGCGCGGTGGATCTACTTCCCGCCCGAACATGCGGATCCGATGTACCTGCCAGGGGATGGTCACCAGCAGGTCGGCCAACAGCCTATCGGCTTTGCCACCACCCAGCCACGCCGGATCGAGGTCGACCTTGGCGTCAGGCAATGCTAGTGGTGTCAGTGGCATCGTTTGGATGCTGCCGATTTGCCGCCTTGCGTGCAAACCACGAGAATTGAGCCACTGCAGCTGCAACGACCGGAGTACTGGCATGAGCGAAGTCGAACGCGACGTGATGGAGTATGACGTCGTCACCGTGGGCGCCGGCCCAGCGGGATTGTCATTCGCGATCCGCCTGAAACAGCTCAACCCTGACATCAGCGTGTGCGTGATCGAAAAAGGCGCGACCGTCGGCGCGCACATCCTGTCGGGAGCGGTGATCGAGCCCGGCCCGCTCGATGCACTATTGCCGGGCTGGCGCGACCAGCCGCCGCCGATCTGCGTGCCGGCCACCGACGACGAATTCTGGCTGCTGTCGAAAACCGGCAGGCGCAAATTGCCGACGCCCCCGGGGCTGCACAACCGCGGCAATTTCATCGTCAGTCTCGGCGCAATGTGCGCGTGGCTGGCGCCTCAGGCCGAGGCGCTTGGCGTCGAAATCTATCCCGGGTTTGCCGCCGCAGCGACGCTGCATGGTAACGATGGCCGCGTCATCGGCGTGCGCATCGGTGACATGGGCGTGGCGAAGGATGGCACGCACAAATCCGGCTTCACCGCCGGCATCGACATCAAGGCCAAGGTCACCGTGCTGGCCGAAGGCGCGCGCGGCAGTCTGACAAAGCAACTTGTGAAACGCTTTTCGCTGGATGCGGCGAGCGATCCGCAGGCGTATTCGATCGGCATCAAGGAGTTGTGGCAGCTGCCCGCTGGTCGTGTCACTCCGGGCAAGATCGTGCACACGCTCGGCTGGCCGGCCAGCAACGACATCTACGGTGGCAGTTTCCTGTATCACCTGGACGCCGATCGAATCGCACTGGGCTATGTCAGTGGGCTTGATTATGCGGACGCGGAATACAAACCGTGGGAAGCCTTCCAGCAATGGAAGAACCATCCGTCCGTCG
>JBBQTR010000071.1:0-10221 GCA_038213095.1 Lysobacterales bacterium | reverse complement strand
CGTTTCCCAGTGATCCATCATGGTGACGACGGTCGTCATCGCATCTACAAGGACGGCAAGTTCTTCCGCGAGATCTGGCCCAAGACATGGGACCCGCAGGTACGGATCGACGACTACGCAAGTTTTGGCGTGCAGGTACAGGTCATCAGCACGGTGCCGGTCATGTTCAGCTACTGGGCCAAGCCGCATCACGCGCTGGAGTTGCACCAGGCGCTCAACGACCATATGGCCCAGACCTGCCGCGAGTATCCACGCCACTATGCCGGGATCGGCACGGTGCCGCTGCAATCCCCGCGCCTGGCGGTACAGGAGTTGGAACGCTGCATGGACCAGCTTGGCCTGCAGGGCGTGCAGATCGGTTCGCACGTCGGCAAATGGAATCTGGACGCTCCGGAGTTGTTCGAATTCTTCGAAGCCGCCAGCGAGCTGGGTGCGGCCATCCTGGTGCATCCTTGGGACATGATGGGCACCGACACGATGCCCAAGTACTGGCTGCCCTGGCTGGTCGGCATGCCGGCCGAGCAGTCGCGCGCGGCGTGTTGCCTTGTGTTCGGTGGCGTGCTCGAACGCCTGCCGAAGCTGAAGGTTTGCCTGGCGCATGGCGGCGGCAGTTTCCCCTACACCATCGGTCGCATCGAGCATGGTTTCAACATGCGCCCCGACCTGGTGGCCACTGACAACTTCCGTAACCCCCGCGACTATCTGTCGAAACTGTATTTTGATTCCTGGGTCGCCGATGATCGCGCGCTGCGCTTCCTGCTCGACACCTGTGGGGTCTCTCAGGTCATGCTCGGCACCGACTATCCCTTCCCGCTCGGCGAGCAGACGCCAGGCGCGGGAATTGCAGCTCTCGGCCTGTCCGACACTGAACAGGCACGCCTGTACCACGGTACCGCGCTCGAATGGCTCTCCCTTCCGGCTGCGCGGTTTCAATGAACATCAGTAAGCCATGACTGATCTTTTCAGCGATGCGCATGCCAGTGCGCGGGATGCCGCGGATCCACTGCGCGAATTCCGCGATGCATTCCATATCCCATTGCACGAGGGTGTCGAGCAGGCTTACTTCTGTGGCAATTCGCTCGGCCTGCAACCCAAGGGCGCGCGCGCGATGGTCGAGGAAATCCTCGACAAGTGGTCGCGCGAAGCAGTCGAAGGCCACTTCCGCGAGCCTGCACCATGGATGACGTACCACGGACTGGTGCGTCACGGTCTTGCTGAAATCGTCGGCGCGCAACCATCGGAAGTCGTCGCGATGAATTCGTTGACTGCCAACCTGCATCTGATGATGGTCAGCTTTTACCAACCAACATCGCAGCGACCGGCCATCCTGATGGAAGCCGGTGCATTCCCATCGGATCGACACGCACTCGAGTCGCAGATGCGCTTCCATGGGTTTGATCCGGCAACCGACCTGATCGAACTACAGCCGGATGAAGCTGACGGTACGATCTCAATGATCGCAATCGAGCGTGCGATTGCCGAACACGGTGCGCATCTGGCGTTGGTGCTGTGGCCCGGTGTGCAATACCGCACAGGACAATCCTTCGATCTTCGGGAAATCGCCCGGCTCGCACACGCGGCTGGGGCAATCGTTGGATTCGATCTCGCCCACGCCGTCGGCAACCTGCCGTTGCAGCTGCACGAGGACGACGCCGATTTTGCTGTCTGGTGTCACTACAAATACATGAATGCAGGCCCCGGCGCGGTTGGTGGCTGCTTCGTGCATGATCGTCATGCGCGAACCAACCTGCCCCGTTTCGCTGGGTGGTGGGGACACGACCAAGCCACGCGCTTCCAGATGGGGCCGTCGTTCGTACCGACACCCGGTGCCGACGGATGGCAGTTGAGCAATCCTCCAATTCTCGCACTGGCACCCTTGCGCGCATCTCTGGATATCTTTGGTCGCGCGCAGATATCTGCTGTTCGGCGCAAATCGCTGGCACTCACCGGCTATCTCGAAGCATTGATCCTCGAACGACTGGCAGACACGCTGCAGATCGTCACCCCACGTGATCCAGAACGTCGTGGTGCACAACTGTCGCTACGTGTTGTCGGTGGGCGCGAACATGGTCGTGCGCTTTTCGAATACCTTGCCGACGCCGGGATTCTCGGTGATTGGCGCGAGCCCGATGTCATCCGCATTTCCCCTGCGCCGCTCTACAACTCCCATGCCGACGTGCTCCGCTTCGCGCGAGCAGTCGAAGACTGGCGGGGGCAGTCCACTTGAGCGGAACGCGACAACTCACCATCGTTGGCGCCGGTCTCGCCGGTGCGTTGCTGGCAACACTGTTGGCGAAACGTGGCTGGGCCGTCGACGTTTACGAGCGTCGCGGCGATCCGCGGATCGAGGGCTATGCTGGCGGGCGCTCGATCAACCTCGCGCTGGCCGAACGCGGGCTGCATGCACTGCGCAGCGCGGATGTGGCCGATGCCGTGCTCGCCAAATCCGTGATGATGCGCGGACGCATGGTTCATTTCCTTGATGGCGAACAGCAACTGCAACGCTACGGACGCGACGATTCCGAAGTGATCTGGTCGGTGAGCCGCGGTGATCTCAACACCACCCTCATCGATGCCGCCGAAAGCGCCGGGGCCCGGCTTCACTTCCACCGCCGGCTGGAACACGTCGACTTCGATGCCAATATTGCGACGTTCGTGGGCGAGGGACGTGCCGATGCGCATAGCTTCAACGCGCTCTTGGGTGCCGATGGCGCGGGATCCACGCTAAGGGTCCAGATGAGCAAGCACGCCACGCTGGGCGAACGCGTGGAATCACTGGATCATGGCTACAAGGAGCTGGAGATTCCTCCCTCCACCGATGGCGGCTTTCGCATGGAAGCCAACGCATTACATATCTGGCCCCGTGGCCGCTACATGTGCATCGCGCTGCCCAACGACGAACACACGTTCACGGTGACGTTGTTCTTGCCGAATCATTCCGAACACCCGGGCGATCCCAGCTTCGATACCATCGTCGATGGCCAAGCTGCAGATGCGCTGTTCGCGCGTGAGTTTGCTGACGCCCTGCCATTGATGCCAACTCTCACACACGATTTCGACACGAACCCAACCGGCATGCTATCCACGCTATATCTGGACCGCTGGCATCTTGGCGGCAAGGCCGTTCTGCTGGGCGACGCCGCCCACGCAATGGTGCCCTTCCACGGCCAAGGCATGAATTGCGCCTTTGAGGATTGCGTCGCGCTTGCAACGCATTTGGAGGCGGACGCTGACTTCGACAACGCATTCACGGCTTTTGAAATCGAACGTCGGCCGAACGCCCAGGCCATCCAGCAGATGGCGCTGGAGAACTATCTAGAAATGCGTGAACGCGTCGACGATGCGGACTTCCTGCTGCAGCGTGCACTGGAACGCGCATTGGCCGAACGCCATCCGCAACGTTTCATATCGCGCTATGCGATGGTGACCTTCCGCAGGATTCCGTATGCGACGGCGCTGGAACGTGGCCGCATCCAGCGCGAACTGCTGGTCGAGGCGACCCGGAATCGCGGATCGCTGGATGAGGTCGACTGGTCCTGGGTCGATGGCGAAGTCGAGCGCCGGCTGTCTCCGCTGGCCGCCGAGCACTGACTCAGACGTGAAGTCTCAAACTGCGATATCCAACTGCGGCATGCTGACGTAGCCAACCTTGTTCCGAGCCGACATGTCCGCCAGCTTCCTGTTCTACGATCTGGAAACCTTCGGCGCCGATCCGCGCACGTCGCGCATCGCGCAATTTGCCGCCATCCGTACCGATATGCACCTCAACCAGATCGATGAGCCGATCAGCTTTTTCGTGAGGCCCGCTGACGACCTGCTACCTTCTCCGATCGCCACCCTGATCACCGGAATCACGCCACAACAGGCACATCGAGATGGCGTCAACGAGGCCGAGGCATTTTCCCGGATCTTCGAGGAGATGTCCCGGCCGGAGACCTGCACGCTCGGCTACAACTCGCTGCGGTTCGACGACGAATTCATCCGTCACGGCCTGTTTCGCAATTTCTTCGATGCCTATGAACGCGAATGGCGCGGTGGCAACTGCCGCTGGGATCTGCTGGACGTATTGCGGCTTGCACACGCACTTCGCCCGGAAGGCATCCAGTGGCCGAAACGCGAAGATGGAGCCACTTCATTCCGGCTGGAGCACCTGGCCACTGCCAACGATGTGCGCACTGGCGATGCCCACGAGGCGCTGTCGGACGTGCGCGCGCTGATCGGCATCGCCCGTAAGTTGCGCGCCGCACAACCAAAACTGTGGGACTACGCGATGCGCCTGCGCGACAAGCGCTACACGGCGCAGCTGCTGGATGTCGTCGGCATGACTCCGGTCGTGCACGTATCGCAGCGTTATCCCGCTGCACGTATGTGCGCTGCGGCGGTATTGCCGCTGTCGCGGCATCCCCATATCGACAGCCGGGTGATCGTGTTCGATCTCGATGGCGATCCTGACGCATTGCTGGCGCTTGAGTCGGAAGACATCGCAGACCGCCTTTACACACCGACAGCCGACCTGCCGGAAGGCGAAGCCCGGATTCCTCTGAAGGAAGTCCATCTCAACCGCTGCCCCGCCCTCATTGCCTGGGATCACCTGCGAAATGAGGACTTCGCGCGCTTGGTGATCGACCCTATCGAAGCCGAGCGACGAGCGGCAAAACTACGCGCTGCAGGCCCGGCGTTGGCGGAAAAAGTGCGTCGCGTTTATGCAACGCAACGCGCCCAGACAAAGCGCGATGTCGACGCCAGTTTGTACGATGGGTTTGTCGGTGACGGTGACAAGCGTCGTTTCCTCGAAGTCCGGGGGGCGACGCCGGAGATGCTGGGCGCATGCGAGTTTAAGTTCTCCGATCCGCGCATGCCAGAATTGCTGTTCCGGTATCGGGCGCGCAATTGGCCGCTGACCTTGACGCCTACCGAACGCCAGCGCTGGGATGATTACCGGCGCCAGCGCCTGCTGGTCGAATCAGGACTTTCCGAATTGAGCCTGGCAGGTTTCCGCGCTGAATTGTCGATGTTGCGAGGCATGCATGGCAATGACGGCACGAAACTGGCGCTGCTGGACCAGATCGATGCCTGGGGCTACGAGATCGAACGCAACCTGAAATGACGACGTACTTCTCCGAAAGGACATTCAAATTTCTTCGTAGCTTGGCACGACACAACGAACGCGCCTGGTTCCAGGCGCATAAGCCTGACTACGAATCATATGTGCGCGCGCCATTCCTGCAATTGCTGCTCGACCTGCAGCCGGGACTGGGAAAAGTCAGCGGTTACTATAGGGCCGATCCCAAACCCGTTGGCGGCTCGCTGTTCCGACTTCACCGGGACACCCGTTTTGCCAAGGACAAGACGCCATATAAACGCTGGCAGGGAGCGCGCCTGTTCCATGAACGTGGTCGTCAGGTTGAAGCGCCTTCGTTTTACCTGCACGTTGAACCTGGGGCGTGCTTCATCGGCGCCGGTTTGTGGCATCCGCAGCCTGTGACGCAACGTATGGTCCGTCAATTCATCTTTGATAATCCCGGCAGCTGGAAAACCGCTGCGCATGGGCCAGCTTTCGGGCGTCGTTACGAGATTCAGACCAGTGAAAAACTGGTCCGGCCACCACGCGGATTCCCGGTGGAGTTCGAATTCATTGAAGATCTCAAGCATCGGAATTTTGTCGCCGTGCGCAAGATCGATGATGCCGTGATGCTCGGCCCAAAACTTCGCCAGACACTGGAAAAGGGCCTGCAAGGATTGGCACCTTTCGTGGATTATCTTTGCGCGGCGTTGGACCTGGAGTTTTGAGCCATTCGCTCCACTGTAAGAGGAGCTTCAGCCGCGAGCTCTTTGCTGACTCCGACTCCACCCAGGAGGTCGCGGCTAAAGCCGCTCCTAAAATGGCCATCTCTCTGTCGATTGGACCGTCATGAAGAAATCGATCGCCATTCTCATCGTCCTGCTTCTGGCGCTTGGCACTTATGTCGCCGCCGGGCCCTATCTGACCGTGCGTGCAATCCGTCGTGCCGTGGTGGCACAGGACGCTGTGGCATTGGCCAAACAGATCGATTTCCCTGCGTTGCGTTCAAGCCTCAAAGCACAGCTGGACGATCGCATGGTGCGTAGCGCTGGCGCGGATATGCAGGCTAGTCCGCTTGGCGCCTTCGGACTGACGATTGCGGGCGCAGTCGCCGACACCACCGTCGACGCCATGGTGACGCCAACGGGTCTCGGCGCCCTCATGCAGGGGCACATTCTCTTCAAGCGATTCGGTGATGGCCTGTCGTCGAGTGAACCATCCTCGCCCGAGCCGTTGCATGACCCATCATATAAATATGAATCCACGTCACGTTTTATCGCGACAACGCGTGATGCCAATGGTCCTCCCATCGTCTTCGTGCTGACGCGACATGGCCTGCAATGGCAGCTGTCGGACATCCAGCTGCCACCGTAGAAGTTGGGCAGATCCCAAGCCTGATGATGCCAGTGCTTCAACAATGGGAAGCCAATCTGGGAACCCTCAGGTCAAATATCCATCGTTACGTTGGAAGACGGCATGATGGCAGCCAGATTCCAAATCAACAGTCATGCGTGCGGGCTGTCTACTGATCAGGAGTTACTCACCCCGTGTGGAACATGTCCTGCCGCGACGTGATCGCGTGCCGATGCAATGTTGTGCTCGGAATCATCGAAGAAAATATCCGCACCGAAGGCTTCAAGGAATGGCCCCTTGGGGCGGCCTCCGAGAAACAAGGCTTCATCCAGGCGAACCCCCCACTCACGCAATGTGAGGATCACACGCTTGTGTGCCGGTGCCGAACGCGCGGTGACCAGCGCCGTGCGGATCGGCGAGGCGTCACCTGAGGGAAAAGCATTCTGCAAACGATGCAACGCGTTTAGAAATCCACGAAATGGCCCCCCCGACAAGAGCTCCCTGGCGCGTACACGTTCGTTCTCAGCAAACGCGGCCAAACCGCCCTCGCGCGAAACGCGTTCGGATTCGTCACTGAAAATCACGGCATCGCCATCAAAGGCGATGCGCAGCTGATCGTCAGGATGCAGCGTGGATTGCCTTTGTGCCGCGGGCAGGATGGTCGCGGCAGCCACACCAGCCGCAAGTGCGTTTCTTACGTCCTCGCCATGCGTTGACAAAAACAGATCAGCACCAAAGGGGCGGATATACGGATATGGCGGGGCGCCATTGCTGAACGCGGCGCGGGTGATGCCCAGCCCGTGATGTTCGATGGAGTTGAAGATACGCAAACCTGTGTCGGAAGAATTCCGCGACAACAGGATCACCTCGACGCGTGGTGCATCCAGTGGCGTGTTGTTGTTGAGTGCGAGTAACTTGCGCACCAGCGGGAATGCAATGCCAGGAGCGAGCAATTCATCCTCATGCTCGCGCTGGAAGCTGGCGTAAGCATCCAGACCCTCGTGTTCGAACAACCTGTGGCTGGCTTCAAGATCGAACAACGCGCGCGATGAGATCGCGACGATCAGCGGCTGTGATTCAGATGTAGGCATGGGGACAGTATCGCGAATCTGGATATCACTGGGCGAGATTGTCCAAGTGGCTTGCCAGGCAAGGACTCAAACCACGAACTGCTCGCTCAGGATGCGTTCTTCAAGATTATGTTCCGGATCGAACAGAAGCGTGACAGTGTGCTCCCGCGACTCACGAATAGTGACTTCAACCACATCACGCACCTCATGTGAGTCAGCGGTGGCGCTGACTGGCCGCTTGTAGGGATCAAGTACGCGAAATCGGACTTCCGTCGATGATTTCAACAGTGCGCCGCGCCAGCGGCGGGGACGGAAGGCCGCTATCGGCGTCAATGCGATTACGCTGGACCCCAGTGGCAGGATCGGACCTTGCGCGGAAAAGTTGTAGGCAGTGCTACCCGCCGGCGTGGCCACCATGACGCCGTCGCAGACCAACTCCTCCAGGCGAGACTTCCCATTAAGGTCGATGGCCAGGTGGGCGGCCTGGCGCGTCTGGCGAAGCAGCGAGACTTCGTTGTAGGCCAGCGATGCGACACTCGCACCTGAATCGGTTTGCGCCAACATTTCCAGCGGTCGCAACACGGCGGGCTCTGCCGCGGCAATGCGTTCGAGCAATCTGTCTTCGGCCAGGCTGTCGGGGGGATAGTGATTCATCAGGAACCCAACGCTGCCGAGCTTCATTCCGTACACCGGTTTGCCCGCATTGCCATGGCGATGCAGCGTCTGCAGCATGAAACCGTCGCCCCCGAGCGCGACGATGACATCCGAATTGTCCGGTGCGTGCAAACCATGGCGTGCGATCAACGTCGTCAACGCCGACTGCGCGCCGGCATCGGGACTGGCGAGGATGGCAATGCGCGGCTGGCTCATCGCTGGCTCCGGATCATGCAGCGAGGATAACCCGTCCGGCATTGCACGACGGGATGCGCTTCATGAGCGTCTCGGTAATGGATTAACAATGATGATTTACACCACCGGATGAACGTTATGCGAAGCGTTCCATTTGCTGGGCACGTCGGAGAGCCGACAGTACCCGCGAGAAAACACGAGCAGGCGTCAGAAGCCTGCTCGTGTCGTCACGGCGCACCTCAACCTCGGGAGGCCAGTTGCGACAACCGCTGCACCGCAACGGAGGCCGTGGGGTAGTCCAGCGTTTTCTGCGCCGCCAGTTCCGTCAGCATCGCCATGGTGAAGCTCAAGGAGGGGTCATCACGTTGCAACCAATGCATGACCTTGGCGTCTGCGTTGTCGCCCGGCATCGCCAGTACCTGCTGCACCAGTGCGCGCTGCTGGGTGCCGAGCTCATCGCGCAGCACGCCACGGGCGACGGCGTGCCAGCGGCCTTCGACCGGCAACGCATCGATCTGAGCCACCAGCCATGGCAGGTTCAAGGCTTCGCCGAGACGGAAATGGACTTTGGCGACATCGATCGGCCGCAGCGAATGTCCACTTGCGATTTCGATGATGTCGGCGCACCCCTCCAGGTAAGGAAGTGCGGCCAACTGGCTAGCGAGTTCCGGCGGCACGCCCTTGGCCCGCCAGTCGCCCAGGCTGGCGTCGTATCCAGGGCGTTGCGAATCAGGAAGGATATTCTCGCCAGCGCGGATTTCACGGAAGCCATCGTGGTAACGATCCACCGCCGTCGCGATATCCGGAATCGCGCCAGGACGTGATAACAGCCAGCGGGTAAACGTACGCTGCAACGACCAGATCACCTGCAACGCATCGATCTGTACGGATTCCGGCACTTTGCCGTCGAGCGCGTCGATCTGTGTCCACAACTGGCGCGCATCGAGTGTTTCACGGGTGATCGTGTACGCCTTGGCGACTTCCCCGGGCGTGCGTCCGGTGTCTTCCTGCATGCGCAGCAGGAATGTCGCACCCATGCGGTTGATGGTCGAGTTGGTGACTGCGGTTGCAATGATTTCGCGTTTCAGGCGATGCCCTTCCATGGCAGCGGCGTATCTGTGCTGCAACGGTTCGGGGAAATAGCGAATCAGTTCCTTCGACAGATACGGATCCTCCGGGACGTCGGAGGCCAGCATCTGCTGATAGGCGACGAGTTTGGAATAGGACAGGAGCACGGCCAATTCGGGTCGTGTGAAGCCTAACCCCCGCGTCTTGCGATCCGCGATTTCGGCATCCGATGGCAGGTATTCGATCTGGCGATCGAGCAGACCCTGGGATTCGAGCGTGCGGATGAAGTGCTGCTTGGAACCCAACCGCGTCAAGCTCATGTGTTCCATCAGGCTCAACGTCTGGTTCTGCCGATAGTTGTCGTTGAGCACCAGTGCGCCAACCTCATCGGTCATCGAGGCCAACAGGGTATTGCGCGCTTCATATGTCAGCTGCTGTTTCTGCACTTCGCCATTGAGCAGGATCTTGATGTTGACCTCGTGATCGGAGGTGTCCACGCCTGCAGAGTTGTCGATGAAGTCGGTGTTGAGGAGAACTCCGTTTTGCGCTGCCTCGATGCGGCCGAGTTGGGTGAAGCCGAGGTTGCCGCCCTCGCCCACCACTTTGCAGCGCAACTCGTGGCCGTCGACCCGCAAAGCGTTGTTGGCACGATCCCCCACGTTCAGCTGCGTCTCGCTGGCAGCCTTGACGTAGGTACCGATCCCGCCATTCCAGAGCAGGTCCACTGGCGATTTCAGGATCGCGCTCATCAGTTCGGCTGGACTCATCGCCTCGACGGCTGCATCGATGCCAAGCACGGTTTTCACCTGCGGCGTCAAA
>JBBQTR010000070.1:0-10226 GCA_038213095.1 Lysobacterales bacterium | reverse complement strand
TGGTCAGCCTGGACGTACTGGAACACGTGCCGGACTACCAGCGCGCTATAAGGGAATTCCTGCGTGTATTGCGTCCTGGTGGCAGTCTGGTGCTGACGGTGCCCTTCTACAGCGATCACGCGGAAAACGTGCTGCTTGCACAGATGGAAAACAATGCAATCTCCTATCTGCGGCCACCGGAATTTCACGGTGACCCTTTGAGTGGAGGCGTGTTGTGCTTCCACCACTTCGGATGGGAACTGCTGTCCCAGATGAGAATCGCCGGTTTCGCCCAGGCCCAAGCCCTGCGAGTACGCAATCCGCAGGCCGGACTACCCGAATCACTGTGGGTGCTGCACGCAATCCGTTGACTTGGTAGCGATAGCATGTCGCGGCAATGGCGTGATGCGCATGGGGGAGGTCTGGCGGTGGGGAGCGCTGCCAGTGCAGCCTGCGGATCCGGATTTACTTTTTGCGCCAATGATCCTCCCCGCAGACTGATGGAGTCTAACGTCGGACGATTGACAGGGCCTTGCCCAGTATCCAGCTACACGCTTAAGGCGAGCGGCGTGGAGCTCGGATCTTCAGTAGTAACAAACCCTGTTCAGGGTGAACCCGCTGAACCACGTAGCGTGTCGCGGATTTCGCGTAGCAGCAGTACTTCTTCCGGCGGCGCAGCCTCGGCCGCGGAGGGCTTGCGCATCCGGTTGTACGCCTTGAGTGCCATGAAGATCACGAATGCAATGATCATGAAATCGATCAGTGCCTGCAGGAACATGCCGTACTGCACCCCGACCTCAGCGATTTTCTTGCCTGCGGCGTCGACTGCTTCTGGCTTGAGCACGTATTTCCAGTCCGACACGCTCACACCGCCGAGCGAGACGCCGATGATCGGCATGACAATGCCGTCGACCAGCGCAGTCACGATCTTGCCGAAGGCCGCGCCGATGACTACACCAACAGCGAGGTCGACCACGTTGCCGCGCGCGATGAATTCCTTGAATTCGCCGAACATGCTCATCATCAATATCCTTTCGAGGTACAGCGTTGGAGGTTATTGCGCAGCGATCGGTGGCGCAATACGTCCATGCAACTCGACGACATCATCCAGCGCGGCAACAAAACAGTCGCCCGCGTGCAATGGGCCAACCCCTGCCGGGGTTCCCATGAAGATGAGATCGCCTGCGCGCAGTGCATAAAGCTTGGACAACTCATGCAGGATGTCGGGAACAGTCCAGATGAGGTCTGCAAGGGACCCGAATTGGCGACGCTCGCCGTTGACCACGAGCGTCAGCGTGTGATCTTGCAAATCGCCGATTGCATCGGCCGGCACGATTTCGCTGATCGGAGCCGACGCGTCGAAGGCCTTGCCGATATCCCAGGGCAATCCTTTCGCCTTGGCCTGGGCTTGCAGATCGCGGCGGGTGAGATCCAGGCCGATGGCGTAACCGAAGATCAGTGCGTTGCCCGTTTTCCCGTCAAGCTCACCGTGCGGCGCATCGTGGCCGAGCGCGACCACCAGTTCAATTTCATGATGCAGATCGTGCGTGCCGGGCGGGTAGGGCACAACGCCATTGGTGACGATCGCGTCGGCCGGTTTCAGGAAAAACACCGGTTGGCCGCGGTCGGCGGTTGACGTTGGTGCACTCGCACCCATTTCGCGTGCGTGGTCGGCGAAGTTGCGGCCGACGCAGTAGATTCGATGTACGGGAAACTGTCCGCCACCACGCACCGGAACCTGCGATTGCAAGACGCTGTGCATGGTTCGTCAGCGCAAAGGCAGGACGGGCTTGCTGACGACGCGATATTCGCCGTCGACAACGCGTGCATCGCGTGCAGATTGCGGTTCCGCCAGTGCGGGCTTGCCCCGTTGACTGACAAGTCGATACAGCAGGCCCACGCTCAACATCGCGATCCCGACGAAAACGCTGAAGAACACCAGCACCGCCAGCACGCCCAAGCCGAGCACGCTGATCGCGATGCGCGCCAGCGGATGACGCGGCTTGCGCGGTGCAAAAGCCGCCTGCAGGCGACTGGCATCGAAATGAAGGGCGTGTGCGAACATCGTAGGGCGTCGTGACAGAATGCGATCGCATGACCGCAACGGCAGTATCAGACCTGAGTGAAACCAAGTTGTGAGTACTTCGTTAAACGATGACAATCAAGCAGCGCCCGCATGCGTATTGACGTCGCTGGATTCGATCACCGATGGCGGCATGATTGAAATCCAGGGTCGCATCGAAGGCGCTGTCGAATCGATCATCGTCCATCGCGACGGCGACCATGCACGCGCATGGCTCAATGTGTGCCCGCATGCCGGGCGAAGACTCGATTGGGCGCCTGGAAAGTTCCTCAAGACCAAGGACGGCCTGCTCGTCTGCGCCGTGCACGGCGCCAGCTTCGAACTCATGCACGGCGAATGCGTTGCCGGACCATGCCGCGGCGATCGATTGCGCGAAGTCGCGGTCGAAGTGGAGGACCGAAACGTGATACTTCGTCCCGAAAGGTTTGCTCTCGATGTTGACACTAAAAATGCTTGATCAATCTAGAGTTACGCAGACCCGGAGGGCTTCGCACAGGATGTGCGCAGTTTTCCGACAGAGCCATGGATGGCGAGTCGGAAAATCCCTTTAAGAATAATTGTGGCGAGTTAGCTGTGTCGGGGAAGCGCCCTTTCTTTTGGTTACTTTTCTTTGGGCGCTATCAAAGAAAAGTAACTCGCCTACGGCGAAAGCGTTTGGGACAAGAGCAAAAGAGCAAGGTCCTTGGATTCCCACTATCGCGGGTTGAAGATCAAAGTCGGGTTTCTCTTAACTGAAATGAGTAAGCCAGAGTCAAAACAAAATGTTCACCGCAATCAACATCACCGCCAAATAAACCACCACCAACGGCGACCCGATCCGCCACAAATCCTTCGAGTTGTAGCCACCGGGCCCAGTGATCATCGAAATCACCGGATTGGAAACCGTCATGATGTTGCTGGAGCCTGATAGCGCCACGATCAATGCAAACGCCGTCGGATTGCCACCCGCAGCCAAGGCAAGGTTGATCGCCAGCGGGACCATGACGATCGTGGACCCGACATTGCCGATCATGGTGGCGAAGATCGTGGTAAGGATCGCGACCGTGGCTTCCAGTACCCACGGCGGCGTTGCCTTTGGCAGGTAATCCAGGACGTTTCCAGCCACCCACGCGGCGGCACCGGTGGAATCGACGGCCCAGCCGAGCGGAATCAGCGAGGCCATCAGGAAGACCGTGCGCCAGCTGATCGAGGCATACGCTTCGTCGATCGTCAGCACCCCGCTGAGGAGCATGCCGACGACTCCCGTCATCAACGCGATCGACACCGGGATCTTCGAGCTCAGCGCAAGCAGGATGGTGGCGGCGAAAATCGCCATCGCGATCTTGAACTTGTGAGGTCGCTGCTCGCCTTTCGGGTAATCGGTGACGACGACGAAATCCTTGCTGGCGGCCGCCTGCGCAAGATCCACCCAGACGCTGTGCAGTACCAGCATGTCGCCGGCGCGCACTGGCAACCCGCGGATGTTGTCGTGCAGGACGGTCTTGTCGCGGTTGATCGCAAGCAGGCTGATGCCCTGTTGCTTGCGCAGTTGCAGGTCAGCCGGTGTCTTGCCGATGTAACGCGACGTGGGTGGGACGACGGCTTCGGAAATTCCCGCGCGGCTGGGATTGAACAGGTCGCCGAACTCCCGAAGCCGCGTCGACAGGCGCAGGAAATTATTCTGCGAGAAATCGGTGATCAGCTGCTTCGGTCCCATGGCCCCCAGCACGCTGCCGACCCAGATATGCGCGTCTGCAGGCGGAGCCAGTCGTGATTCGTTGCCTGTTTTCAAGGCCAGCAGCAATGGTGCGCCGTGCAGCGCTTCGGCTTCTCCGAGCGACATGCCGACCAGCGGGCTGTCGGCGCTCACGGTCAACTCGTACACGTCGCCGTCGATGCCGTAGGTCTTGGCAAAATAACTCTCCGTGCGTGCCGGCGTCACGCCAGATTCGTCGATCTCGCTTTCCAGCAGTTTGTCGCCGAAGAAATGAAAATACAGCAGGCAGGTCACCAACAGGGCGATGCCGATCGGCAATGGCGCAAACATCTTCAATGGCTGCAGCGTGGCCACGCCGGACGGCAGATTTCCGTTGGCCGAGACCAGCAGGTCGTTGAGCATCAGCAGCGGCGAACTACCGACCATCGTCAGGCTGCTGCCCATGATGATCGCGGCGGCCAGCGGCAACAGGAATCGCGACAAGGGCAGGCCCGTGCGTGAGCTCAGGCGCGAGGCGACCGGCATGTACAGCGCCATGACCGCCGGACTTTGCATCAACGGTGAATTCAGTCCGGCAATGGCGGTGGTCAGCAGCAGCAGGCGCTGCTCAAGTCCATGTGCGCGCCGCAGCAACCAGCCGGCGAGCCGATTGAGCGCACCGGTGCGGTCGAGACCTGCGCCGAGGATCATGGTGGCCATCACGCTGATGACGGCGTTGCTGGAAAATCCGTTGAAAAGATTGGTCGGCGCCACCAGTCGCAACAGTCCGAGCAGCATCAACACGACCAGTGCGACGACGTCGGCGCGGATGCGTTCGAACAGGAACATCGCCATCGTGAAGACCACCAGCCCGAGCACGAGCTTCATGTCGGTGGTGAGCGTCAGCGCGGTATCCATGCGGCTTGGGCGAGTCCTCGTGCTGCGTCAGCAGCGGTCGTACAGCAAGTCCCACACCCCGTGGCCGAGCTTCTGGCCTCGGGTCTCGAAATGCGTTTGTGGGCGCCACGAAGGCCTCGGTACATGTCCACGCGCACCGGCGCGATTGCACAGGCCCGGCGTCACATCCAGCACGTCCCACATCTGCTCCGCATAGTCGTGCCAATCGGTGGCGAGGTGCAAGCGTCCGTCGGTTGCCAATTTACTGACCAGCAATCCGGCAAGCCCCGGACTCACCAGGCGGCGCTTGTTGTGGCGTTTCTTATGCCAGGGATCGGGGAAGTAGATGCGGATTTCATCGAGGCTGGCATCGGCGACTTCATGCTGCAGCACCTCGACCGCATCATGATGATAAAGGCGCACGTTGTGGGTGTCGTCATCGGCAAGCGCGTTGAGCAGACGGCCGACACCAGGCGCGTGGACTTCGATGCCGATGTAGTCGCGGGCTGGATCGTGTTGCGCGGCATGGCGCAACGCCTCGCCATTGCCGAATCCAATCTCCAGCACGCGCTTTGCCGTGCGATTGAAGAGGGCATTGAAGTCGCGCGGTTGTGCGCTGTAATCCACGCCGAACCGCGGCCACGTTTCCTCGAAGGCACGTTGCTGTGCGGGCGTGAAGCGGCCTTGACGAAGTACGAAGCTGCGGATGCGGCGTTCGCCGTCGGTGACCGTGTAGGGTTTTGGCGGCGCTTTGCGATGCGCGGCGTCGACCATCATCCGATCAGGCCATCGACCGGCGAGGAGGCACTCGCATAGCGCTTTCTTGGAATCCGCCCGGCGAGAAAAGCAGCGCGGCCGGCTTCAACCGCGAGCTTCATCGCGTGCGCCATCAGCACGGGATGCTTCGCTCCGGCGATCGCGGTGTTCATCAGCACGCCGTCGCAACCCAGCTCCATTGCGATCGCGGCATCGGACGCCGTGCCGACGCCGGCATCCACGATGATCGGCACCTTGGCGTTCTCGATGATTTCCAGCAGGTTGTACTTGTTCTGGATGCCTAGGCCCGAGCCGATCGGCGCAGCCAGCGGCATCACCGCGACGCAGCCGATCTCCTCCAGACGCTTGGCCAGGATGGGATCGTCGGATGTGTAGACCATGACGTGGAAGCCGTCGCGCACCAGCGTTTCCGCTGCGGCCAGGGTCTGCACGACGTCGGGAAACAGCGTGCGCGGATCGCCGAGGACTTCGAGCTTGACCAGCGTATGGCCGTCGAGAAGCTCGCGTGCCAGGCGACAGGTGCGCACGGCGTCGGCGGCGGTGTAACAGCCGGCGGTGTTGGGCAGGATGGTGTAGCGGTCTGGCGGTAAAACGTCGAGCAGGTTGGGCTCGCCCGGGGTCTGGCCGATGTTCATCCGGCGGATCGCGACCGTCACGATCCCAGCACCGGCGGCGTCGGTCGCGCGCCGTGTTTCGTCCAGATCGACAAACTTGCCGGTGCCGGTCAGCAGGCGCGAGCGGTAGGACTTTCCGGCAATTGAAAGCAGGTCATTGTTGCCGGTGCGTGCAAGGTCGTCATTCATCCGATCATGTTACCTCGGGGTTGCAAGCACTCTTGGGCCTGCGCGTCTTAACCTCCACCGAGCGCATGCACGATCTCGACCCGGTCGCCTTCGTGCAGTGCGTGATTGGAATGCATGCTGCGAGGCACGATCGTGCCGTTGACTTCGACCGCTACCTTGCGGTCGCCCCAGCCACTGTCCGCCAGCAGCTGGGCCACGGTGACATCGGAGGAGACAGGGAGACTGATCCCGTTGAGCAGGATTTCCATGCGGCATTGTCCCATCCCCGACACGACACGCAGCGCCCGGGCATTCAGGCTGTCCGGGTACTTGAGCGATGTGTAGCTT
Organism: Lysobacterales bacterium; assembly: GCA_038213095.1. Taxonomy (GTDB): domain Bacteria; phylum Pseudomonadota; class Gammaproteobacteria; order Xanthomonadales; family Xanthomonadaceae; genus Cognatiluteimonas. Next base: position 3,685 of record JBBQTR010000070.1, on the reverse strand, counting down.
TCGTGAAACCATCGCCCCATCCGGGGGCGTATCGCCCACGTCCCTTAGCACCATCTGCAGGAGAGCAGCATGACTTCGAGCGTCCGGCTCCACCGTTCCATACTTGCCGCCGCATTGGCGTTGGCCACACTGCCCGCGCTGGCGCAGGACCCGACTTCGAATACGGGCTTCAGCCAGTCGGTGTTCTTCGGTGACAGCCTGACCGACAGCGGGCATTTCCGGCCGGCGCTGGTTCAGCTTGCCGGGCCACAGGCGGCGGTGCTGGGGCGGTTTACCACCAATCCCGGGCTGGTATGGGCCGAATATCTGGCGGATTTTTATGGCACTGGCGCCGTCAGCGACAACCAGGGTGGGACCGACTACGCAGTCGGCGGTGCCCGAAGCGGGATGGACACTACAGCGACCCTGGCGCCCGGTTTCACCTTTCCCGTGCCCTCGGTGACGAGCCAGGTCAACCATTATCTGGCCAGCACCGGCGGCCACGCGGACCCCGCCGCGCTGTACTCGGTCTGGAGTGGCGCAAATGACCTGTTCTCGATCACGGATCCGGCCACCGCGCCGGCTGTGATCGGTGGGGCGGTCACGTCTGAGATCGGCGCGATTGGCACGCTGAAAGCAGCCGGCGCTCGCTACATATTGGTGACGACAGTGCCCGACTTGGGTCTGACACCTATCTATCGGGCAACCGGACAAAGCGCGGCTGGCACGCAGTTGTCGACGGCGTACAACGCGGCGCTGTTCAACGGCTTGACCGCAGCCGGATTGCGGGTGATTCCGCTGGACACCTTCCACCTGCTGCAGGAAATCGTCGCCGACCCGACAACCTACGGCATCACCAATGTCACCGGGACCGCCTGCCAGCCGCAGATCACGGCACAGTCGCTGACCTGCAACCCAGCAACCTATGTCAGCCCGGATGCGCCATATACATATGCCTTCGCCGACGGCGTACACCCGAGCACGGCTGCGCATGCGTTGCTGGCGCAATACGCGATCTCGATGATCGAAGCGCCAGGCCAGATCGCCGTGCTGCCGCATTCCGAAGAAGTGATCGGGCGTTCGCGGGCAGATCGCATCGGAGGTCATCTTGCCGGCAAACCAACTGGGGACGGGATGCGCTGGTGGGCCGACCTGCGGGGGGATTTCCAGCGTTACGGCAAAGGCAGCGCCTATGACGGCGCGGGCCCAAGCCTGATGGGCGGCGTGGATTGGAGCAGCAATCGCTGGGTATACGGCGGATTCGCTGGGTATGGCCGGCAGAGCATCGATTGGGGTGGCCAGCGCGGCCATTTCGATCAGAGCGACGCTTCGCTGGGCGGATTTCTCGGCTGGTATGGCGACAGCGCCTGGGTGAACGGCCAGGTCAGCTACAGCCGGATGAGTTTCGACACGAGTCGCGACGTCCAGCTTGGACCCGCGACGCGCACGCATCGCGGTTCGACCGACGGACGCAACCTCAGCGCCGGCATCAATGCTGGATGGGATTTCACCAACGGCGCCTGGAAGCATGGCCCGGTCGCCTCCCTGCTGTCGCAGCACATCCGTGTGAACGGCTTTGCCGAAGATAGCCCGACCTTGTCGACGTCGCTTGCCTATCCCCAGCAGACCTTCAATTCACTGATCGGCAGCGTCGGCTGGCAGGTGCATTACACGATCAACGAGCACATGCAGCCGTATGCACGGGCGACATTCGACCGTGAGTTCAGGCGCGCCGATGCCGAAGCGTTCGCGCAGGCGCAATCGATCCCCGGCACGATGCCGTACGCGGTGCCGGGTGCGCAGTACGACCGCAGTTACGGCACGCTGGTGCTGGGCACGCGCACGCAGGTGTTTGGTCTGGACACGAACGTGGGCGTCAGCGCCACCATCGGACAGAAGCGGGGCGATGACGCCACCGTATTCGCTACGGTTGGCAGCAATTTCTGACGCATTGCCTGCCCCTGCATTCGCAGGGGCAGGTGGATAGGTATGGAATTTTTCGCCTCGCGGGCGTAGCTCAATGGTAGAGCTGTAGCTTCCCAAGCTACTGACGAGGGTTCGATTCCCTTCGCCCGCTCCAGTGCACGTCATGCAGCTGCGTGGCGTGTGCGTCCCCCACTTTTACGGCGGCCGCGCGCGATGCACACCGCCCCGGCCTGCGGAGTCCACGCAATGATCGTGCTCGGCTGGCGGGAATGGCTGACACTACCGGAGCTGGGCGTGGCGCGCATGCGTGCCAAGATCGATACCGGCGCGCGCAGCTCGGCTTTGCACGTCGATGAGCAATGGCGTTTTGTCGAAGGTGGCTTGCCTTGGGTCGGCTTCCAGCTGACATTGGGGAAGGCTGGCGCGGCGCGCACCCTGCAGGCCAGCGCACCGATCACGGATGAGCGCGATGTGGTTGATTCCGGCGGTCATCGCGGACGCCGCGTTTTCGTATGCACATCGCTACGGCTGGCGGGAATTGAACGCCGCATTGAAATCAATCTGTCCGATCGGCGCGAGATGGTGTTCCCGATCTTGCTGGGACGTACCGCGCTGGAACACATGTTCACGGTCGATCCGTCATGCTCGTTCCTGCACGTCCGACCCCCGCGATACCTTAAGCGCATGGAATGATCCACATGAAGCTGGCGATCCTCTCGCGCAACAGCAAGCTGTATTCGACCCGCCGCCTGATCGAGGCAGCGCGCGAGCGCAACCACAGCGTGCGCGTGCTCGATCCATTGCGCTGCTACCTGCGCATCAGTTCCGGCGGCTTCGAAATGCATTACAAGGGGCGACCGATTTCCGGTTACTCCGCGGTCGTGCCGCGCATTGGCGCCTCGATCACGCGCTACGGTACCGCCGTACTTCGACAGTTCGAGTTGATGGGCACCTACACGCCCAATCCGTCCGATGCCATTTCGCGCGCGCGCGACAAGTTGCGCTGCCACCAGTTGCTTGCCGCGCAGGGGATTGGTCTTCCGGTGACGGTGTTCGGCGACAACCCGGACGACACCGTCGACCTGCTGTCGATGCTCGGGCCGCCGCCGCACGTCATCAAGCTCAACGAAGGCACCCAGGGTGCGGGCGTGATGCTGACCGAGAAGCCATCGGCCTCGCGCAGTGTCATTGAAGCGTTGCGGGGCCTGTACGCCAATTTCCTGGTGCAGGAGTTCATCGCCGAGGCGAAGGGGGCAGACCTGCGCTGTTTCGTGGTGGGTGGCAAGGTCGTCGCGACCATGCGCCGACAGGCCCCGAAAGGCGATTTCCGCTCCAACCTGCATCGCGGCGGTACCGCCAAGGCCGTGCGCGCGTCCGAAGCCGAGCAGGCCACTGCCGTGAGCGCCGCGGCAAGCCTGGGATTGGGCATCGCCGGTGTCGACCTGATCCGCTCAAATCGGGGCCCATTGGTGCTGGAGGTGAACTCCTCGCCAGGGTTGGAAGGCATCGAAGCCGCGACAGGCGTGGATATCGCCGGGCGGATCATCGATTTCGTCACTGCCGCCCAACAGCCCGCAGTGGGCAGGGGCCGACGGGCATAGCGCTCATCCTGGCGAGTATGAGTTTCGCCGGGCGGGGATTTTTAACAGGCCTTTAATCGCGCCCGGCGTAGTGTCTTCGCACCGCAACCTGCGCCTCCAGTCGACTCCTCTCTCGGGTATCGCGGATTACGGTTAATCGGGCACTTTTTTGGCCCAGGCGCGGTCAAGCCGTTCCTGGG
>JBBQTR010000069.1:0-10274 GCA_038213095.1 Lysobacterales bacterium | reverse complement strand
GACGCATTCGCTCGCGACGGCATCGAAGTGCGGCTGAACACCACCGCCGTCGCGGTGCGTTGCAGCAACGGTGAAAAGCTGGTCGACATGGTCAGCGACGATTACCACAGCACCGTCGCCACCGACGTCATCATCGCCGGCACCGGACGCTTGCCACGCGTTGACGGGCTGGATCTGGATGCCGGCGGAATCGCATTCGACGCCATCAACGGCATTCATGTGGATGACTTCCTGTGCACCACCAATCCACGCGTGCATGCGGCCGGTGACGTCTGCCTGGAATACCGCTTCGCCCACGTCGCGGTGGCATCGGCGCGCATTGCCGTTGCCAACGCTCTCGATGGCGCGGCGCGGCGCATGAGCGAACTGGTGATCCCGTGGTGCACGTATACCGACCCGGAAATCGCGCATGTCGGCTTGTACGTACGCCAGGCGCATGCGCTGGACATCCCGGTCCGCACCTTTACCGTGCCTCTGCATATGGTGGATGGCGCAGTACTGGACGGCGAGGACACCGGCTTCGTCAAGATCCATGTCGCGCAGACATCCGATCGGATCCTGGGCGCGACAATCGTTGCGCGTGGGGCCGGGGATATGCTCAACGAAATCAGCGTGGCGATGCAGGCCGGGATCGGCATGCGCGGATTGGCTGACGTGATCCATTGCTACCCCACGCAGGGCGATGCAATCCGCATCGCCGCCAGGGCTTGCATGCGCGAAATGAAAACATCGGCAGCGTCGTCAACCCCGTCCTAACGCGGGACCGCGCAAAATACGGATCTTCTTTCGTCCACGCAGGAGTTACCCATGGAGCAGACATCCGTCGCGCTTGGCATGATCGGACTTGGCAAGATGGGTGCCAACATGGCCCAGCGCTTGATTGGCGGCGGGCACCGGGTGGTCGGCTTCGACCCCATGCCCGAGGCACGCAAGAAGCATGAGGACAACGGCGGTGAATCGGCCGCCACCCTGGATGCGCTGGTGAAGCAACTGCCCAGCCCACGCACAGTGTGGATGATGGTACCGGCCGGGAAAATCACCGATTCCACGGTCGATACGCTGGGCACGCTGCTCGGCGCCGGCGACACGATCGTGGACGGCGGAAATTCCAACTACAAGGACACGCTGCGTCGATCCAGTGCGTTGGCGGGCAAGCATATTTCGTATGTTGATTGCGGCACAAGCGGTGGCGTGTGGGGACTCGCCGAAGGCTACAGCATGATGATCGGCGGCAACGTCGACGTGGTCGAACGCCTGCGCCCAATCTTCGAGACGTTGGCACCTGGCAAGGATCAGGGCTGGGGCCGCGTCGGTCCGGTCGGCGCCGGGCATTTCACCAAGATGGTCCACAACGGCATCGAGTACGGAATGATGCAGGCCTACGCCGAAGGATTTTCGATCCTAGGGCACAAGGAAGAATTCGCGCTCGACCTGCACCAGGTCGCGGAAATCTGGCGCTATGGCAGCGTCGTGCGATCGTGGTTGCTGGACCTGACCAGCGATGCGCTCGGCAAGAATCCGAAACTCGACGGCATCGCACCTTACGTTGACGATTCCGGCGAGGGACGCTGGACGGTCGCCGAGGCGATCGATCTGAACGTGCCGGCGCCGATCATCACCCAGGCACTGATCGAACGCCTGCGCTCTCGCGATAGCGACTCGTTCTCGGACAAGCTGCTGGCTGCGATGCGCAACGAGTTCGGCGGGCATGCGATCAAGAAGGAATGAGCACGGCGAAGATTGATCGATCCGGGATGCGTCCTGAATGTCGAAACGTGTAGCTGGCGGTACGTCACTTCCCCCGTAGGCACCGGTCGTAACGCGCATCGACGCGAGCGGCATACCAGGCCGTCGTCAATTTGCGCGTGAGCTTGGGCCCGTGAAGCGTGATGTCCGGGACACGTGCGTGAGTCAGCGGACCTTTTGCGCGGGCTTCCGCCACTGCGTAGACGTCGCCATACAACGCGGTGTCCTCGAATGCCAAGCTGTCGCTCCTTTGCAAGTCGCGTCGGATTCCCGCGGCATCCATTGGCAGGGGTGGCTGCAGGCGGCGGAGCACGGCCTCGGTCGGGCCTGGCGCATCAAGTGTTGCACCAGGCCGGATCAGGTCGCCGTCCTGCGCCAGCACGATGCCCGATGCAACCGAGGCGGCGCGCTGGAATGCCGCATTGCGACTCGCGTACTGGCCCGCGTTGAAGTCGGCGAAGCGATACAACATGCGCGGGTAATGCGTCGGGTAGCCGAGCAGATGCTTCACCCCGAAATACAATCCGCCGCGGCGGCTGAAGACCTCGTGCCGGATCGAACCCTGCGGTGGATACGGATAGCCGCGTGCATGGGCCTGCGCAAAGGCGACGCTGACCTGCATCGGCCCGGCGGTATGCACCGGATTGAGACCCCCCAGCAGGCGACGCCCCATCGGTACCGCACCGATCATCTGCTCGAACAGGTCGCTCAACTGATCCTCCGTGTGTACGCCAGCCAGGTGCTCGGCATAACTGCGACCATCGGGCGCATGGATCGCCAGCGCCGCATCGACCACGAAGCGCGGCACATGCAGCACGGCCGCACGCCGGTCGATTTCCGCGCGCGCGATCTGCGGCAAGCCGGGCACCGGTGGATCGGCGCGGAACGTTGATTCCTGTTCGATCACCGCAATCGCCGCGCATACGTTGGAAGCGCTCGGAGCGATGTCCTGTGTGTCGAACGCCGCGTAGAGGTCATTCGCCCAACCTGTGCGATCCGGGATCCCCGCAGGGATATGCCGCGAAATGTCCGCGCGCGCATCAGCGGCCGTGCGTTGGGGCCGTTCGGAACAGCTAACAAGCAGCAACGCGAGTACTGCGCCTGCAGCGCAGGTTATCGAGCGGAAGGAAGTGCGTGAGCGCATGGACAAAGGCGACTTGGGGCAGCGCAGCCTAGCAGGCCAAACCAGGACATGGCCCCATTGCCGTGCAGGGCTGCTGTGAGGAACGCGGGTCATGCAGGGGCTGGTTACACCGGGGTCGTCCAGTTGCTATCGGACTCGTTGCATTACCCCGAGCCGATTTCAGCCAAGGGCACTCTCATCGACGCGGGCGCTGGCATCCGGCTGGGCTGCAATCCTATTACCAATTTTCCGATGGGACTATCGCAGTCCTACCTACACGGAATCGAAAATTACTCGCAGACTTGAAGTCGTCACTTCGGGCTAACCAAGGGCAAGCCACCATGTGATGGCTTCTGGTAACTTGGATAACGAGATGCCCGAGAAAGAAACCCAACGCCGCGCGGCCGACGATAAGCGCAAGGGGAAATCAGCAAGCACGCAAGCCGGCGAATATGTGCATGAGGAAATCGAGCACATCCGCGAAGGCAAGCATGGCGCACGTTCGACCAAGCAGGCCATCGCGATCGGATTGTCGAAAGCCCGCCGTGCTGGTGTGAAGGTGCTCGCACCCACAGGCAATGCATCGGAAGCGACACGCAAGAAGGCCCAGCAGGATGCTGACGCTGCCAAGCAGCACAAGACGCCGTCCAGGAACCGTTCGCTTGCGGTCAGCGAAGCGCTCAAGCATGAAGGTCATTCTTCCGTATCGAAAAAGGCCTTGTCCGCCCACGCCAAGACGGCGGCCAAAAAACGCTCCGCGTCGGATCGTTCCGCAGCGGCGCGCAAGGCGGCGAGAACCACGGGCGAGGCCAGTCGATCTGCTGCCACCAAGAAAGCGACGCGTACACGTGAAGCGCATCAGTGATCCGCCAGACCACATCCGGGCGGACCAGCGGAATGCAAGCTTCCGGCACGATCAGACCACGGACGCTGCGATCGCGAATACGGGAATCGTTTCGTCCTGGTCATCGCGTAGATGGCCGCGGCTGCGGACTGCGCGTCGCCTTTTGCCCTGTGTTGGCACTCGCGGCTATGAGCGTTACATAACATGAGCGATTTCGCGCGCCAGCGTCGTCTGATGGTCGAAAGACAGATTGCGGCACGTGGCGTGCGTGACCCGTTGGTACTGGACGCAATGGGGCATATTCCACGGGAAGAATTTGTCTCGAGTGCAATGCGCGAATTCGCCTACGAGGATTCTCCGCTGCCGATCGAGGCCGGACAAACCATCTCACAGCCGTACATCGTCGCATTGATGATCGAGGCGGCGGCCATCCGTCCCGGTGACCGCGTGCTCGAAATCGGCGCCGGGTCGGGCTACGCAGCAGCGGTCATTGCTGCGATCGCAGGACAAGTCCATGCGATCGATCGCCACGACGTGCTCGTCCAGCGCGCGCAAGAACGTTTCGCGCAGCTGGGTTACGGCAACATCGAGTTGCGCGCCGGCGACGGCAGCGGCGGATGGCCGGAAGCGGCGCCGTTCGATGCGATCCTTGCCGCGGCAGGCGGCCCGCATGTTCCCGATGCATTGCGTCGGCAACTGGCGATCGGCGGCCGGCTGGTCATGCCGGTCGGCGATACGCCGCAACGGCAACAGCTGGTCAAGCTCACTCGCACAGGTGAGGACACCTTTCATCAGGAAACATTGGGCGACGTATTATTCGTGCCGCTGATTGGCGAACATGGATGGCACGAGGACGATGGCCAAAACCACACCCCGTCCAGGTCTTCGGCAAATGGCGCGGTTCCTTCGCTGATCCGCAACGCGGCCGAGGCATTGCCGGCTTTCGACGACCCCGCATTTGGCAGCATGTTCGACTGTTTCGCAAACGCGCGCGTGGTATTGCTGGGCGAAGCCAGCCACGGCACATCGGAGTTCTATCGCGCCCGCGCCGCGATCACGCGGCATCTGATCGAGGCGCACGGCTTCAGCATGGTTGCGGTCGAAGCCGACTGGCCGGATGCCGCAGCGATTGATCGCCACGTGCGCCACAAGCCGGCGCGCGACGATAGTTCGAAGCCATTCCAACGCTTTCCGACCTGGATGTGGCGCAACGCTGAAGTCGATGCGTTCGTCGGTTGGCTGCGCGATTACAACGACGGCCGCCCGGCAACCTCACGTGCAGGTTTCTACGGCCTGGATCTGTACAGCCTCAACAGTTCGATCCGTGCGGTGATCGACTACCTCGACAGTGTCGACCCGGATGCGGCGCGCATCGCGCGAAAACGCTATGGCTGCCTGACACCGTGGGCGAACGAACCTGCCGAGTACGGACATATGGCCCTGACCCGAGGTTTCGCGCTGTGCGAACGGCCGGTCACGGACATGCTGCGCGAACTGCTGGGAAATCGACTCGAATATACTCGACACGACGGCGAGAATTTCCTCGATGCGACCCAGAACGCGCGCCTGGTGCGCAACGCAGAAGCCTATTACCGCGCGATGTATTACGGCGCTGCCGAATCCTGGAACCTGCGCGACACGCACATGTTCGAGACCCTGCAACAACTGCTTGATGCCGGCGGCAAAGGTGCGCGTGCGGTGGTCTGGGCGCACAACTCGCACATCGGCGATGCTCGCTACACCGAGATGGGCCGCGTTCGAGAAGAGATCAACCTCGGCCAACTGTGTCGTGAACACTTCGGTGCCTGCGACACTGGTGGCGCAGCGCTGATCGGGTTCGGCACCCACACCGGCACCGTCGCCGCAGCGAGCGACTGGGATGCGCCGATGCAGATCATGAACGTCAACCCTTCGCGCCCGGACAGCGTCGAACATCTGTTTCACGAAGCCGGTATGGAGCGCTGCCTGCTTGATCTACGCGACGGCGTGCATCCGCAGCTACGCGCGGCACTTCTGGAGCCATACCTGGAACGCTTCATTGGTGTGATCTATCGTCCGGACACCGAGCGCTGGAGCCACTATTCGACAGTGTCGCTGCCGCAACAATTCGATGCATGGGCATGGTTCGACCGCACCACCGCTGTCTCGGCATTGCCATCGGGCCATGGGGTGGGGATGCCTGATACCTATCCGTTCGGCCTATAGCGACAAACAAGACACCGCCTGCCGGGGTGCTGAAAATCAATCGATCCTGTGCAAAGCCGCGCCCTTGTGCGCTGCGATGTGGTCGGTCTTGTCGCTCTTGATCTCGTATTGCGGATCATCCGCGCTTGCCCGATGGGTGTGGCCCTTGTAGTCGAAGTCGCGGACGTGGATCTTGATGATCCTGCCGCTGACATGACCGGCTTCGGAATTCCAGCGGACGTGATCACCGACCTTGAATGTCGTGGACATGCTTCGAGCCTCCGTGTTACGTATTGCCTGCTCTCAGCGCAGCAGCGCCTTCGCCCGGGCGCAGACGTTCTCGACGGTGAAACCATATTCGCGCAGCACCGTATCGCCGGGCGCAGAAGCGCCGAAGCGGTCGATCCCGAGTACGTCGCCACCATCGCCAACGTAACGATGCCAGCCTTGCGTGCTACCGGCTTCCACCGCCAGTCGCGCGCGCACCGTGTGCGGCAGCACTTCATCGCGATAGGCCTGCGGCTGTGCGTCGAAGAGGTCCCAACTCGGCATCGACACCACGCGAACCGCGATTCCGTAATCTTCGAGTTTCTGCGCGGCCGCGACCACAAGACCAACTTCTGAGCCGCTGGCGATCAGGATCAGTTGCGGCTTGCCGTCCTTTGCATCTGCCAGGACATAGGCGCCCTTGCGCAAGCCATCAGCCGACGCGTAACGCGTGCGGTCCAGCGTCGGCATGCTTTGACGGCTCAACGCGAACAGCATCGGGCGATCACGCGATTCCAGTGCTACGCGCCATGCGACGGCGGTTTCATTTGCATCGCCGGGGCGAAGCACGGTCACTCCCGGGATTGCACGAAGGCCCGCCAATTGCTCGACCGGTTCGTGAGTCGGCCCGTCCTCGCCCACCGCGATGCTGTCGTGGGTGAACACATGGATGACATGCAGCTTCATCAAAGCGGCCAGGCGAATTGGAGGGCGCATGTAGTCAGAGAAGATCAGGAACGTCGAACCAAACGGACTGAAACCCCCGTGCGCCGCCAGACCGTTTGCGATCGATCCCATTGCGTGCTCGCGCACTCCGAAATGCAGGTTGCGACCCGCATAGCTCCAGCCGCCTCCGTCGGAACCCTGTTCGTCTTCGCCAGGTGTCGGTTGTGGATTGAAATCCCCGAGTCCTTTCAGTGCGGTCTTGGTCGACGGGTCGAGGTCCGCCGAGCCACCGGTCAGCGTGGGCAACTTCGGCGCGATCGCATTCATGACCTTGCCACCGGCATCGCGCGTGGCCATGCCCTTGGCGTCTGCGGGAAACACCGGAATGTCGGCATCCCATCCGGGTGACAACTCGCCTTGCAGGCTGCGTTTTAGTTCCGCCGCCAATTCGGGAAACGCCTGCGTGTACGCAGCCATGCGTTCGTCCCATTTTTTTTCCTCGCTTGCGCCGCGGTCGAGCGCTTCATGCATTTTCTTAAGCGCTGCATCAGGTACCAGGAACGGTGGCTCGACCGGCCAGCCGAGGTTCTGCTTGGTCTTGCGCACGTCCTCCACGCCCAGCGGCGAACCGTGGGCCTTGAAGCTGTCCTGCTCGGGCGAACCGAAGCCGATATGCGTGTCGACCAGGATAAGCGATGGACGCGTCGTTTCCGCACGCGCCTGCGCGAGCGCGGCACCGATCGCATCGATATCGTTGCCATCGGCAATGTGCACCGTGTGCCAGCCATAAGCCTCGAAACGTGCCGCGCGATCTTCGGTGAAAGTGATCGGCGTGCCAGCAGCAAGCGTCACATGGTTATCGTCGTACAGCACCGTCAACTTGCCGAGCTTGAGGTGCCCGGCCAGCGACGCCGCTTCCGACGCGACGCCTTCCATCAGGTCTCCATCGCTGGCGAGCACCCAGGTCTGGTGATCGACAATGGCGTGTCCGTCGCGGTTGTAGCGCGCAGCGAGCTGCGCCTCGCCAATCGCCATGCCGACTGCGTTGGCAAATCCCTGGCCGAGCGGGCCAGTGGTGACTTCGACGCCGGCAGTGTGCTCGCGCTCGGGATGTCCGGGCGTCTTGCTGCCCCACTGGCGGAACTGCTTGATGTCGTCCAGCGTCAGGTCGTAGCCGGTCATGTACAGCAGGCTGTAGAGCAGCGCCGAGCCATGTCCGGCAGACAATACGAAGCGGTCGCGATCGGCCCATGACGGATTGCGCGGGTTATGCTTGAGCTGCTGCGTCCACAGCGCATACGCCATCGGTGCGGCACCCAGCGGCAGGCCGGGGTGGCCGCTGTCGGCCTTCTGCACCATGTCCACCGACAGGAAGCGCAGCGTGTTGATGCATTGCAGGTCGAGAGCGTCACTCATGTCGGTGTCCTAATTTTTTGGAGCAGGTTCCTGGAATGTCCAGTAGTCAGTGCGCGCCGATTGCGCTGTCGACCACGCTTTGCGCTTCTGCAAGTATCTGTTTCAAGTGCGCCTGATCGCGGAAACTTTCCGCATAGATCTTGTAGATGTCCTCGGTGCCGGAGGGGCGCGCCGCAAACCAGCCATTTGCGGTAGTGACCTTGATGCCGCCGATTGGCGCCTTGTTCCCGGGAGCGTGATCCATCACATTCGTGATTGGGTCGCCGGCAAGTTGTTTGTGCTGAACTTGATCTGGCGACAGTTTGCCGAGCTTGGATTTTTGCGCAGCCGTGGCAGGTGCTTCTACGCGATCGGCGAACATCGGGCCCTGCTGTTGTTCCAGTTCGACATATAGCTCGCCGGGGTCACGCCCGTGGCGGGCCGTGATTTCCGCCGCTAGCAACGCCGAGACGATGCCGTCCTTGTCGGTTGTCCAGACTTTTCCGTCACGACGCAGGAAAGAGGCACCCGCACTTTCCTCTCCACCGAAACCGAGAGAACCATCGAACAATCCATCGGCGAACCACTTAAAGCCCACCGGCACCTCGAACAGCTTGCGTCCCAATGCCGTCGCGACGCGATCGATCATGCTGGTGCTGACCACCGTCTTGCCAATCGCCGCATCGCCGCGCCATTGCAGACGCTGACGGAACAGGTGATCTATGGCCACGCTCAGGTAATGGTTGGGCGGAAGCAGCCCAGCACTACGCGTCACGATCCCGTGGCGGTCGTGATCGGTGTCGCATGCCATGGCGACGTCATACTTGTCCTTCAGGCCGAGCAGGCGCTGCATCGCATAGGGCGATGACGGATCCATGCGTATCTTGTCGTCCCAGTCCACGGTCATGAAGCGAAACGTGGGATCGACATCCTCGCTGACGACATCGAGGTCGATGTTGTAATGCTCGGCGATCCGCGCCCAGTAATGGACGCCGGCGCCGCCCAGGGGATCGACGCCTAGCTTGAGCTTCGCGCTGCGAATGAGATCAAAATCCAATGCCGCGCCGAGATCAGCAACATAATCTCCGAGAAAATCATGCTCGCGGACATTCGCACCGCGGCGTGCGGCAGCGAACGTAATGTGTTTGACACCAGATAATTTGGCTTCAAGCAGGCGGTTGGCTTCGTCCTGAATCCAGCCGGTGACGTCGGTATCCGCCGGGCCGCCATTGGGTGGGTTGTATTTAAAGCCACCGTTGTCGGGTGGATTGTGCGAAGGCGTAATCACGATGCCGTCGGCACAACCACTGCTGCGGCCACGGTTGTAAGCCAGGATGGCGTGCGAGACCGCAGGGGTGGGCGTGTATTCGCCACCTTGTGAGATTAGTACCTGCACGTCGTTGGCGGCGAGGACTTCAATTGCGGTGGCGAATGCCGGCGCCGACAGCGCATGCGTGTCGCAGCCGATGAACAAAGGCCCATCGATCTGCTTGGACCGGCGATAGCTGCAGATGGCTTGGCTGATCGCCAGCAGGTGATCTTCGTTGAAGCTGCAATCAAATGCGCTGCCTCGATGTCCCGATGTACCAAATGCCACGCGCTGCGCCGCAATTGCGGGATCAGGGTGTTCGCTGTAATACGCCGTCACCAATCGCGGCACATCGACCAGCAGGCTCAGTGGCGCCGGTTTGCCGGCGAGCGGGCTGATTCTTGTGGCCGGAGGAGCGCTTGAATTATTCATGCATCGGATTCGCTTGGTTGCGACTGTTGCGATAACGCTCGATCAGGGTGTTGGTGGAACTGTCGTGCGCCAGTGGAATGTCCTGCGCGGCTGCATCGCGCTTGAGCTGGGAAGCGACCGTGCCGGCCAGTTGCTTGCCCAACTCCACGCCCCATTGATCGAAGCTGTCGATATTCCAGATCACGCCCTGTACGAACACACTGTGCTCGTACAACGCAACCAGTGCGCCAAGACTGTGCGGGCTGAGTCGTTCGACCAGAATGGTGTGGCTCGGCCGGTTGCCATCGAAGGTGCGATGTGCCACCAAG